>CAZVSE010000074.1:0-1880 GCA_964629445.1 uncultured Ruminococcus sp. | reverse complement strand
CGGCTCGCCCTGTACCAACGGGCAAATATACGCAAGCGCGTCTTCGGTGACGTCGGCAGAACCAACCCGCCGAGCGGCATCACGCTGACGAGCAGTGCCACGCTCAACAGGACAGATAAATCTTATTCCTTGTCATCAAGAAATCTCCTTTTTATTTAGCGCAAAACCAAATCAACCAACCTCTTCCAACATTAAGGAGCGAATACTCGCGATCTCGTCCTCGGTCACACCGCAAGCCAACAGGTACGCTTCCACCTTGTCCGCGAAGGTATCGCCCTCATAAGCTTCATCGATCGCATTATACGTTGCCTTAATCGTGGCCTTAAAATGTTCAACAGAATATCCGGAATCGGTTGCCGCTGCCGTAGAAGAGAAAATATACATTTCGTGATCTCGCAGGATGTTCTCCTTGCTCACACCGAGGAGACCCTCTAAGAGCAACGCGAGAGTTCCCGTACGGTCACGTCCTGCCGAGCAATGGAACAGGATAGGATAATTGCTTTCGTCGGCAAACACCTTGATCTCCTGCGCGATGACCGACATCCCTTCCTCAGTCAAGATGCTACTATCACCGTAAATATACGACTTGCCACTGATGTTGATATAACCAGCGCCCGTAATGGGCGTTGAACCAACATACTTGCTTTCGCCCTCTGCGCGAAGATCCAGCTCTGTCTTGATACCAAGCGTATCCGCGAGGTAGGCAACACTGTCGGGATACAACAGATTCGATGCCTCATCCGTCTTACACAAATTGTTCAAATGACTACTGCGATAAATCAAGCCCTGCTTAATTCGGTGTGTACCGTCCTCGGTAAACAAGCCGCCAATGTCACGCGAGTTGCTGACACCCTCTACGCCGATCATTCGCGGGCTGTTTGCGGTCGTAAAATGATTGACCAGGCTCTTGAGAACATCACCGTTTTCATAATTTGCCGCAACCTGCCAGTAATAATCCGTTCCGACAAACAGACTGTCCAGAACAAGCGAGCTATCGGCCACCTCATACGTCACCGCGTCAGTCATATCGGCATCCGTCGACAGATAGACCGTGTAAGAGTCCGCAGGCTCTGCCGCATCCCACTCCAATGTCACGGGGACAGGGGTATGCCGATCGACACCCAATTCCACGGTTTGTGCATCAATCTCGGTCGAACCGGCCAGCGACGATTCGCTGCTGTAACTCTTCCACCAGCCGTAAACCAGCTCGTTGGCAAGCACGACCTCGGCGCCGTCCGCGGGCGAGGTCAGAACAATATTCGTCATTGCAAGCACGTCCTCATAAACGCGGGTAATGGTATTGCCATACACGTACTTTGTCTCCTCGCCGTCCTTATAGGCCACGTACGCGCGGGCGACCAGTTCCTCGCCCCAAGCGCTCTCGGGAATATTGGTGATAACGGCAGTAAACAGGATCGCACCCTCATTCACCGTGATGCCCGTCGGCGCATTTTCGGTCTTTTGCAGTTTCTCGGCAGGGATGTCATAGACATTCGACGCGCCGTAGATAAGCTCTGCATTGCCGACCACTTTAACGCGTGCGAAGAGCGTACCGGCAGTGGTGACTTCGTACTCATTACCGTCGACGGTGATACGCGCGTTATCATAGTTCGCCGTGCCGTCATCGTTGCGGGTCGCGCCGATGCCGTCGACGGTGCTGAGGAAGCGCATGCCGCCGTCTTTGCGGATCTGCACGCCCTGCGTCAGCACCACCTCAGGCTCCCACGTTACCACATAGGTGCCAGGCTCATCAATGACAAGTTCACCCTTGTAGGAACGATAGGTATTCGTGCCGTCGGTCGCGACAGCAACCAGACCGTCATCTGCAATGGTGTACACACCCGCGGTCTCGGTCGCGTGCAGCGTGCTGCCGCCCGTTG
>CAZVSE010000073.1:0-2003 GCA_964629445.1 uncultured Ruminococcus sp. | reverse complement strand
AACTCACGGCCTCTTGACCCCCAGTCAAGCGCGCTACCAACTGCGCCACACCCGGTTATTCGGCAGTCACTTGTCAACTGCGAGTGGTATTATAGCATACCCCCCAACAAAATGCAAGAGGAATTTTACTTTCTTTTGAATTTTTCTTGCGAAACGGGGTTTTGCGTGGTATACTATCTTGGTTATTGTATTAATCCAACGATAAAGGAAGCACAACTTATGGGAAGCAGAGAAAATTTACGCAATGTTGCCATCATCGCTCACGTCGACCACGGCAAGACCACGCTGGTGGATCAGATGCTGCGGCAGAGCGGCATCTTTCGCGCCAACGAGCAAGTCGCTGAGCGTGTGATGGACTCCAACGACCTCGAGCGCGAGCGCGGCATCACCATCCTGTCCAAAAACACCGCCGTCAAATACGGCGACACCAAGATCAACATCGTTGACACCCCCGGTCACGCCGATTTCGGCGGCGAAGTGGAACGCATCCTGCTGATGGTGGACGGCGTGCTGCTGCTCGTCGACGCGTTCGAGGGCTGTATGCCACAGACCCGCTTCGTGCTGAAAAAAGCGCTCGGACTCGGCAAGCGTCCCGTCGTTGTCATCAACAAGATCGACCGCGACGGTGCCCGCCCCTATGAAGTCATCGACGAGCTGCTCGACCTCTTCATCGAACTCGACGCGGACGAGGATCAGCTCGATTTCCCCGTCATCTTCGCCTCGGGGCGCGACGGCTACGCCTCGCTCGACCCCGACGCGCGCGAGGGGGATATGCGCCCCTTGTTCGAGGCGATCCTCGAGCACGTGCCCGCGCCGCAGGGCGACCCTGACGGTCCGCTGCAGATCCTATTTTCCAACATCGACTACGACGACTACACGGGGCGCATCGGCGTCGGGCGCGTTGAGCGCGGCAGCGTGCGCACAGGCCAGACCGTCACGCTGTGTAAGCGGGACGGCACCACCCAGAACGCCCGCATCGGCAAGCTCTATCAGTTCGAGGGCCTGCACCGCGCGGAATGTGAGAGCGCATCGCTGGGCGACCTCGTCGCCGTCACCGGCATCGCGGATCTTAACATCGGCGAGACCGCCTGCGATCCCGAACACGTCGAGGCGTTGCCCTTTGTCCACATCGATGAGCCGACCATTTCGATGATCTTTATGGTCAACAACAGCCCCTTTGCGGGCCGCGAAGGCAAATACGTCACCTCCCGCAACATCCGCGACCGCCTGTTTAAAGAGATCGAGACCAACGTCAGTATGCGGGTCGAGGAGACCGACACCACCGACGCGTTCAAGGTGTCGGGGCGCGGAGAGCTGAGCCTCTCCATCCTCATCGAGACGATGCGGCGGCAGGGCTTCGAGTTCGCGGTCAGCCGCCCTCAGGTCATCCTCAAGACAGGTCCAAACGGCGAGATCCTTGAGCCGATGGAGCTTTTGGTCATCGAGGTACCCGAGCAGTATGTCGGCGTGATTATGGAGCGTCTCGGCTCGCGCAAGGCGGAGATCGTCAATATGGGCACACGGGACACCGGCATCAGCCACCTCGAATTCCGCATTCCCTCCCGCGGACTGATGGGCTATCGTCAGCAGTTCCTCACCGACACCAACGGCAACGGCATTATGAACAGCCTGTTCGACGGCTACGAGCCCTACAAAGGGGAGATCCCCCAGCGTGTGCAGGGCTCGCTGGTCGTACACGAAACGGGCGAGACCTGCGCCTACGGTCTGTGGGGCGCACAGGACCGCGGCGCGCTGTTCGTCGGCCCCGGTGTACCTGTCTATGAGGGGATGATCGTCGGGCAATCCCCCCGCGACGAGGATATCGTCGTCAACGTCTGCAAGAAGAAGCACGTCACCAACACCCGCGCCTCCGGCTCGGATGAGGCGCTGCGCCTTGTCCCGCCCACCATCCTCAGCCTCGAACAGTCGCTGGAGTTCATCAACGACGACGAGCTCGTCGAGGTGACGCCCGAGTCCATCCGCCTGCGCAAGCGCATCCTCTC
>CAZVSE010000072.1:0-2189 GCA_964629445.1 uncultured Ruminococcus sp. | reverse complement strand
ATGGGCTCCATCTGCGACGTGATTGAAGAGGTCATTGATTATATGACCGCCAAGGGTGAGAAGGTCGGTCTGGTCAAGTGCCGTCTGTACCGTCCTTTCTGTGCAGACAAGCTGGCTGCTGCTATCCCCGCGACTGTTAAGAAGATCGCGGTCCTTGACCGTACCAAGGAGCCCGGTGCGCTGGGCGAGCCGTTGTATATGGACGTTGTTACGGCTCTGGCGACTCAGGGTCGCGGTGACATCCGTGTGATCGGCGGCCGTTACGGTCTGGGCTCGAAGGATACGCCTCCTTCCAGCGTGTTCGCTGTGTACGACGAGCTGGCTAAGGACGCACCCAAGGCGCAGTTCACCATCGGCATCGTGGACGATGTGACCGGTCTCTCCCTTGAGGAGAAGGAAGCACCCAACACCGCTGCCGAGGGCACCATCGAGTGCAAGTTCTGGGGTCTGGGCGGCGACGGTACCGTCGGCGCGAACAAGAACTCCATCAAGATCATCGGTGACCACACCGATAAGTATGTGCAGGCGTACTTCCAGTACGACTCCAAGAAGACCGGCGGTATCACCATCAGCCACCTGCGCTTCGGTGATAAGCCGATCAAGAGTCCCTACTACGTCAACAAGGCAGACTTCGTGGCGTGCCACAACCCCTCCTATGTTGTCAAGGGCTACAAGATGGTCAACGATGTTAAGCCCGGCGGTGTCTTTATGATCAACTGCCAGTGGAGCGCGGAAGAGCTCGACAAGCATATGCCTGCCGAGGCGAAGCGTTACATCGCGAAGAACAATATCCAGCTCTACACCATCAACGCCATCGACCTCGCCATCGAGATCGGTATGGGTAAGCGCACCAACACCATCCTGCAGTCCGCGTTCTTCACGCTGGCGAACGTTATGCCGCAGGCTGACGCCATTCAGTATATGAAGGATGCTGCCACCAAGTCCTACTCCAAGAAGGGTATGGACATCGTGGAGATGAACCACAAGGCGATCGACGCCGGTGCTACCGCGTTTGTGAAGATCGATGTACCCGCCGCGTGGGCTACCGCTGAGGACAACGTTGTTGTCGAGTCCGAGAACGGTCCTGCGAAGCTGGTCAAGATGGTTGATAACATTATGAAACCCGTCGGCAAGATGGACGGTGACAGCCTGCCTGTTTCCGCCTTCATCGATCACGCGGACGGTACCTTTGAGCAGGGCGCTTCCGCTTATGAGAAGCGCGGCGTTGCAGTGATGGTTCCCGAGTGGAATCCCGACACCTGCGTCAAGTGTAACCGCTGCTCCTTCGTTTGCCCGCACGCCACCATCCGTCCCTTCGCGATGAGCGAGGAGGAGGTTGCGGCGGCTCCCGAGGCGATGAAGAAGCACGCGAAGCCCGTTGTGAAGACCAACTACACCTACACGCTCGCGGTTTCTCCGCTGGATTGTATGGGTTGTGGCGTCTGCGTCGGCGTCTGCCCGACCAACTCTCTGACGATGGTTGCTCAGGATAGCCAGGCCGCTCAGCAGGAAGTCTTCGACTACTGTGTCGAGAAGGTTTCCGAGAAGCCCGAGACCTGCGGCAACACCGTGATCGCCAGCCAGTTCAAGAAGCCGCTGCTCGAGTTCTCAGGCTCCTGCGCAGGTTGTGCTGAGACTGCATATGCCCGCCTGATCACGCAGCTGTTCGGCGATCGTATGTACATCTCCAACGCCACCGGTTGCTCCTCCATCTGGGGTGGCCCCGCGGCGACCTCTCCGTACACCACCGATGCGAACGGCCACGGTCCCGCTTGGGCGAACTCTCTGTTCGAGGACAACGCTGAGCACGGCTTCGGTATGTACCTTGGTCAGAAGGCTGTCCGTGCTCGTCTCATCGAGCAGATCAAGGAGATGGCGGCTTCCGATAAGGCTTCCGCTGAGTTTAAGGCGGCTGCCGAGGAGTATCTGAACACGGTCGACAACGGCGAGAAGAACACCGCCGCGACCAAGGCGCTGATCGTTGAGCTGGAGAAGGCTGCCGCTGCCGGTTGCCCGACCGCTCCCGCGATCCTCGCTGACAAGGAATATCTGTCCAAGAAGTCCGTCTGGATCTTTGGCGGCGACGGCTGGGCGTACGACATCGGCTTCGGCGGTCTGGACCACGTGCTTGCTTCCGGTGAGGATGTCAACGTGATGGTCTTCGACACCGAGGTGTACTCCAACACCGG
>CAZVSE010000071.1:0-2356 GCA_964629445.1 uncultured Ruminococcus sp. | reverse complement strand
CGAGCCATAGATGGTCGCATCGTCGCCGTTCGTGTAGTCCACATACACGGTCGAGCTGATGTTCTTCACCTCTTCCCACGTGACGTTATATTCGCCCGCGGCGCCGACCGTCAGGATGCCGTTCTCCGACTCGTAGGTCGTGCCGTTAGAGTCAGTCGCAGTCGCCACCCAAGAGGTGTCTGCAATGGTGTACACACCCGCGGTCTCGGTCGCGTGCAACGTACTGCCGCCCGCCTCGCTGTTGATGATGTAGGGGGTGATGGTTGCACTGTTCGCATCCGTATACGTCGCGTCGGTCAATGTCGCATTCGTCACACCATTGTTGAGGATGATCTGCATGGTCTTACCATTCGCAAAGGTGATACGAGAAAGGTTGTTCGCCAATTTGCTTATGGTTATATTGCTACGCAATTCAATATTGATATCTGTCGTTATCGTCACATCATTATACGTTGAACCGTGTGTACCCAACGCAAGCTGACCAAGTGTACCGAGATCATCCAAAACCAAGTTGGCACCGGGATGCTCGGACGGGTCTGCTACTGCACGGTCGTGTGCATACATATAAAACACAGAATGTTCACCGAGCATAGTCAGTTTCGGTGTTGTGCCGGCGTTTTCCAAATAGTCATAGTGACTACCCGTGAAAATATACACATTCGTATCACTGTCCGCAGAAGTTTTAGAGCTTGCGGTAAAGGTCATCTCGTGACCGCCCAAGAACAACGCGTTGGTAGCGCCGTTGGAAACGACTTTGTACGTGATATCATCCAAAACCACCGGGCCGCCGATACTCGCCACCTGTGTCAGTACGATCGTATTGTTGGTGCTGTCCGCACCCTTAATCGTGATCGGATTCGTGTGTACGGGAAGCACACCCCAACTGCTGTTGACAGTGGCAGGGTCACTGCTCTTGACCGTATACGTCGTGTCCATAATCTTGACCACGCGCTCGTCGGTCGTATCCAACGCATCCAGCGCCTTGATTGCCGCCGTCAGCGTCTTGAAGGGTGCCTCCTCCGAGCCATAGATGGTCGCATCGTCGCCGTTCGTGTAGTCCACATACACGGTCGAGCTGATATTCTTTGGCACTTCCCACGTGACGTTGTATTCGCCCGCGGTGGGGATCGTCAAAGTCTTGGTATCCGAATCATAAACAACGCCATCCACTGCGTTGCCGCTGGTATCCTTCACCACCGGCTGTACAGCGCTGTCGCCGTTCACCTGATAGACGCCCGCATTCGCACCATCAACCGCGCTCAGCGTTGCGCCGCCTGCCGTATCCTCCGCCACATTGAGGAAATACACGGTCTGTGTCACACTGTTCGCATCCGTATAGGTGCGGGGTAGACTCGCATTCGTCGCACCGTTGTTGAGGATGATCTGCAAGCCTTTGTTTTCTGCAAAGGTAGCGCGCGCCATTTGGCTGGTATAATTGATGGTTTTGAAAGTCGAGGTGCCGTTAATTTCAACGTTATAGTTCGTTGTATAGTTCGCATTTCCATCCGGCGCACCGAGATATAAATATGTGGATGTAACATCCTCAAAAACCATCGTCGGTGCCTTACGGTCACCGGTGTCGCCGCTGCCATACCCATATATACGCGCGATCTTGGTGTGCCCATCGCCCAGCAACGTCAGCTTGGAGGCGCTTCCTCTGTCCGATGCAACGCTGGTATTTATACCGACATAAATGCGAATATCATTCGAATCGGGCTTTACCGACACAGCGCCGCTGCCGAAGGTCAGCTCGTGACCGCTCACAAACAAGCCGTTGGTCACACCGTTCGATGCGACGGTATAGCTGATATCGTCGATCGTCACAGGACCGCCGAGACCGAACACCGCGGTCAGGTCCAGCGTATTGTTCGTCCCATCGTTACCCACGATGGTGATATGGCTGTCGTGCGCCGGAATGCACGCATTTTTACCGCTGTTATCATTCAGATCCGCGGTAACCGACGACAATTTGTACGTCGTGTCTACGATCTTGACAATGCGGTCATACGCCACCGTGTCGGTGTCCTCAACCGCGTCCAGCGCCTCGATCGCCGCCGTCAGCGAGGTGTACGCCGTATCGGCACTGCCGAGCGCCGGATCCGCCGTGCTCGCCGTGTCCACATACGCGATCAGATCTTCCGTGGTCGTCTCTGCCGACGTCGGCAGAACCAACCCGCCGAGCGGCATCACGCTGACGAGCAGTGCCACGCTCAACAGAATCGCCAATAGTTTTTTGGTTCTCATATTATTACTCCTTTCGATAGTGAGATTGCCGGTGCATCGACCGTTACAAGCCGAAATCGCCCCAGCCGGTGTCGCCGATATCCAGCTCGTTGTCGTCGCCGGACATACTGTC
>CAZVSE010000070.1:0-2380 GCA_964629445.1 uncultured Ruminococcus sp. | reverse complement strand
CCGCGACCAACGGTGCCAACACCTACACGTCAGAGAATGGTGTTCTGACGATCGAGGTAGCGGGTACTTACACCGTCACGTGGACGGAGGCTCCCGAGGAAGAAGAGGACGAACCCGTCTTGAATATCGGTTCGACCGTCTATGTGAGTGCCGACGGCGACGACGCGACCACCACCGGTACGCAGGATGCTCCCTTTAAGACGCTGTCGGCGGCGATCACGGCGTTGGATGCGCTGGATACCACAGATACGCGTGTGATCAAGCTGATGGATGCCACGTATGCGATCAGCACCACAGACAGCAATCAACTGGCAGAGCACAATAACCTCATTGTCATTGAGGGTGCGACGGGCAGTGAAACGGTGGACCTGATCAATGTCTACGGTTTCAACGGTCCTATCAAGCTTGATAATATCCAATACACGTTCTCCGGAGATAATACTTCGCCCTTAGCCACGGGCGGTTATGCGCTGGAATTCGGCGAAAATGCGACGTATACGGCATCGGGCGACAACAACGTTTCCGGTCGTCTCTACACATCTTACGGCACCATCACATCGATGTCTGCGTCCACCGAGCCGTATGAGTTGACGATCAATAACGGTGATTTCTTTGGAATCTACCTGCTGGGATATAACAAATCCATGACCATTCCGGGCTTTGATTTCGTGATGAACGGTGGCACGACCAATTCCAGCGGCGGCATCTATATCGGTGCGAACGCGAATGCTTATACAACCACCTACACCGATAATGTCAACCTGGAGATCAACGGTGGTACCGTGAGCGGCATCAAGAGCGCCAACTATGTGGGGCGTTCCACCTTCACGAACGGTGCCGCCCTGCAGATCATCTTCAACAACGGCACCTCCTGCGACAACATAACGATCACGGAAGAGTCGGTGACAAATGCCGGCGGCAAGCTGTATATCCTCAACTGCGCAGCGGGCGCAGGCACATTGCACGCGACTGAAACCGCGGGTGTGTATACCATTGCGGATACGGAGCGTGTTGCTATTGCGACCGACGGCACCAACACCTACACCTCGGAGAACGGTGTTTTGACGATCGAAGAGGCGGGCAAATATAAGATCACTTGGAAAAAGTCTGATATACCGTTGGATATCGGTTCGACCGTCTATGTGAGTGCCGACGGCGACAACGCGACCACCACCGGCACGCAGGACGCTCCCTTTAAGACCCTGTCGGCGGCGATCGAGGCGTTGAATACGCTGGATACAACGGATACGCGCGTCATCAAACTGATGGATGCTACGTATGCAATCAGCGCCACAGACGGCAGTCAGCTGGCAGAGCACAACAACCTCATCGTCATTGAGGGTGCGACGGGTAGCGAGACGGTGGACCTGATCGATGTGAAGGGTCTTAACGGTCCCATCAAGCTTGATAATATCCAATACACGTTCTCCGGTGGGAACGATGCGAGCTTATCTACAGGCGGTTATGCGCTGGAGTTCGGAGAAAATGCGACGTATACGGCATCGGGTGACAACAACGCTTCCGGTCGTCTCTACGCATCGTACGGCACCGCTACATCGATGTCTGCGTCCACCGAGCCGTATGAGTTGACGATCAATAACGGTGATTTCTTTGGAATCTACCTGCTGGGATATAACAAATCCATGACCATTCCGGGCTTTGATTTCGTGATGAACGGTGGCACGACCAATTCCAGCGGCGGCATCTATATCGGTGCGAACGCGAATGCTTATACAACCACCTACACCGATAATGTCAACCTGGAGATCAACGGTGGTACCGTGAGCGGCATCAAGAGCGCCAACTATGTGGGGCGTTCCACCTTCACGAACGGTGCCGCCCTGCAGATCATCTTCAACAACGGCACCTCCTGCGACAACATAACGATCACGGAAGAGTCGGTGACAAATGCCGGCGGCAAGCTGTATATCCTCAACTGCGCGGCGGGCGGCAGTACACTGCACGCGACTGAAACCGCGGGTGTGTATACCATTGCGGATACTGAGTGGAAGGCGATCGCGACCGACGGCACCAACACCTACACGTCCGTGGACGGCGTTCTGACGATCGATGAGGCGGGTGAGTACACCGTTAAGTGGGTCGTCAGTGACTCCACCAATCCGTATGTGACGGCGGTTGAGATCGGTGCTGATAAGACCTGGTACATCGGACAGTACCGTGACAAAGAGGGTACGCAGGATGAGTACATCTACACGCTGTCCTTCGAGTACTATATGCCCGATGAATATCAGCTGAGCTTTGCGAACAGCCCCGGCTGGGCGACGGTAACGGATGGCTCTGCCGCTCTTGAGGGCGGTCACCACACGATGAGCGTCACGGTCAAGGTCACGAAATACGATGCCGAGACCAAGAAAGGCGC
>CAZVSE010000069.1:0-2394 GCA_964629445.1 uncultured Ruminococcus sp. | reverse complement strand
CCTGTGACCCCCTGCTTGTAAGGCAGGTGCTCTACCAGCTGAGCTATGCTTCCGTTCGCAGGATCACACCGTGCTGTCACGGGCGACGCTGTATATCATACACTACGCCCCCGCTTTTGTCAAGAGTTTTTTCCTATTTTTCCAAAGAAATTTTCACTTATTCTCCCAACGACTTAAGCTCCTCGCGAGTGAAACGATACACCCGATCGCAGAAACGGCAGGTGACCTGCGCGACACCGCTCTCGTCGGGCAGTTCCAACCGCTCCTCGCGCGGCAAAGCGAGCAACGCGCCCTCTACTTTCTTATGCGAGCAGGCACAACGATATGCCGGCTCGTAGGTGTCCAACACATCAAACTCCATCCCGTCGAGCGCAATGGCGATGATGTCCTCGGGGGTCATCCCCTTGGCGAGCATCGTTGTCACGGGCTCGAGCTTCGCGATATTCGCCTCGACGCGGTCGATGACATCCGACGGACAGAACGGCAACAACTGTAGCAACAATCCGCCCGCTACCTGTACCGTCAGGTCAGGGTTGACCAACACGCCGAGTGCGCACACCGTCGGGGTCTGCTCACTCGTCGCGTAATAACTCGTAATATCCTCGGCGATCTCGCCCGAAACGAGCGGAATACACCCGATATACGGCTCAGCACCGCCCGTATCGCGCATGACGTACAACTGCCCATCAAGACCGACCGCACCGCTGACATCCAGCTTACCGTTCGGCTTCAGTGGGATCTCGACGATGGGGTTTTGCGCATAGCCGCGCACGTTACCGTGGCTGTCCGACACCGCCATCACCGTGCCGAGCGGTCCGCCGCCGCCAAGCTTTAAGGTCAGAGACTCGTACTCGCCTTTGAGCATCACGCCCATCATTGAGGCAGCAGTCAGCAGTCGCCCGAGCGCCGCAGTCGCGACAGCGGAGGGCTTGTGGATGCGCTCTGCCTCGGCGACAATATCTTTGCTATCCAAAAACATCGCCATTACCGTCGCGTCACGGGTCAGGCAGCGAATCAGTTTACCCATCGATATCCTTATACTCCATTCTGCTGATTGATTGCGCGGTTACGCGCGACGAACACCCACCGCTCAGCATCCTGCGTCGGCAGGTCAAAATCTCGCTCGCCGTACACCGCGAGCAGGTCAAAGCCCGCCTCGGCGAGCAGCTTTTTCCACGTGGTCATCGAATAGGCGCGCTCTTTCACCTCGTCGGTGTAGCGGTTGTACGCGCCGTTCTCTTCGAGAAAGAAATCGAGCTGCATCGACACCTCGCACCGCGCCTCGGAGAAGCGGTTGCGCCACACACACATAAACTCATCTTCTTCGAAAACAAAGGCGTTATCACCAAGCACGGCGCGGTGCTTGTACGGCGTGTTTACATCAAACACTAACAGCCCGTCGGGCGCGATAAACAACCCCAAGCGACGCAGGATCTCCCCCACCTCGGCGGTCTCACAGATGTGCGATAGGCTGTCGAGCATACACACCGCACCGTCCACCGTGCCGTAAAGATCGAGCTCGCGCATATCCTGGCAGAGGAACATCACGGGCGCGCCCGCGTCCTCCGCCTTCTCCCGCGCGACGGCAAGCATATCCTGCGAGCCGTCCACGCCGATCACGTCCACCCCGCGGGCGGCAAGCTCCAGTGCAAGACTGCCCGAGCCGCACGCGAGATCCAGCAACTGACCGCGCGCGCCGCCGTGGCGGTCGAATACGCTGAGCAGATAGTCCGCCCACGCGGCATAATCCACGTCGGCGGTCAGCGCGTCGTAAAACGCGGCAAAATTCCCGTATCCGCTCATTCGGCGTTGTCCTTGGCGGTGATGCGCTCGAAGATCATCGGGTACGCGTCACAGCCGTATTCCAGCGAGCGGTTAACGCGGCTGATGGTCGCGGTGGACGCACCCGTCTTCTTGACGATCTCGCTGTACACCTTGCCGTCACTGAGCATCTTCGCGACCGCAATGCGCTGGGACATCGCCTTGATCTCCTGCACGGTGCACAGGTCCTCGAAGAACTTATAGCACTCTTCCATCGTTTCTAACTGCAGTACCGCTTTAAACAAAAAGTCAGTCTCGTCGTTCTTGATCTTCGAATTCATTAGGCATCCTCCATTACGAGTGATATCTATCCTATTATACACGACCGCTTTCGCAATGTAAAGAGGTAAATTGCGAAAACAAGAAAAAAGGCTCCCTCAGGGAGACTTCTCATAAGGAAGTCTCGCAGTTTTATTCGCCTTGCGGCGAGTTCTATTGCCTTGCAGTGATATTCGGCTAACGCCGAGTGTTATTTGCTTCGCAAGTTTTAGAGGCGAATAAAATAACACTGAAACCGTAAGGTTTCAATAACACTATTGCAAAGCAATAATATCACTCCGACGAAGTCGGAAT
>CAZVSE010000068.1:0-2715 GCA_964629445.1 uncultured Ruminococcus sp. | reverse complement strand
CGTGACGGTGTACAAGCTACCGATAGAAGTCGCCGGCACATACACCATCGCGACCAATATTGCACCCGATGATCCTTGTACCGTAATCGTGAAGGAGGTGGAGTAATTGTCATTTTTTAGAGTAAGACAGCCGAACGGCAAAGTCGTTGAGATCTCTTCTTTGCCCGGTAAGAAAGGCGCGGACGGTAAAGACGGTAAGTCCGCCTACGAGCTCGCGGTTGCCAAAGGATTCGAGGGCGATCTTGATGAGTGGCTCGCTTCGCTGAAAGGCGCAGATGGCGACATTACAACAAAGGTCTACGAACACATCGCTACTATCACCGTCACGCCCGATGAGGATGGCTCGTTGCCACAGTATGTGACCTTCTCTGCTGACAGCGAGGGCAACGCGTTCGAGTTGACGGATTTCTACGTTCACGCCCACGCAGGTCAAACTGATGGCGCGACGTCCACGCTGTATATGAGTGTAAACGGTAATACGGTGCTTGGTAACGCTTCTGTCGGTTTTCAGTCGGCATCGTTGCGCTCCAGCACGGTGGCTTTTCGTCACGATGAGAGCGACGGCTTCTTGACAATCCTTGCGACCGAATCGATGCTTGCAAACGGTGTTTGGAACAGCCAATCGAACGTGAAAAAGCAGGTGGCGATCCCACCGTCGGATGCAGAGCCGTTTTCGCCCGTGACCAAGGTCGGCTTGTACACGTTGCTTGGCACAAACAAAACCTGGGTCGAGGGCAGTACATTTGAACTCTGGGGGGTGCGCGTTGGTAGCGAGGGTTCCGGTACCGTCGGTGGAAATGGCGGTGCGGATGGCAAGTCTGCGTATGAGCTGGCGGTCGAAGAGGGCTTTGAGGGTGATCTTGATGAATGGCTCGCTTCGCTGAAGGGTGAGACTGGCGCGACAGGTAAAAGCGCCTATCAATATGCGGTAGACGGCGGCTATGAAGGTACGGAAGAAGAGTTTTCTAAAATGCTCGCGGGTGACGCGCTCCCCGAGTATTGGGAAGCCTACTTGCCCGATAAGATCGCGGCGATCAAAGCGTTGCAGGATGAGGGCGGCAAGGACTGCTTCTCGTTTGTTGTGATGACGGATATGCATTATGAGCAAAATCTCGGTAAACGCGCCCCGCTTCTTGCCAAGCGCATTTTAGACGAGTGCGGCATCAAATACGCCCTCGTTCTGGGTGACAGCGGCACGCGCAACGGCATCCTGCACGACCTCGACTATATCGACGACGAGTGGGACAATATCGAGGATATGCTGGCGCCTGTTCGTGACCGCCTGCTGATCACCGACGGCAACCACGACGGCTCCTACGGGGCCACCGATGGCGACGGTGACGGTGTGATAGACGACGTCCACGGCAGCGGCAACAGTGCCTTCAATTTCACACCGCAAAAGAAATACAACCGCATAAAGCGCGTAGTGAGCACCATGGACGGCGTCGTCTTTGATGAGAGCGGGTGCGGCTATTATGCCGACGACAAAAACGCTAAAGTGCGCTACATCGTATTGAGTACTCACAACAACAAGTACGAGCAAAACGAGGACGGCTCTTCTAAATATTCCAATATGAATAATTTCCGATACGGTCAGTCGCAGTTTGATATGGTTGTCAATGCTCTCAGTACGCTGGAGGAAGGCTGGTCTGTTCTCGTTGCCTCTCACGTTCCGCTTGACAGAAGCGGTGAGCTGCTTCACTGGGGTGCCACGGAAATGGAGGACAACCGCCTTGTCAGCGGCGAGGTCGAATGTTGGGTTATGGCAGACGTGCTGAATGCGTTTGTCAACAAAACTGCTTATGCGGGTAGCTTTGAGGGAACGCAAGGCGCTGTTGCGAACTATACAAACCTTGTTGATAAGGCGAGCGATGATTGGCTCGCGGGCTACCGTACATCTTCATCAGGATTGTCGGAGGAAAGCGGCTACGACGTGACCAACTTCCTCGGAGATGGTGTGACCACGGTTGGCGATATGACCATCTACTACAAAAACGCCACGATGTCAGCCCAAAGGCTTTTCTTCTATAACGCAAACAAAGAACTCGTGTATGCTTGTTATCCTACGACATTTACCGATGCGGAAGGCTTCGATGATACGGCGACAGAGGGGCGCTTGTTTATTGATAAGAACAAAAGCGAAACGCTGTATAAAACGGCTGTTTATGTTCGTCTGTGCCTTGTTAGCGGTGATACCGCACCGATCATCACGCTTGACGAACCTATCGAAGCGAGTGGTGACGCCTACGATGCCGTTTCTGTCGATGTGGATTTTACCGAGGCGAAAGGTACACTGATCGGCTATTTCGGCGGGCACGTTCACAAAGATGGTGCGTGGGATAACACTTACACTTGGGACGACCGATTGAAGCAATGCGACTTTTGGACGATCACGACCAGATGTGACAGCAAGAACGAAAACGATGATTCGATCTCAAAGCGCGTCGCGGGCACGATCACCGAGCAGTCGTTTGATGTGTTCACGGTGAACAAAGCGACCCGCACGATCCACGCGACCAAGATCGGCGCAGGAACAGATCGCGAGATCCGTTATTGATCAAAAGTATTAGGGAAAGGTGGAAGGTTTTATGACCAACGAGGAATTGGCGCTGAAGGTACAGCGCGTGGACGATCGCTCAAAGTCTAATATGCACCGACTGGACGAGGTGGAAAAGAAGCTCGCGGACAACGACGAGATGCTCGCGAGCATCGCCC
>CAZVSE010000067.1:0-2916 GCA_964629445.1 uncultured Ruminococcus sp. | reverse complement strand
AGTGGCCAACATGCCCACCACCAACGAGGCGATGGCTTACCTGAAGGCAAACGGCGTGATCGTCGCTCCCTCCAAGGCGGTCAACGCGGGCGGCGTGGCTGTCTCCGGTCTGGAGATGAGCCAGAACTCGATGCGCTACAGCTGGACTTCCGAAGAGGTCGACGCAAAACTCAAGCAGATCATGTATAACATCTACTGGAACTCTTTCAATGCCGCGAAGAAGTACGGTATGGAAGGCGATCTGGTCGCCGGTGCGAACATCGCCGGCTTCGAGAAGGTTGCGGACGCTATGATGGCGCAGGGTATCTGCTAAATCACCATAAGATACATAAAAAGAGCCAACCTGAACGGTTGGCTCTTTTTCTATGTTTGACGTTTACATATCCATCTCGAGCACATGCGCGAGGAAAATACGCAACATCCAAACGCCTTCGTTTTGTAAAAATTCCGTTCACCGTTCCTTTTGTGTATCCTCCTAAATAAAAAGCACAGCCCCGTTGAAACGCCTATGACAACAGAACGTTGACATTTCTTCACATTTTTCACAGTCCATGTTCCTTGTCAAGAAGATATGCCGTATTCCCCTATGTTTTATGCCAATTTTCCATACTTTTCTGTCGCACACGATTTTTTCTTCGGCATACACTGAAAATAAGACGGTATGACGATAGCCGAACCTGCCACGATGAGGAGGGATGATATGCGCCTTTGTGATTTAATGCTCGGACAGTGCGCAACCGTCACTGCACTCAAATCCGTCGGTGGTATACGTCGACGACTGCTCGACATCGGGCTGATTGAAGGAACACACGTGGAATGTGTCGGGCGCAGCCCCGGAGGCGACCCCGCCGCCTATCTCTTCCGCGGCGCGGTCATTGCCATCCGCGACCGTGACAGCGCGAATATCCTAATCGAAAGGGTGTAATCGACAATGGGGCTGACAAAAACCGCGGCGGGGCGCGGCGCGATCGATAACGGACTTGTGATCGAGCGGACAGATCAAGAACAGGTGATCGCCCTCGCGGGCAATCCGAATGTGGGCAAGAGCACCCTCTTTAACGCCCTGACAGGAATGAATCAGCACACCGGCAATTGGCCGGGCAAGACCGTCACCAATGCGCAGGGACGATGTCACACCGACGAGCGAAACTACGTGTTGGTGGATATCCCCGGAACCTATTCGCTGATGGCACATTCCGCCGAGGAGGAGGTTGCGCGGGATTTTATCTGCTTCGGTGGACCCGACACCGTAGTGGTGGTGTGTGACGCGACCTGCCTGGAGCGTAACCTCAACCTCGTGCTGCAGGTCATCGAGGTCGGTGTGCCGGTCGTTGTCTGCGTCAACCTCATCGACGAGGCAAAGCGCAAGCACATCACCGTGAACATAGAAAAGCTGGAAGAACGGCTCGGCGTCCCCGTCGTCCCCACGGTCGCGCGCAAGAAGCGCACCATCCGAGCACTGCTCGACCGTTTGGACGAAGGTGGCAAACAGACGGCCGCTTGCAACACCGTTTACACACCGCCGATCGAGGACGCCATCGACGCGCTCACTCCCCTGCTTGCCCGAAAACTCGGCGACAAATTCTGTCCCCGCTGGCTGGCTCTGCGTCTGCTCGAGCGTGACGCGTCATTCTTGGCAACACTGAACAACATCCTCGGGTTTTCTCTGACAGAGGATCCGGAGATCGCCGCCGTTCTCGCACAGCAACGCGTGGAATTGGCGCGAAAAGGCTTACACGGCGAAGCGTTACGCGACAGTATAGTCGGTAGATTGATAAATCAGGCGCAAACCGTATGTAAAGACGTTGTGCTTTACAGCAACGACAACTATGCGGAGCGCGACCGTCGCGCCGATCGCATCCTCACCGGCCGCGTTTTCGGCTATCCGGCGATGATTTTACTGTTGATTCTGATCTTTTGGCTGACCATCAAGGGAGCAAACTTCCCCTCACAACTGTTAGCCGATGGCTTATTCTGGATCCAAGACCGTCTAACCGAGTTGTTTGCGACCTTACGCGCGCCCTTATGGTTGCACGACGTGCTGGTGCTTGGAGTCTACCGCACACTGGCGTGGGTAGTATCGGTGATGCTACCACCGATGGCGATCTTCTTCCCGCTGTTCACCTTGTTGGAGGATGTCGGGTATCTGCCCCGCATCGCCTACAATCTCGACCGCCCTTTTGCGCGGTGCAACGCCTGCGGCAAGCAGGCGCTGACGATGTGTATGGGATTCGGCTGCAACGCCGCAGGTGTGGTCGGCTGCCGCATCATTGACTCTCCACGCGAGCGCCTGCTCGCCATCATGACCAACAACTTTGTTCCCTGCAACGGGCGGTTTCCCACCTTACTGACGCTACTCACCATCTTCTTCGTCGGCACGGCAGGCGGCGGCTCCACGCTACTCGCGGCGACGCTGCTCACCGCCGTCATCCTACTCGGTGTTCTTGTCACCCTCGCAGTTACATGGCTGTTATCCAAAACCGTTTTACGTGGCAAGGCTTCTTCCTTTACACTTGAGCTGCCGCCGTTTCGCTGTCCACAGATCGGGCAGGTGATCGTACGCTCGATGCTTGATCGCACACTGTTTGTTTTAGGGCGCGCGGCGGCGGTAGCGGCACCCGCAGGACTGATCTTATGGTGTCTGGCAAACATCTCGGTCGGCGATGCGACCCTGCTCGCACGCTGTGCAGACTTTCTTGACCCCACTGCGCGTCTGATGGGGCTGGATGGGGTCATTCTGATCGCCTTCATCCTTGGTTTTCCCGCCAACGAGATCGTCATTCCGATTATGCTGATGGCATATCTCTCGCAGGGAAGCTTGACCGATATTGCCGATCCGACCCAGCTGCGTGAGATCTTCATCGCGAACGGGTGGACACCGCTGACCGCGGCGTGTACAGTGCTGTTCTCGCTATT
>CAZVSE010000066.1:0-2971 GCA_964629445.1 uncultured Ruminococcus sp. | reverse complement strand
GATCAGGACGGTATCGTCCTTTTTCACATGCAGTTTGTTACTCAATTTCGACACCTCCATTACAGTACTTCGGGAGCGAGGGACAGGATCTTCAGATAATCCTTGTCACGCAGCTCACGGGCCACAGGCCCAAAGATACGAGTGCCGCGGGGGGTCTTATCATCACGGATGATGACCGCCGCGTTCTCATCGAAACGGATGTACGTGCCATCCGCACGACGGACACCCTTTACGGAACGGACGATAACGGCTTTCACCACATCGCCCTTCTTGACGACGCCGCCGGGAGCCGCTTTCTTAACGGAAGCGACGACCACGTCGCCGATGTTGGCATACCTCCGGCCGGAACCACCCAGAACGCGAATGCACATCAGTTCTTTCGCGCCGGTGTTATCGGCTACTTTGAGGTAGGTTTGCTGTTGAACCACAGTTTTTCCTCCTTTCAAGGAGCACCATTTTTATCACACCAACCCCGCTGACCACGAAAGCCACGAGACGGTATGCGGTGCAACTGACACAATTATTTCGCTTTCTCGATGATATTGGTGACGCGCCAGCACTTGTCCTTGGACAGGTGGCGGGTCTCCATAACCTCCACGCGGTCGCCCACGCGGCATTCGTTGTTCTCGTCGTGCGCTTTCAGCTTCACGGTGCGCTTGACGATCTTCTTGTAGAGGGGATGACGCACGTTGTCGGCAATCGCGATGACGACGGTCTTATCCATCTTGTCGCTCACGACGGTGCCCACACGGGTCTTTCTCAGATTCCGTTCGCTCACACTAACTCCTCCTTCCGTTACGCCTGAGCCTTCAGCTCGCGCTCGCGGATGATCGTCTTGACAACGGCGATCTCCTTGCGCACGGCCTTCAGGCGCATCGGATTGTCCAACTGGTTGATCGCGTGCTGGAAACGCAGGTTGAACAGATCTTTCTTCAGATCGTCGAGCTTCTCAGCCAGTTCCACGTCGTTCAGTTCACGGATCTTTTCCATTTCGCTAGCTTTCATACCTGCTCACCATCCGTTTCTTCCTTGCGGACAAATTTGCACTTGATGGGCAGCTTGTTCGCAGCCAGACGCAGAGCCTCACGGGCAACGTCCTCGGCTACGCCGGCCATCTCGAACATAATGCGGCCGGGCTTGACCACGGCCACCCAGTACTCGGGAGAACCTTTACCGGAACCCATGCGGGTCTCAGCGGGCTTCTCAGTGATGGGCTTATCGGGGAAAATCTTGATCCAGGTCTTACCGCCACGCTTGGTGTAACGGGTCATGGCGATACGGGCGGCCTCGATCTGGCGGGAGGTGATCCACGCGGGCTCGAGAGCCTGCAGACCGAACTCACCGTAGGTGACCTTGTTGCCGCTCAGGGCCTTACCGGTCAAACGGCCGCGGTGAACGCGACGATATTTTACTCTCTTGGGTAACAGCATTACTTGCGGCCTCCTTCCCGACGGGGTTTGGCAGCGCCGACGAGAACCTCACCGCGATACAGCCAGACCTTGATACCGATCTTGCCGTAGGTGGTGTTCGCCTCAGCGAAGCCGTAGTCGATGTCCGCACGCAGGGTCTGCAGCGGAATGGTGCCCTCGTGATACTGCTCATTACGGGCGATTTCCGCGCCGCCCAGACGGCCGGAGCACTTGACCTTGATACCCTTCGCGCCCAGCTTCATCGCACGGCCGATGGCCTGCTTCATCGCACGGCGGAAGGAAATACGCTTCTCGAGCTGCGCGGCGATGTTCTCGGCGACCAGCTGCGCGTTGACATCGGGGTTCTTGATCTCAACGATGTTCAGCAGGGTCTCCTTGCCGCCCAGCATCTTCTGGCAGGCGACGCGCAGCTTATCGATCTCGCTGCCGCCCTTGCCGATGACCAGACCGGGCTTCGCACAGTGAATGTTCACACGCACGCGGGACGCGTCGCGCTCGATCTCGATCTGAGCGATACCGGCTTCATACAGGGTCTTCTTGAGGAATTTCCGCAGGTTGTAGTCCGACACCAGCGTATCGCCGAAGTCGCTGTCCTTTACGAACCAACGGGAGTCCCAGTTCTTGATCACACCGACCCGAAGGCCGTGGGGATTAACTTTCTGTCCCATACTATACCTCCTCCTCGCTTATTCCATCTCTTTGAGCACCAGGGTGATGTGAGAGGACCGCTTTTCGATGCGGTACGCACGACCCTGCGCACGAGGACGGATACGCTTCATAATGGGGCCGGGGCACACCAGCGCTTCGGCAACATACAGCTGGTTCTTATCCATATTGTAGTTGTTCTCCGCGTTGGCGACGGCAGACTTGAGCAGCTTGCCGACCGGCTCACAGGCAGCCTTGGGGGTAAACTTCAGGATCGCCTGAGCGACATCCACCGGCTTATTGCGGATGAGGTCGAGAACGATCTTAACTTTACGGGGCGAAATGCGCACATACGTCACTTGCGCTTTAGCTTCCATGATGATTCTCTCCTTTCCGCTTATTTCGTACTCTTAGAGCCGGCGTGGCCCTTAAAGGTACGGGTGGGGGCGAACTCGCCCAGCTTGTGACCGACCATATCCTCGGTGACATAGACCGGCACGTGCTTGCGACCGTCGTGAACGGCGATCGTGTGACCGACAAAGTCCGGGAAGATGGTGGAGGAGCGGCTCCAGGTCTTGAGGATGCGCTTCTCACCGGCCTTGTTCATCTCTTGAATCCGTTTCATCAGCACAGGCTGTACGAAAGGACCCTTCTTTACGCTTCTACCCATAAATCTTGATCTCCTTTCGCTTACTTGCTGTTACGGCGCTTCACGATAAACTTATCGGAGCGGTTGTGGGTCTTGCGGGTCTTGTAACCCAGAGCGGGCTTACCCCAGGGGGTAACAGGGCCGGGACGACCGATGGGAGACTTACCTTCACCACCACCGTGGGGGTGATCACAGGGGTTCATAACAGAACCGCGCACGGTAGGACGCCAACCCATATGGCGCTTAC
>CAZVSE010000065.1:0-3130 GCA_964629445.1 uncultured Ruminococcus sp. | reverse complement strand
AACTGATGAAGGCAGAGATGCGGCGCCACGACGAGCGGCCCTAGGGACGATAGGTGCTTTTGGTTTGTGCAGGATGTGCGGGCAGCCGAGGACGCCTGCCCCTACAAACCTATTGGTGGTTTTGTGAAAGCTATACGGGATGTCGTAAACGCCGAACTTGCATAGGGATCGCGTGTTCCTTGTCATAGAAACTGAAAAAAGTTGGGAAAACCCCTTGACAAACCCTCGCGACGGTGGTAATATAACAACGGTTAGGGCGTGCTAACCGCTTATAAAGGTGCGTCCTGCCTGTTTTACACAGTATAGGTCGGGAGATGCGTATGAACTTAAAACTCGCCGAAGAAGGCAAAGAGTACATCATCCAACGAATCGAAACGGATGATGAAGACCTGGATGCGTTTCTGTTCTCCCTGGGCTGCTACAGCGATGAGCCGATCACGGTGGTTTCCCGCCGTAAGGGCAGCTGTGTAGTTTCCATCAAGGACGGCAGATACAACATCGACGATCAGCTGGCTGAGGCCATCATTCTTTACGAATAAGGTCGAAAAGCAGTCCGCTGATTGCTTTTTCCCTATCAGTTAGCCTAAACTAACCGACGTACATAGGATATTTTTAGCAGAAGGATCTGTGAAAATATAGCATTAACAGAAAGTTTTTAAGGAGGAGACCATTATGAGAATTGCTTTTGCGGGCAATCCCAACAGCGGTAAGACCACGATGTACAACGCGCTGACCGGACGCAACGAGAAGGTCGGCAACTGGGCGGGTGTTACCGTGGACAAGAAGGAGGCGGCCATCAAGAAGGCGTACGCGGGCGACGATCAGCTCATCGCCGTCGACCTGCCCGGCGCGTATTCGATGTCTCCCTTCACCTCGGAGGAGAGCATCACCAGTTCCTACGTGAAGGACGAAAACCCCGACGCCATCATCAACATCGTTGACGCGACCAACCTCAGCCGCAGCCTGTTCTTCACGACGCAGCTGCTTGAGCTGGGCATCCCCGTCGTCGTTGCGCTGAATAAGGCGGACATCAACAAGAAGAAGGAAACGGTCATCGACACCGCCGCTCTGTCGGCGAAGCTCGGCTGCCCCGTCATCAACACCGTATCCACCTCGGCGGACGGTCTTGCCGAGGTGGTCAAGGCGGCGGCCGCGCAGACCGGTAAGGGTCAGGTCGCTCCCTATGTGCAGGGCGACGTCGACCTGACCGACAAAAAGGCGGTTGAGGTCGCTGACCGCAAGCGCTTTGCCTTCGTCAATGACATCGTCAAGGCGGTCGAGACCCGCAAGGTCTTCACGAAGGATAAGAACGTGCAGGATAAGGTCGATGCCGTGCTCACCAACCCGATCGCGGGTCTGTTGATCTTTGCGGCGGTGATGTTCCTGGTGTTCCAGATCTCGCAGGCGTGGGTCGGCCCGTGGATTGCCGAGGGCTATGAGTTCGCTAATGGCACGGTCATCCCCGGTCTCGTGACCCTCATCGATCTATTCAAGGAATGGGTCGGCGGCCTGCTCGAGGGCGGTAACGCGTTCCTTGTTGCTCTGCTGACCGAAGGCATCATCGGTGGTGTCAGCGCCGTTGTCGGCTTCCTGCCGCTGGTGATGGTGATGTATTTCCTCATCGCCCTGCTCGAGGACTGCGGCTATATGGCACGTGCCACCGTCGTTCTTGATCCAATCTTCAAGAAGGTCGGTCTCAGCGGCAAATCGGTCATCCCCTTCGTCATCGGCACAGGCTGTGCCATCCCCGGCGTTATGGCCTGCCGCACCATCCGCAATGAGCGCGAGCGTCGCGCGACCGCGATGCTGACCCCCTTTATGCCCTGCGGCGCGAAGCTGCCGGTTATCGCGCTGTTTGCCGGTGCGTTCTTTAACGAGGCGTCCTGGGTCGGCACGCTGATGTATTTTGCGGGTATCGCCTTGATCCTGTTGGGCGCTCTGCTGGTCAATAAGATCGCGGGCCATAAGAACCGCAAGTCCTTCTTCATCATTGAGCTGCCCGAGTACAAGGTCCCCTCTCTCGGTCGCGCTTGTATGTCGATGCTCAGCCGTGGTTGGGCGTACATTGTCAAGGCGGGTACCATCATCCTGCTGTGCAACGCGATCGTGTACATTATGCAGTCCTTTGACTGGAGCTTTATGCTCGTCGAGGAGGGCGCGGAGAGCACCTCGATCCTCGCCACCATCGCCAGCCCCATCGCGGTGATTCTTGTGCCGATCATCGGCATTGCGGCGTGGCAACTTGCCGCCGCCGCGGTCACCGGTTTCATCGCGAAGGAGAACGTTGTCGGCACGCTGGCGGTTTGCTACGGCATCTCCAACCTGATCGACACCGAGGCGCTGGAAATGGTCGAGGGCGCAGGCGCGGAGGTCGCCGCCATCTTCGGCATCACCAAGGTCGCGGCTTTGGCTTACCTGATGTTTAACCTGTTCACCCCGCCCTGCTTTGCGGCGATCGGTGCGATGAACGCTGAGATCAAGGATAAGAAGTGGCTGTGGGGCGGCATCGCGTTGCAGCTCGGCACGGGCTACACGGTCGGCTATCTGGTCTATCAGATCGGCACGCTGATCACCACCGGTAAGCTCGGCGCGGGCTTCCTGCCCGGCCTGATCGCGGTCGCGGTGATGATCGCCATCGTCGTCTGGCTGTGCGTCCGCGCGGACAAGAAGGTCAAGGTCGAATACGCGCTCGGCGGCAAAAAGGCTGCTGTCGCGGCGAAGAAATGATCGCTGAGGAGTGAACACCCATGTGGGAGAACATCATCATTATCGCGATCCTGGTCGCGATCCTCGGCTTTGCGATCTTCTATATCGTAAAAGCGAAAAAGAGCGGTAAGAAGTGCATCGGTTGTCCGGATGCAGGCAACTGCGCCACAAAAAAGGGTGGTTGCGGCTGCGGTTGCAGTGGTTGTTCGACCGAAGAATGACATAGTGAAAGCCCCTGCGGGAACGCAGGGGCTTTTGTGTGTGAGTGTGTGCGAAACCGAAAAAGTTTGCGACCCCGTAGTTCGGCTATGCCGAACGCGGGTTCGGATCACCCCGATGGTCACCAAAAAAGACGAGCATCACCCGTCCAACGGACAGCGACTTTGCTTTGCAAAGTCGGGGGATTCGTAACCCCCTGAGTTTG
>CAZVSE010000064.1:0-3375 GCA_964629445.1 uncultured Ruminococcus sp. | reverse complement strand
CAGCTCTGCCTTATGCGTCAGCCCCTTGGATACCGCATCCATCAGCTCCGTCTCAAAGGCGTAGCGTTCCTCCATCATCCGCATCGCCATCTCGGGATCGGATGCCGGCAGATGGTCACGCCGGCGAATGGACTCATCAAAACACTCGGGGCGATCATCACAAAAGGTATAGTTCTCCGCTCCCTGCCAAATATGCTCGACAAAGGCTTCCAATATCGCGTAAAACGGGCTGTCCTCAGGGAAATATAAATACCGCCCATAATACGTCTGCAGAGTCGCGATCTGATTAGACGGAATGTGCAGCTGCTCTGCGCGCTCATACAGTTCCTCCCGCCCGAGCGGTCGCTCGAGATACGGACCGACGACAAGCAATGTTGATGGCTGTGTCTGCGGTATGCGCAAATACAACACGCAGCACCCGAACGCATCTGCGGCGCGGTAGAGAACATTCTCCTGCGCGGCAGCAAACCGCTCCTCCAGCGTTGGGATGAAATGTTCGTTCGCCTGCACAAGATAATCCAGCCCGTCGGACAGCCAACCCGTCGGTGTCGCTCCCTGCCGCAACTGTGCCACGCGCACGCGCAACTTTTCGCAGGTTTTTATAAAAATTTGCCGCTGTGAATCGGCCAACATCGTATCCACATCCTGTCTTGGGGATTCTTACCAATTATTTTCCCCTTATTTTCTTATTATAGTATAGAATTTTCTTCTTTTCAAGCATTTACACAAAAATTACACCCTTTTCACAAAAAATATTCCTCACTGTGTTTTCTATAAGGATTTATAATTATAAAGGATTAATTGCAAAAAAGAAAAAAGGAGATGTTTTACCCATGGCAAAACAAGTTGTCCTCGACGAAAAAGGACACCGCAAATTCGGTATGCGCGATTGCCTCGCGTATGCCGCAGGCGACCTCGGCTGTAATATGAGCTTCGCGCTCAAAGGCACGATGTCCATCTTCTGGACACAGTTTATGGGGATGGATCTGTGGTATGCCCTGCTGCTCATCGTTGTGCAGGTATGGGATGCTATCAACGACCCCCTCATCGGCTCTATCGTTGATGCCGACCGTCATCAGTACAAGCGCAACAAGTTCCTGCAGTACATCCTGATTGGCTCGATCGGTCTGATCATCGGCGGCGCTTGCTGCTTCCTGCCCTTTCCGAACGCACCTGTAGCGGCAAAGGCGATCATCTTCATCGCAGGTTACGTGGTATGGGATGCTTTCTATACCGTAGCCAACGTCCCCTACGGCTCACTGTTGTCGCTGATTTCCAACGACGTTAAGGATCGCGCTTCTCTCTCGGCGTGGCGCTCCGTTGGCTCCATCTTCGGTAATATGCTGCCGATGGTGCTGCTGCCTTTCATTATGTATGACGAGAACGACAACCTCATCGGCGAGCGCGTGTTTATCGCCGCACTGATTATGGGCGTGCTCGGTTTCCTGTGCTTCCAGTTTATGATCAAAAATACCGAGATCCGCGTCAACACGGATGTCGCCATTGACGAAGAGATGCCGAAGTTCAGCGTTTTCAAGGCATTCGGCAACTTTATGAAGAACCGTCCCGCCGTCGGTGCCACCATCGCCGCGATGGGTATGTTCATCGGTATGCAGGGCGCTACCACCGCGGTAACCGTTATCTTCCAGTCCTACTACAACAATGTGAAGATCTCGGGTATTGTTCAGCTCTTCGCGATGATTCCGATCGTGGTATTCACTCCCCTCGCCCGCAAGGCGGTTGCCAAATTCGGCAAAAAGGAACTTGCCACCTTCGGCTCCATCTGCTCGATCGCAGCCGGTCTCGGTCTGTTCATTATCACCCCCGACAACACCAACCTCGACCTCATCCTCTACATCGTGTTTCAACTCATCTATTCCTTGGGTCTCGGCATCTACTCCACTGTTTCCTGGGCAATGATGGGCGATGCCATCGACTATAACGAGTGGAAATTCGGCGCCCGCGAAGAAGGCACCGTGTATTCTCTGCACTCCTTCTTCCGTAAACTCGCGCAAGGCATTGGTCCCTCACTCATACTCATTGTTATGGTGGCCTTCGGATACGTCGGCGAAAATGAAGGCAATCAGCTGTGGAACGTGGCGATCAATATGCGCTACATTGTGGCGGCGACCTTCCTGTTCTCTGCTATACTGCAGTTCATTGGTCTGGGTCTTGTCTACAACCTCGATAAGAAGACCCTCGCCAAGATGAACGCCGATCTCGGACGCGACGAGTAATGACAAACGAGGAATGTCCGGCCGCCGCGGCGGTCGGACATTTTCTTTGAGAAATTCAAATTTTATTTACCCTTTCACGTAAAAGTTTTGCTATACTGTTCTAAACAACGATTGTAGGAGGTTTTTATGAGAACTGTACTCAACCTGAACGCCGGCTGGGTGTTCAATAAGCAGACCGATATCCCCACTGCTCTGCCGACCGACTGGGAAGCAGTCAACCTGCCCCATTCCTGGAACGCCATCGACGGACAGGACGGCAATAACGACTATTTCCGCGGCACCGCTGTCTATGCGAAGACGCTGAACAAAGCCGACCTGCCCGAGGCGGCGCAGGTTTATCTCGAGATCCGCGGCGCAAACTCCTCCGCTGACGTTTATGTCAACGGCGAGAAGCTCGCCCACCACGACGGCGGCTATTCCACCTGGCGCGTCAATATTACCGAGACATTGAAAGAGGAGAATATCCTCGCAATAGCCGTCGACAACAGTCCGAACGAGACCGTCTATCCCCAGATGGCGGACTTCACCTTCTACGGCGGTCTGTACCGCGACGTTAACCTCGTCTGCGTGGCGGACTCCCATTTTGACCTCGACTATTACGGCGCGCCCGGCATCGCGGTCACCCCGACGGTGAACGGCAAGGACGCCACCGTTAAGGTGGACACCTACGTGACGGGCCTCAAGGAAGGTCAGACCATCCGTACCACCATCTACGATGCCGAGGAGAAGGAACTTGCGCAGATCGAGACCGTCGACACCACCGCCGAGTTCACCCTCGAGAACGTGCATCTGTGGCACGGTCGCAAGGACCCCTATCTCTACTGCTGTGAGGCAGAACTGATGGAGAACGGCGAGGTGCTGGATAATGTCTGCACCCGCTTCGGCTGCCGGTCTTTCGAGATCGATCCCGAGCGTGGCTTCATTCTCAACGGCGAGGAGTACCCGCTGCGCGGCGTGTCCCGTCATCAGGATCGCTGGGGTGTCGGCAATGCCCTGCTGCCCGAGCATCACGAGGAAGACATCGACCTCATCTGCGAGGTCGGCGCGACCACCATCCGTCTGGCACACTATCAGCACGATCAATATTTCTACGATCTGTGCGACGAGCGCGGCTTGGTCATCTGGGCGGAGATCCCCT
>CAZVSE010000063.1:0-3456 GCA_964629445.1 uncultured Ruminococcus sp. | reverse complement strand
GCACCCTCAATGACAATGAGGTTCTCGTGCTCTGCCAGTTGATTGCCGTCTGTGGTGCTGATCTTATACGTCGTGCTCACGATCTTGACGATGCGATCGCCATCGGTGGTCGCATCATCCAATGCCGTGATCGCATCGTTCAGTGTCGGATAAGGGTCGCTGCTGTCATCCAGCGTGCCGCTACCGGTGGCAACGGTGCTGACATACGCAACAACATCCGTCGGTTCGGCGGCGGTCGGCAGCACGAAACCCGCGATCGGCATCACGCCGATGAGCAACGCCAAACTGAGGATAACAGCCAATAGTTTCTTAGTATTCATATTATTACTCCTTATAATGATGACTGATTGTGAAATTGCCGTTTAGAAATCGCCCCAGCCAGTGTCGCCGATATCAAGTTCATTGTCATCCCCTGACATATCAGCCGCCACTGTCTCCATCGACAGCACGCGCTTAAACTCAACGTCCGGTTGAACATACTTTTTTCCCATATATCTGCTACCTCCCTCACCGAAAAATATCGACGTACGAATCAAAGCTTTATGTTCGACAAATTAAACACAAACCTATTTATAATATCTTACAATATGGATGTTTTCAATACAATACCAAAGAGAAAACATTCGCAAATTTGTCTAAAATAGTAGTAAATTTGTCTACTCGATTTTCAGGAATAGGAAAGCACAAAAAACCTCTTGATTGACAAGCTCATACTCATCATTCTGGCTGGCACTTGACAAATCCTCGCCACCGCTGTATACTGTTTGCGATATCGGTGGTAAATTTGGCCGTGCGTCATTCTCTTGAATGTCCACCTCGGCTCGACCACCGATATTTTCATTTGTAAGAACGACACTATGCACGTGCAGGCGGTTGCTTTTACTCTTCAACGACATCCGTACGTCGATTTTTAACTGACACGGTTGCCCCTGCAATTCCGTATCATAGTAGATGTACGCATAACGAACACTGCTGTCGGCATTATGATAGTTAGGGACCTCTTTGACGTAGGTGCCGTTTGCTATCGCTTCGGGTATCAGCTCCACCGTGGCAAGTTTAGCAATCTGTAACGAGTGTGGTATTTTCTCAAAAGTATCCTTATTGAAAGTCTCGTTAATTCCTTTGCGCGTTATGTTGACAACCATACCCGAACGCCAGTTTTGCACAGGTGCAAAGAACGAACCCGGCAGAGCTTCCTTCACCTGCTTTTGCACGTGGATATAATCGTTCATTTTGGTTATGCCAAAGCGCCGAATCACATCCGCCTCAAAGTCAGCCGTAAACGACAGTCGCGGTACGTTCTCGTCGATCGCACCGTCATAGCCTTCCCCTTGAGGTAGCGAAGCGGCATCCCGCGGGAGTGAATGACCGTCCGGTGGACGGTCAGAGCCGCGGGTGGACCGAGCCGCAGCGAGAAAAGGTGGCACGGCGTCAGCCGTGACGGATGAGGTGTCGTTCCCCTCCGCCAAATACAC
This sequence comes from uncultured Ruminococcus sp., assembly GCA_964629445.1. GTDB lineage: Bacteria > Bacillota > Clostridia > Oscillospirales > Acutalibacteraceae > UBA5905. The sequence continues at coordinate 1,981 of CAZVSE010000063.1, read as the reverse complement.
TTCCCGCTCGCCGTCCTCTTGATAAACATCCGGCTTGCCGCTCTCCGCCATCTCCGGCGGCAGGAAAGAAAGTTGCCCGCTCGAGGAATTATTCTCCCCTTTTTGCATAGACTGGGTATTGACACGAGGATTGTTTTGTGATAATCTTGTGTTAGTGGACACACGGTACGCTCGCCGGAGGCCTTCTATGGCTGTATGGCTGACCGGGTGTCCATTTTCTTTTACATCAATCAAATACTGGAATTGCTCTTTACCCTTGTCACGAATATTGAATGTGACAGTATAACCTACCTCATTCAAAACGATATCATTTTTAAATTTATACCAGTATTTCACATCTTTATGCGCGGCATTTTTGGGCGTTTCACTTGGGTTGATATAACTCGGCTCGGGTTGCGTTTTGCTTGGCATATACGTAGCCGTACTAAGAACGTCAGCCATATCATATAACATCCGATATTTTGCTTCCATCTCAGCTTCTGTAGCATAATCATCACCGTAAACATTTTTATTTACGGTAAACTTATCGCCGCGCACCAACAATTTTTTTGTATCAGTTTTAAGCTCAACCGCTCCCAAATTAAAAATAGTAGCAATTCTGTTTTTAAATTCTTCTTTCGCGTCATCAACAGAAATCGTTTTGTTTTCGCTCTCGTATACGCGGGTGCCATCTTTTAGCTTGCCTATAAACGCATACTCCCCACCGCTCGGATCGCTCGGGGTATTCAACTCCAACGCGGGATCCGTGCGCGCAGTGTCCTCGATCGCTTTCATTAAAAGCTGCTCGGCATATTTGACCCGTGCCGTCTGCCGTCCGTTCTCGGTGAAGGAGAGACCGCGTCGGATGTTCCACATCGTCAACGCGAGCTTGTTCGCCAGCCCCTTATCCTTCGCCGCCACAATAGCCGCAAAATTGTTTTTCCAGAGGTTTTTGCCGACCCAGTCGGCGATGACCTCTTTTTTTGCGCCCGTTTCGGTCGCACCTGTGGTGTCACCTACCGCTTGACGTTGCGCCATCACCTCACGCACGGCGGCGGCATAAGCTTCCTCACCCATAGTCTGCCGTGCGAGGCTCTCCATCTTGCTCCACGCCTGCGTGGTCTCAATGCTGTGGGTGATCTCGTGCTTGAGTACGAAGTCCACCGCCTCATCCGTTGATAACGCACTGCTGACATAGATGGTGTTAGTGTCGCGGTTATATAAGCCACCGACACCGGAAGCCGAGCTCACATTATTCGCCGCGGCGATCTGCTCGGGCTACTTTGGAAAAATGTCGACTTCGAAAATCGGACGATCCGCGTCACCGGACAGCTACAGCGCGAAAGAAAGAAGGGCGGCGTCAATCGGATCGTCTCGCTGAAGAACGACCGTGCCCGAACGATATACCCGCCCGAATCCGTATTTCAAGTCTTAGCCGATCATAAACGGCTGCAGGAAACCGTCAAAGCGGGTGCCGGAGATAAGTGGCAAGATACCGGCGCGGTGTTCACGAACGCCACAGGCGGGTGGCTGGAAGGCAGTGCCGTCTACCGTTGCTTGATGCGGCATCTGGAAAATATCGGTGTCGACAACATCCGGATGCACGATCTTCGTCACACCTTCGCCACGGTTTCTATCGCCGCAGGCGTAGATATTAAAACGCTGCAGGAAGGTCTCGGTCACCACGATCCCGGATTTACTCTCCGCGTATATGGACACGCGCAAGATACTATGCGGCGAGCGGCGGCGGATAAGATCGAGCAGTTTGCGGCGCAGATACAGAGCGGGACAAAAGAGGACGGAAAAGAAACCTTGTAAAGCAATGTTTCTTAATTTTTGACCCATTATAAATGGTCAAATAAATGGTCAAACGCTAAATACGGATCGAAAAGAAACAAAAAGAAACAAAAAGAAAAAGCCCTAGAGCCTTGCTGCTCTAGGGCTTTTTCTGTGGCAGGGGCAGAAGGACTTGAACCCTCGGCACGCGGTTTTGGAGACCGCT
>CAZVSE010000062.1:0-3796 GCA_964629445.1 uncultured Ruminococcus sp. | reverse complement strand
AACTCCAGATCGAAGGAGTCGATGTCGTGCGAGCACTCCTGCACCATCACGGAGCAGGTGGTGTGGTGAGACACGATGGCGACGGTGCCGTTCTTGATGCCGGAGTCCTCAACCATTTCAAGGATCTCTTTTCTGATGTCGTGGAAGGTCGGGATCCAACCTCTGGACTGCAGCTCTAATTCTTTCTGATACACTTTCATTTCCATAATTCGTTCCTCCTGAAATTATTTTTTATTAAGCCGCTCGCCGACCGCACCGCCGGGGTGCACGACAGCGAACTGCTCATTTCTGAAATCGGTCTCCTCGATGAGGGCGGTCTGCAGTGCATGGAAGATCATACACAGCGCCGTTGAGGAGGTGGTCCCCTGGCAGTTATACTTGTCGGTCTCGCGGTTGACGTACTGCTTGAGCACGACGTCCGCGCCGACAGCGAGGGGACTCTCGAGGTTTTCGGTCACGGTAATGACCGAGATGCCTTTTTGCTTGCAAATATCAAGGATGGGCAGCAATTCCTTCGTTTTGCCGCCGCGGGAGGCGAACACCATCACGTCGCCTGCCTGCAGAAAGCCGGTTGCGCCGTGCACCGCCTCGGCGGGGGAAATGAAGCGAGCGGGACGCTCGATGCAGCACAGCAGATGCGCGAAATGCTGGCAGATGATGCCGCTGTGACCGCAGCCGCAGGTGCCGATGCGGGGCGCTTTCGCGAGCAGCTCGACCGCGGCGGAGAACGCCGCCTCATCGAAGTGGTTTGCCATCTCGCGGATACATTCCGCTTCGATGATGTAGGCTTGTTTGGCTTGTGCCAGTGCTTCTTGTTTCATTGTGTGCTCACCTCATCAGCGGTTAACTTCGTCCCACGCGCGGCGCAGGTTATAGAGCATCTCTTCGGTCATCGCGTAAGGGTCTGCGGCCTTGATGATGCCGCTGGTGCAACCGGTCGCCTGCGCGCCGAGTTTGATCGTGTTGTAGACATCCTCGCCGTTGGAGATGCCCGCGCCCTGCAGCACCATAATGTCGGGGTTGATCTCCCGCACGGTGCGGATGGTGTCGAGCACATAGTTGCTGTCGCTGGTCTGACCCGTGCCGATGAGGTCGGTGGGCTCCGCAACGATGAGGTTGGGTCCCATCTTCGCGATCTCCTTGACGTCTTCGACGGTGTCGGCGCACACGATGGTGCCCAGTCCCACCTCGTCAGCGCGCTCGATGGTCTTTTTGATGACGTCCATCGTCAGCGGCTTCTCCGCGTGGTTAAGCATCACGCCGACCGCCCCTGCCGCCTTGACCGCTTCGGGCAGCACACTGCCGAGTCCGCGCCCAACGGGCAGGTAATCCATATGCTGTGCGAAGACGAAGATGCGCTCGGTGTTGTCCGCGAGGAGCTTGATGTCGGTGTACTGCGGGGTGACGATAACATCGACGTCGTATTTCATCGCCGTCTTGTCGATCACCTTCGCCAGCGCGAGCATCTTCTCGCCGTACAGAAACGCCTTCGGCCCGACCTCGAAGAAGGGCGGTTTGATGTTTAAGCCTTTGTACATAAAAATTTAACCTCCATTACCTATTTATCTAATCTAATTTAAACATATTTTTCTATTATTTTCAATAGCAGAAGGAACGAAACATTTTCGCTGTTTTTCGGATAATTGCAACGAAAAAAGACCGTCGGGCGCGTGTGTGACGCGCCCGACGGTCGGGAGAACAAAAGGGGTTATTCCGCTGTAGTGGTTTCGGCTTCGGGAGCCTTGTCGGCGTCCGCCTTTTTCGCTTTGTTGCTCTTGGCGGTTTTGACCACATATTGGGACATCGCGAAAAGAGCGATGGCGTTGGGGATGACCATCAGGTAGTTGAAGAAGTCGGTCAGCTCCCACACGAGGTCGTTCTTGAGGATCGAGCCGAGGAAGATGAACGCGATGGCGACCACAGAGTAGATCGCAACCGCCGCCTTGGCGTGCTTCTTAAACAGATACTGCACGTTGAGCTTGCCGAAGAAGTTCCAGCCGAGGATGGTGGAGAAGGCAAAGAAGAACAGGCAGATCGCGACGAAGATGTTGCCGAAGTTGCCGAGCATCGGCAGGGCGTTGGCGAATGCCATCTGCATGGCGTTGGTTTTGGCGACGATCGCCTCGGCGCCCGAGGTCGCCGCGACGTAGGCATCACCCGTCAGACCCGCGAGGATGCCGTCACCCGCATACAGCGAGGAGATGACGACCAGCGCGGTCATCGTCAGCACGACGAAGGTGTCAATGAACACGCCGATCATCGCGACAACGCCCTGGTCGTGGGGCTTTTCGACGTTCGCCATTGCGTGCGCGTGGGGCGTCGAGCCCATACCCGCCTCGTTGGAGAACAGACCGCGCTTCGCGCCTTGGCTGATGGCGGTCTTAAGCGCATAGCCGATGCCGCCGCCGATGAGGGCGCCGGGGGTGAAGGCGTACTTAAAGATCATGCCGAAGGTCTCGGGGACATACTGAATGCGGGCGATGAGCACCGCCAAACCGCCGAGCAGGAACAGCACCGCCATAAGCGGAACCATTTTTTCGGTAACGGACGCGATGCGCTGGATGCCGCCGAGGAAGATGAACGCGGCGACGACCGCAACCACCAGACCGATCGCCCAAACAGGCACGCCGGGGATGGCGGTGTTGACCGCTTCGGCGATGGAGTTGGACTGCACCATCGAGCCCATAAAACCGAGCGCCAGCGTGATCGCGACGGCGAAGAAGCCCGCGAGAAACTTACCGAAGCCGCCGGTGAATGCCTTTTTAATGTAGTAGACGGGGCCGCCGTGGACGGTGCCGTCCTCGTCGACAACGCGGGTCTCCTGCGCGAGTACCGCCTCGGCGTAGATGGTCGCCATACCGAGGAACGCGATGATCCACATCCAGAAGATCGCGCCGGGACCGCCGATGAGGATCGCGCCGGACGCACCGACGATGTTGCCGGTGCCGACCTGCGCCGCGATGGCGGTGGCAAGCGCCTGGAAGGACGAGAGACCGCTGCCCTGCTTGCCGCCGCGCAGCGAGAGGTTGCCGAAGACCTTCTTCATACCCTCACCGAAGCAACGCACCTGAACAAAGCGCGTTTTGATGGTGTAGAACAGACCGACGCCGACGAGCAGAATGATGAGAATGTAGTCCGCAAGATAGGAGTTAGCTGTTGCTACGAGATTAAGAATTTTTTCCTGCATGAGTTTTCCTCCTCAAAAATATTATGTCAAAAAACAAAAGGTCGGGAGATTCTCCCGACCTCAAAAGCACATAAAGTCACAAAACTTTGTCCTTTTGCCTGAGAGAGTTTAGCCCCTTCGGCACTCAATTTAATGAGCTTCTCCAAAGTATGTCTATTGACATAGCCGCATTATACTATATCTGAGTAAAAAAGGCAAGGCGTTTTTTGCAAATTTTGTAATTTTATGCAATAAAGCGATAAATCACTAAATTTTCAAATTGAAATAATTAAAAGTTGACAAATGCACAAGGCTTATGTATAATAGGTGAGCAAAAGCGAATATACACGGAGATGTACCCAAGTGGCTGAAGGGTCCGCACTGGAAAATTTAAGACCATTTGGCAGTTCCGTCCGTAGAAAAGCCTTGATTTTATTGGGGTTTTCAAACTTAAAAATCGAATATTTTTAGTTTTCTTTCCTGTTTTTCTTCCCAAAAGTTTTTTGAATGAATTTTTATTGGTCGGAAAAACAGATTGAAATATACTCGTGGAGAGTTGTCCGAGAGGTCGAAGGTGCATCACTCGAAATGATGTGTTCCCTAAAGGAACCTAGGGTTCGAATCCCTAAC
>CAZVSE010000061.1:0-3935 GCA_964629445.1 uncultured Ruminococcus sp. | reverse complement strand
CGGCTCGCCCTGTACCAACGGGCAAATATACGCAAGCGCGTCTTCGGTGACGTCGTTACCCGCGGCAGAAATCCACTCGCGCGGCACGTACTTAACACGGTTGGCGACCTGTTCAACAGGGATACAGGTGTAATCCGCCTTGTATGGATCGGAACTCACGCGTTGAATCGCGGCGACCTTGCCGGTCTCCCCTGCCATTGCAGCGCGCACCGCCGCCATACCGACCGCTTCCGCCTCGGAGACGTCCGTGACGGATGCGATGTGCGCAGCACAACGCTGCAGAATATTTAACTCCACCGAGCGCACTTTACAGCCAAGGCGGGTGCTGACGATATTCTCGAGGCATTTGCCCACACCTGAAAGGTATTTATGCCCGAAGTTGTCAACCTTGCCTGACTGAAACTCGCCAACAGCATCGATCTCCACGCCCTCCGACACCGCCACGATGACGGTACGGCTGGTCTGCCGGATACGCTTGATGTCCGCGAGGAAATCCTCGACCGAGAACGCAACCTCGGGCAGATAGACGAGGTGCGGCGCAGTCTCACCGAGCAGGCGGGGTAACGCCGCCGCCGCGGTCAGCCAGCCCGTATCACGACCCATAATCTCCACGATGAGCACCGAGTCGAGATCGTACACCGTGCAGTCACGGATGATCTCGGTCATCGTGGTCGCGACGAACTTTGCTGCCGAGCCGTAGCCGGGGGTGTGATCCATCTCCATCAGATCATTATCAATTGTCTTCGGCACGCCCATCACGCGAATCGGACACCCGACCTCGGCGAAGTACGCCGACAGCTTATGCACCGTGTCCATTGAATCGTTGCCGCCGATATAGAAGAACGCGCCGATATCATGGCTCTCCAATGTGCGGCGGATCGACTCGTACACAGCAGGTTCCTTGTCCGCGCTCGGTAGCTTATAACGGCAGGAGCGCAGCACTGAGGACGGAGTCTGCCGCAACAGCGCCATGTCCTCCTCGGTAGCGAGGCGATCGTTTAACGACACCAGTCGGTTGTGAATAATGCCCTCAATGCCGTTAAGCGAGCCGAAGACCGTGTCGATCTCCTGCTGTGCCATCGCTTGACGGAACACACCGAGTAAAGACGCATTGATGACACTGGTAGGACCGCCGGATTGTGCAACTACGATGTTCATAAACAGTATTCCTTTCTTATGCCAAATTCATGATATTAATCAGCAACAACCACGCCAGACCATAGTAGGTCACGACCGCAACAAGGTCGTTAACCGTGGTAATCAGCGGACCGGACGCGACCGCAGGGTCGACGCCGAGCTTACGGAACAGGATGGGAGTCGCAGTGCCGGTGATGCCCGACACCATCATCGCCAGAACCAACGCGATACCAAGGCAACCCGACACCGCAAATGCAAGGCTAGGTTCTCTGCCCTGCAGAAGCCATAGATACACCCCAATGAGCACAAAGGACAACGCGCCGAGCAGTAGGCCGTTAAGCAGACCAATGCGGGCTTCCTTGAAGACCAGCTTTACCTGTTGTACGCCCGTTAGGTCGTCGTCCATCAACACGCGGATGGTAACCGCCAGCGACTGGGTGCCGACGTTGCCCGCCATACCGAGGATGAGCGACTGAAAACCGACGATGAGCGGCAGAGCGGCGACCACGCCCTCAAACAGCCCGACCACGCCGGACACACCCATACCGAGAATGAGCAGTACCAGCAGCCACGGAATACGCTTACGTATACTCATCAGCAGCGGCTCTTTCATATCCTCCTCTTCGGTCAGACCGGCCAGTTTTGCATAGTCTTCACCAAACTCATCGTCGACGACCTCGACGATATCCTGCGCAGTGATAACGCCAAGCAGGCGATTATCCTCGCCGAGAACAGGGATGGAGTCCTCGGAATAGTCCTTGAGCTCTTCAATGCAAGCGGCGATCGGCTCGCGCGCGTACACCGCGGGATAGGATGTGACGATCAGGTCGTCCAACTTCGCATCCTCACGAGCAACAATGAGATCCTTAAGCGCGATAGCGCCGTAGAAGGTGCCGTCCTCGTTGAGAGCATAAAGCGTGGAGATGTTGTCGTTGTCCGCCGCCTGACGGATCAGCGAGCGCATCGCTTGCTTGATGGTGAGGTTCTTGCCGATGGCGACGAAGTTGGTCGTCATCTTGCTACCGATCTCATCATCCCCGTAAGAGTCGATGAGCTGAATGTCCTCGGCAGCCTCAGGGTCGATAAGTTCAAGCAGCTCCTGCCGCTTTTCGACGTCGAGCTCTTCAAGGACGTCGACGGCATCATCCGCGTCCATGCCTTCGATGACGTCGGCGGCAATCTCGTCGCCTAGCTCCTCAAGATACGTACCGACATCCTCAAGATATGCAAAAACATCACTCATTCGCTCGGTGCCGAGTACGCGGTAGAGACGCTTACGCTCGGTCTCGCCGAGCTGTTCGAGTGCATCGGCAAGATCACTGTCGTGATAATCATCGAGCAGATCGCGCAGTTTGCCAAGCGAATGACCGCCTTGCAGCAATTCAAGCAGTTCACCCGCATAATCGCGCCGAGTAGGTGACGCAGTTTCTTCCTCCTGCGAAAGAAAAGGAATTTTCATTTCTTCTGCCATAGGTAGTACCTCCTGCCTTGATCTGACAGCGAAGCACATAGGCGCGAAAACGCACCCCTACCCTATCTTCAGAGCGTGGGCGTGCGCGCGGCAAGCCTATGGGCGTGCTGCGGATCGTTTGTTTGTCGTTGTGTATGGTTCGACGCAGAATTGCCGTCCATAAGATCACCGTCCTGTTTTCGCTTGCTAGCGAGTTTAATATTCCTTTTTATTATACATAGGTAAATGGCAAATTTCAAGCCTAGTTTTTCCGATAAAAGGAAAAATATGTTTTTCAACGCTTTTTGAACTTTTTTCAAAAAAGGGCTTGACAATCGACGCATCATTTGGTATTATATCACCTGTTCCGCGGAACAACCATGGGGGTATAGCTCAGCTGGGAGAGCGCTTGAATGGCATTCAAGAGGTCAGCGGTTCGATCCCGCTTATCTCCACCAAAATTTGCAACCGGTGTGTTTGGCATCGGTTGTATTTTTTTACTCATTTCGGGGGTGAATGGATGGAAAACAGCATCAGCGTCCCGCGCGGTCTATCCGGCAATCAACTGAAATTGATTGCCCTGCTCGCAATGACCTGCGATCACGTCGGGCTGGCACTGCTGCCGCAGCATGCGTGGTTGCGGGTCATCGGTCGACTGGCACTGCCCATCTTCACCTATATGATCGCCGAAGGATGTCGATACACCAAAAGACGCACGCGATATCTCGGTGGTATCCTCGGGATGGGTCTGCTGTGTCAGCTGGTGTATTGGTTTGCCTTGCGGTCGCTTGAGCAGTGCATTTTAATAACCTTTTCGCTGTCCATCATACTCATTTACGCGCTGGACAACGCGCTCACCCACCCGAGCATCAAGCGTTTTGTCCTTGCCCTCGCCTGCCTCGCCGCGGTCGGGTTCATCTGTCTCGGGTTACCGCGGCTGCTGCCGCACACGGATTTCAGCATTGATTACGGACTTTACGGCGTGATGCTACCCGTACTGGTGTTTATTGGGCGAGAAAAATGGCACAAGTTGTTGCTGTTGGCAATCGGGTTGATCGCATTGGCGATGCAATCCTTCGATATCCAATGGTACGCACTGTGTGCTCTCCCTTTGCTCGCGTTGTACAACGGTCAGCGTGGCAAGCGAAACATTAAAACCTTATTTTATGTGTATTTCCCATTGCATTTAGCGATGATTTATTTAGTCGATTTACTTTTATAATGCATTATTGAAACAAAAAAGAACCACGGACGGCAAGTCCGTGGTTCTTTTTCGGTCATATCAAGACCCTGAGAACTGAATAAAGCATACAAGGTAGAATGTGGAGAACCAATTGTGCATCGGGGC
>CAZVSE010000060.1:0-4521 GCA_964629445.1 uncultured Ruminococcus sp. | reverse complement strand
CAGCGTTGTTACCGTCCATGGTCTTAAACTTTCTTGCCATAGATATGTCCTCCTTTTAGGAATGTAATATTATCTTTATGCGCGGAGTCAAAAACCCCGACACACCACCGTATATAATAACACATTTATTCTACATTGTAAAGGGTAAATATGCGAAATTTTTAACAAAAAACTGCATTTTCACGGGAGCATCCGCTTAATAACAGATGACAGCTCCTTCAGGTCGGCAGCTAAAGCCGTTGCGCCCGCCGTTTCCAATTCCTCACGGGAACCATAGCCGTACAGCACACCGATCGACGGCAATCCGTTTTGCGTCGCGCCCTCGATGTCGTATTTCCGATCCCCGATCATCAATGCATTATCCGTGCTAATATCCGGATGTCGCTCACGCAGATAGGCGATAACAGACGCCTTCGTCGGACGTCTCTCATCGAGCGTATTTCCCGCAACAAAGACGAAATATTTATCTAAAGAAAAGAGCTGCAGGATCTGCACGGTGAACTCTTCGGGCTTAGAGGTCGCGATCAGCAACGTGTATCCGTCGTTTTGCAGGTCTTCAAGGAATGCAGAAATGCCGTCATACGGCACATTTTCAAATATCCCTTTTACGCTGAAATATTCCCGATACAGTGCTAATGCATCCTCTGCCTGCGCGGCGCTCAAACCGTGACAACGCATAAACGAATCCGTCAGCGGCGGTCCGATATAAGGATACAGTTCGCGGCGGTCCGTCATAACGATCCCAAACTTTTCGAGCGCATAGGCGACGGAATTCGTGATCCCTTCGCCCGGATCGGTCAGCGTACCATCCAGATCAAACAGCAGATACTTTTGTTGCATCGATTCTCTCCCCTTCTCGAGCGATTTTACCACATTTTATCGCATCGCGCAATAGGGAATTAACCCTTGCATTATAGTGAATAATATGGTATAGTGCATTTGTATATATTAACGCATAAGAAAGGGGTTATTTTATGGAATATATTATACCGATTTTCGTCATCATTGCAATCGTTATTCTCTGCAATCTGCGGGTCGTTCCGCAGGCACACGAGTATGTCACCGAGTTCCTCGGCAAATATCGCGCCACCTGGGGAGCGGGGCTTCATTTGAAGGTCCCCTTCTTCGAGCGCATCGCCAAGAAGATCACCCTCAAGGAGCAGGTGCTCGACTCCCCTCCTCAGCCTGTGATCACCAAGGATAATGTCACAATGCAGATCGACACGGTCGTGTATTATCGCATCTTCGATGCTAAGTTGTATACCTACGGCGTCGTCAACCCCATCAACGCTCTCGCCAACCTCACAGCGACGACTCTGCGTAACCTCGTCGGCGAGTTAGAGCTTGACGGCACCCTCACTTCCCGTGATACCATCAACGGCAAGATGACCGCCATTCTAGATGATGCCACCGATCAGTGGGGCATCAAAGTCAGTCGTGTAGAACTCAAGAACATCATCCCGCCGAAAGAGATCCAGATGGCAATGGAAAAGCAAATGAAGGCGGAGCGTGACCGTCGCGAGACGCTGTTGCAGGCAGAGGGCCACAAGGCAGCCGCCATCACCCGAGCGGAAGGTGAAAAGCGCGCCGCGATCCTCGCCGCCGAAGGCGAACGCGACGCCTGCATCGCCCGCGCCGAAGGCGAAGCAAAAGCCGTACTGCTTGCCCGTCAGGCGGAAGCGGAAGGTATTCGCCTACTGCGCGAAGCGGGCGCAGATGCCTCGGTGCTCGAGCTCAAAAAGTACGACGCGCTCGTCCGTATGGCAGACGGTCGCGCCTCCAAGATCATCATTCCCACTGATACAGTTAATGCTGTCACCCGTGATGTGATGTTCAGCGAAGCCTCGGGACTCGGCGATGCGACCGCTCCCGATCAGACTCCCGATCCCGTCATCATGAAGGACGATCCCTGCTGCGACGAGTAAGCCGTCGATCACCATCAATAAGGAGTTACCGTAATGAAACTGAATTATAAACGCACCTTTTTGGTTGGTTTAGCGTTTCTCTCCATCTGCGCATTCTGGCAGATGTACGACAATGTCATCCCGCTGATCCTCACAAACACTTTTAAACTTGACGAGGCGTGGTCAGGTGCCATTATGGCTGCCGATAATGTGCTGGCACTGTTCCTGCTGCCGTTCTTTGGCAAATTATCCGACCACTGCCGCTCACCGCTCGGTCGCCGATCGCCGTATATTCTGGTCGGCACCGCCATGGCGGTCTGCCTAATGCTGGTCCTTCCTCTCGTTGACAACGCATTCTACGCCACACCCTCGACCGGATTATTTATCGCTTTCGTCGTGTTGTTAGGGCTGTTACTCATCGCGATGGGCTCCTATCGCTCGCCGGCGGTCGCACTGATGCCCGATGTCACGCCGAAGCCTCTGCGCAGCAAAGGAAACGCTGTGATTAACTTGATGGGTGCCGCAGGCGGCGTGCTTTATCTGATCATTACCAGTGTACTTTACTCTTCAAAAAGAGTCGGCAATCTGCCCCACGTCAACTATTTCCCACTGTTCGCCATCGTCGGCAGCATTATGGTCGTTGCCGTGGTCGTGCTACTGCTCACCATCCGCGAGCGTAGGATCGAGATCGAAATCAAGGCCTACGAGCAGGCACACCCTGAAGAAAACCTCACCGTAGCCGACGAATCCGGCAACGAGCATCTTCCCAAGGCGGTTAAACGCAGTCTCACGTTTCTGCTGGTCTCCATCAGTCTGTGGTTCATCGGCTACAATGCCGTTACCACCTGGTTTACCAAATATGCGGAAACCAAATGGGATATGGCGCTCGGTGACGCTTCGCTGTGTCTGACCGTTGCGACCGTCGGAGCGATCATTTCCTACATCCCAATCGGCGCACTGTCATCCCGCATCGGGCGCAAAAAGACCATCCTCATCGGCGTCGCCGTGCTGGCAACCTGTTTTGCAGCAGGTTGGGTATACACACTCGCCGTCGGCGCGTTCTCTCCTGTTCTGTTTGCCCTGTTTATGCTCATCGGCTTCGCCTGGGCAGCCATCAATGTCAACTCCCTGCCGATGGTCGTTGAGATGTGTAAGGGGTCAGAGATCGGCAAGTTCACCGGCTACTATTACACTTTCTCGATGGCGGCACAGACCATCACACCTATCACAGCCGGCTGGCTGCTCAGCCATGTCAGCTATGAGATACTTTTCCCTTATGCTGCACTATTCGTTGCCGCATCATTTGTCACTATGCTGTTTGTGCGTCACGGCGACAACACTGTCACGACCAAGAAGTCTCTGCTTGAGAACTTCGATGTTGAGGATTAAGCGATGGTCATTCTGTATATTTTGCTTGGTTTGATCGCACTGCTGGCGGGACTGCTTCTGTACACAATCGCTCCTCGCAGACGTCGCAGCACCGAGCCGTTCGATCACACGTTCTTCGCTCACCGCGGGTTGCACACCAAGGACGGTGAGGCACCGGAAAATTCCCTCGCCTCTTTTGAGAGAGCGAAACTGGCGGGCTACGGCGTTGAACTGGACATCCAATTCACCGCCGACCGGCAAATCGTCGTGTTCCACGACAAGGATCTCACCCGTATGTGCGGCATTAATAAGCGAGTCGATGCGCTGACATATCATGAACTTAAGGAACTCACCTTACAAGGCGGGCAGGAACATATCCCATTACTATCGGATGTGCTCGACTTGCTTGGCAACACGCCTTTGCTATGCGAGATCAAAAGTTACGGAGCCAACGGCGATACCTCGCTATGTGCCGCCGCCTGGCCGCTGCTCGCGCGATATAAAGGACCGCTATGCATTGAATCGTTTAACCCATTTATGGTGCAGTGGTTCCGCAAAAACCAACCACAGGTGATCCGCGGCATTCTCTCCACCTGTTACGAAGATGTCGAAGAAGTCACCTACTGGCAAGGCGTCGCTCTCGGAGCACTGATGACCAACTTTTTGACAAGGCCTGATTTTATCGCCTACGATTTCAAATACCGAGATAAACTCCCTTTCGCTCTGTGCCGTTCCCTTTTTCACCCGATGACCGCGGCGTGGACGATCACCGATAAAGAGCAGGAAGCGACCGCCCTGAGAACCTTTGACACCTGCATTTTTGAACAATATTATCCAAAAAACCGCGTCAATCATTGAAGGAGAAAATCAGCTGTGTTCAAGGTCCGGATCGATTGATCTGCCTACGAAAAAAACAAAGAGCTGACTTTCATGCACATCCGCATTGCATGCCTCGAATATAACAGGGCTTCTACCGAGTGTCGCTGGTTGGCGCAATCGTTAATCTTTAATTATTTTAGAATTTACGAAAAAACTTATAAAAATCCCTTGACAAACGCCCCATCCCGCGTTATAATTCTATTCGTTCCGCGGCGATCAGCCAAGAACACAATAGAACATGCGGATATGGCGGAATTGGCAGACGCGCTAGATTCAGGTTCTAGTCGGGGCAACTCGGTGGAGGTTCAAGTCCTCTTATCCGCACCAAACAGTATAAATCCGAACCTTCTCATAGTTGGAGATGGGTTCG
>CAZVSE010000059.1:0-4740 GCA_964629445.1 uncultured Ruminococcus sp. | reverse complement strand
TTTGTTATGGCAGTTAAAGTTGCAATCAATGGTTTCGGCCGTATTGGCCGTCTGGCGTTCCGTCAGATGTTCGGCGCTGAGGGTTATGAGCTGGTCGCGATCAACGACCTGACCAAGCCCAGTATGCTGGCTCACCTGCTCAAGTACGACACCGCTCAGGGTCGCTATGACGGTCACACCGTCGTTGCGGACGACGAGGCGGGCACCATCACCGTGGACGGCAAGGTCCTCAAGATCTATGCCGAGAAGAACGCGGCGGATCTGCCCTGGGGCGAGATCGGCGTGGACGTTGTCCTCGAGTGCACCGGTTTCTACTGCTCCAAGGAGAAGAGCCAGGCTCACATCGATGCCGGCGCGAAGAAGGTCGTCATCTCGGCTCCCGCAGGTAACGATCTGAAGACCATCGTCTTCTCTGTTAACGAGAACACCCTGACCGCGGAGGACAACATCATCTCCGCTGCTTCCTGCACCACCAACTGCTTGGCTCCCATGGCCAAGGCTCTCAACGACTATGCGGCGATCCAGAGCGGCATTATGACCACCGTGCACGCTTACACCGGTGATCAGATGATCCTCGACGGTCCTCACCGCAAGGGCGACCTGCGCCGCGCTCGCGCCGGTGCGCAGAACATCGTCCCCAACTCCACCGGTGCCGCGAAGGCGATCGGTCTGGTTATCCCCGAGCTCAACGGCAAGCTCATCGGCTCTGCTCAGCGCGTGCCCACCTGCACCGGCTCCACCACCATCCTGGTCGCCGTTGTTAAGGGCAAGGATGTCACCGTTGACGGCATCAACGCTGCGATGAAGGCTGCTGCTTCCGAGTCCTTCGGCTACAACGAGGATCAGATCGTGTCCTCCGACGTGATCGGCATCCGCTACGGCTCTCTGTTCGACGCTACCCAGACGATGGTCGCGAAGATCGACGACGACACCTATCAGGTGCAGGTCGTGTCCTGGTACGACAACGAGAACTCCTACACCAGCCAGATGGTCCGCACCATCAAGTACTTCGCCGAGCTGTAATTCGAGTGAACATTATCCCCGACGGCATCTTGCCGTCGGGGATTTTTATGTGTTTATAGAATGTACGGCTGTTTATTATAAAATCGTGGGAATTGTTGTTATAAAAAATATGGAAGACAGCTTCTTTGCGAAGCGTCTTCCATATTTTTAATTATTTCGCGCTATCCCAGCGTTATTTTTCGACCTTATCGTAATCGTCGGCGTGATAATATGTTATCATTCCGCTAAAATCAAGAGAACGGATGCCGTTCCTTTCTTTGATTGTAAATGTAACAGGGAACTTAAGGTGAATGGTGTACATATCGGTGTTTTTGTCATACGACCATTTGCATTCAACATCGTCTATAAGGCAAATGCCGTCGTCGTTAAATACAATCATTGCATTTTCGCTGGCGATCCATTTGCCGACGATTGGCTCTTTCTCATTGTTTCCGCCGCAGCAGGCAAGAGATAAACACAGCGCCAACCCTAAAATTGCGGCGATTACTCGTTTCATAAACACACCTCGTTTTTATTTAAGAAAAATGATGTTTGTTTACTATATTTTAGCACACATAGCGCAACGACTATTTTTTTAAATCGTCTTCGATGATCGTGCGGGCGCGTTCGCTGATGGTATCGGTGCGGTTGGCGGCGATGTAGTCGGCGTCGAGCGTCTCGACGACCCGAATGCGGGCGATGCGACGATAGGGGAATGCGCCTTTTTCGTACCGCAGGGTGAGCACCGCAACGGGGCATTTGGCGGTCGTGGCGATCTTAAAGCTGCCGTTGTGGAAGGGCAACAGTCCCTCGCCCGACTTGTTGCGCGTGCCCTCGGGATAGATGCCGATACACAGCCCTCGTGCGGTGATGAGTTCAGCGGCCTTTTTGATGGTGGCGACGGCGTTGCGGGGGTTCTCGCGGTCGATGGGGAGAAACGCGGCGTTGCGCATCACCGATCCGATGACAGGGATCTTGAAGTTCTCCGGCTTGGATACAAACGCGGTCTCAAAGCCGCGCAGGGCGGCGAGGGCGACCAGCGGATCGAGGTTGGAGAGATGGTTGCCGACGAGCAGGAACGGGCGATCCTGCGGCAGGCGATCGGTGCCGTCTGTGTGCACGCGTATCCCGCACAGCAGGCAAGCCCACTCGGCTAAATGAGCGACCAGCCGATAAAACACCCGCCGCGCGCCGGACGGCATTGTGTCGCGGGTGAAGCAGGAGAAGATCACTGTCGTGAGCACCAACAGCAGGAAGGACACCGCATAGCCGCCGACGAGCAGCGGCAGCAGCCACCACAGTGAGAGAGAGGGGATGACCGTGTAGAGCACCGCTGTCACGGTGACGGACAAGCCGCATAGGATGAATTGAATCAGCATAGCACGCCTCCGAGAAAAAGATTCCCTATCAGTATAGCGCGATTTCCTGTTTTCGTCAAGAAGCGGGCACAACAACAGCCGCCCACCGGACGGTGAGCGGCTGTTTGTTGACAAAGATTAGTTCTCGCCCTTCATCGCAGCAAAACACTCGCTGCAGTATACGGGACGATCCTCGCGGGGCTTGAAAGGAACTTTGCATTCCTTGCCGCAGTTGGCGCAAACAGCGTCGTGCATCTCGCGCTCGGGACGACCGGCGTTCTTGCGGGCGTCACGGCAGGCCTTGCAGCGCTGGGGCTCGTTAACAAAGCCCTTCTCGGCATAGAACTCCTGCTCGCCGGCGGTGAAGATGAATTCGTTACCGCACTCTTTGCACACTAAAGTCTTGTCTTCGTACATGGATGGTTACCTCGCTTTGAAATAGGATAATATTTGCCCTGCGGCGGACTTCCGCCGCACGCCTTGTCATAACGCTGGGCTTAAGTTCCACGGGCATATATTGCAAACGGCCTCATGCCGATGTTGCCTTTAGGGTAGAGCAGGATATCCCAATCCGTTTTGGGAAAGGGGGATTTCCGCTCAATCGTCGTTAAAACACTCGTAGACCCGCAACGCCTTACGAGAGCAATAGGGTGAAAACGCCGAAATCTGCCGCTTTGAGACGTGTTCGGCTATCTCGCGCTACCTATTCTGCGGTCATCTTGCGCCGCAGTCGCTGAACGGCGTTGTCCACCGTCTTTTTGCTCACGCCGAGGCGGGAGGCGATCTCCTCATAGGAGAGATCGGTCAGTCGCGCGAGTAACACCCGATATTCGAGATCGGTGAGCCGCTGCCGCAGCTGCTCCTGCAGACGGGAGAGGTCTTCCTGCTCGAGCATCCGATGGGCGGGATCGCTGTACACGTCGGCGGGGAGGTCACTGTCCTCCTCGAATGGTTGCTCGGTGCGGCTACGCGCGCCGTGCCGTCTGGCGACCGAGGTGAGTCGGTTGCGTATGCAGGTCGTCGCGTAGGTGGTGAATGCCGCGCCCCCGTCGGGACGGTAGGTGCGTACCGCGGCGAGAAGTCCCAGCGATGCTTCCTGCTTGAGGTCGTCGGCGTCCAGACCGAGCACCTCAAAGCTCTGGACGGTCGAGCGGATGAGGGGAGCCATACGGTCGGCGACAGCGGCGAAAGCCTGCTCGTCTCCGTGTGCCGCTTGTTCGATAGGCAACAGCTCGTTTTTCTTATCCAAGCCATCACCTCGTCAATACTCCCCTAATATATCACCATACAAAATATAGTCTAACCGAAAAAGTTTCGGTTGTCAACCACTTTTTTTAAAAAATTCTAAACAAATGTGAAAAAATCTTGTCTTTTAATAGATTTTTTTTGCAAATTACCAAAAATTTTCCACATTTTTCGCCTCTTGCCCCCACACCCCGCGCAAAATCTGTGTTTTCCTGCGGCTTTTTGATTGACATTTCCTTCATTTCATATTAAAATAATACGCATATATTTCCAAAACGGGGAAATAGGAGGGCCTAACAATGAAAAATACCGAAAAAACGATGGAAAAGATCGTCACGCTGTGCAAGGGCCGCGGTTTTATCTTCGCGGGTTCCGAGATCTACGGCGGACTTGCCAACACCTGGGACTACGGTCCGCTCGGTGTGGAACTGAAGAATAACGTCAAAAAGGCGTGGTGGAAGAAGTTCGTGCAGGAGAACCCCTACAACGTGGGTCTTGATGCCGCGATTTTGATGAATCCCCAGACCTGGGTGGCGAGCGGACACGTGGGCGGCTTCTCCGACCCGCTGATGGACTGCAAGGAGTGTAAGGAGCGCTTTCGCGCCGACAAGGTCATCGAGGATTGGTGCGCCGAGAACGATTTCACCCTGCCGAAGCCCGTCGATGCACTGTCGCAGGCGGAGATGAAGGCGTTTGTCGAGGAGCACAACATCCCCTGCCCGACCTGCGGTAAGCACAACTGGACCGATATTCGTCAGTTTAACCTGATGTTCAAGACCTTCCAGGGTGTGACCGAGGACGCGAAGAACACCGTCTATCTGCGTCCCGAAACCGCGCAGGGCATCTTTGTCAACTTCCAGAACGTTCAGCGCTCCACCCGCCGCAAGTTGCCCTTCGGTGTCTGTCAGGTGGGTAAATCCTTCCGTAACGAGATCACCCCCGGCAACTTCACCTTCCGCACCCGCGAGTTCGAGCAGATGGAGCTGGAGTTCTTCTGCCAGCCCGGCACCGAGCTCGACTGGTTTAAGTATTGGAAGAATTTCTGCCATCAGTGGCTGCTCGGTCTGGGTATGAAGGACGAGAACCTGCGTCTGCGTGACCACGATCCCGAGGAGCTGAGCCACTATTCCAACGC
>CAZVSE010000058.1:0-4758 GCA_964629445.1 uncultured Ruminococcus sp. | reverse complement strand
GACCGCAAACGGTCAAACGATGTTGTGTCCTTGCGGACACAAACACAAACAAATAAGGACTTGCTTAAAGCAAGTCCTTATTTGTTTGGTGGGAGCGGGTGGATTCGTAACCACCGGAGTTCAGCGGGGCGGGGTTGCACCTTTGTTTATGGTTTGTATTCCGCCGAACTCC
Source organism: uncultured Ruminococcus sp. (assembly GCA_964629445.1). Lineage (GTDB taxonomy): Bacteria > Bacillota > Clostridia > Oscillospirales > Acutalibacteraceae > UBA5905. The sequence goes on along the minus strand of CAZVSE010000058.1, from coordinate 4,586 downwards.
TATAGTTTCCCCTTGCGGGTTTAGACAACCCGCATTTCGCCTGACGGCGAAAACGGGCAAACTAGCGGTGTTTCTGCTTACTACCCATTCTCGCCAAACAAAAACGCCCCGTGCGTATGCACGAGGCGTTTTGCTTGGTGGGAGCGGGTGGATTCGAACCACCGAAGTCGAAGACAACAGATTTACAGTCTGCCCCCTTTGGCCACTCGGGAACACTCCCAAATCCAACGCTAGTTATTATAACATACTTTTTTCCTTTGTCAAGGGCAAAAATACATTTTTCGCAAGGTTTTTGCGCCTGCTACAGCGGAAAAGACAGGAAATTTGCAAATTTTCTCTTGACGGCGGCGAGGAAACTTGGTATACTAGGTCTGTTCCAAAGAACACGCTACTGTGGCTCAGCAGGTAGAGCAGCTCACTCGTAATGAGCAGGTCGTCCGTTCGAATCGGATCAGTAGCTCCAAAAAAGCCCGAACGCTTAGGCGTTCGGGCTTTTTGATTTTTCACTTGTCACTGAAAACTGATATCCAGCAAGCCGCTCGCGTCCTCCCAACGGCCGCTCTCGTATTCCGCGCCCATCACGATGGCGATACAGGTCTTGCCCTCGCGCTGTGCCGAGGCGGCGAGGCAGTAGCCCGCCTTGTCGGTCGAGCCGGTCTTGAGACCTGTAGCGCCTGCGTAGGAATAGGCGTTGTTCTCTTGGATGAGGCGATTCGAGTTTTTCCAGTTGACTGTCTGTCCTGACAGCAGGGTGGTGGTTACCTCGGGAGTCGCCACCACAGCGGCGATCATCTCGTTCTGCAGGGCGCAGGTGGCGATCTTGAGCATATCGGCGGCGGTGGTGTAATGATCCTCGGCGTCGATGCCGTCGGGATTAGAGAAGTGGGTGCCCTCACAGCCGAGGGCGGCGGCTTTTTCATTCATCTTCTTACAGAAGGCGGTGAGCGCAGCGTTCTTGTCGAGCTGATCGTTCTCCTCGATGAGGCGACCGACCTGTACGGCGATCGCGTACGCCGCGTCGTTGCCCGAGGGCAGCAGCATCGCCTGCAACAAATTTTCCAGCATCAGGCGGGTGCCGACGGTGAGATAGGCGCGGCTGGATTGCGGGTCGATCATATAGATCTCGTCCCCGATGGTGAATACCGTGTCAGCGGGTGCGTTTTCCACCGCGACGATGGCGGTCATCAGCTTGGTTAGGCTCGCAGGATAGCATTTCGCATCGGCGTTTTTGGAATACAGCACGCGGTTGTTCGTAACATCGCTGAGGATGACGTAGGGCGAGGCGGTATTGCGATCGATGAAGCTCTTGGGCAGGGTCTTAGCCGTCGAGGGGGTGGTCTCGCTCACTGCCGATGAGGTCGTCCCGCCGTCTTCCCGGCGACCGAGGGTGATCGCCACGATGCCGACCGCCAGAACGATCGCGAGTGCCGCCGCGACAACCGCGATGATCGCCTTTTTCTTATTTGAACGCGAGCGATAGCCGCGATGCAGAGCTTGTCCCATAGCATAACGCCGTCCTTTTCATAAACATCCTATTTATTGTACAATAAGGCGGATAAAAAATCAACTGTTTTTACTCAATGCTGACCCCTGTATAATAGTACTGTATGATCTCTTGCCAGGTATAGCCTTTTTTGGCGAGGGCGTTCGCACCGACCTGGCTGAGTCCCACACCGTGCCCGTACCCGTGCACGGTAAAGGTAAAGACATCGTCGGCGAAGCTGACCGAAAAGGACGCGGAGCGCAGTGCGAGTGCGGCGCGCACGGCCGTGCCGGCGAGTGTTTTGTCGCCGACGGGGATGCTCGCGACCGTTCCCGCCGCCGACAGCGTCGGCGTGCCGAACCACGTGGCGGGATCGCTCCCGAGCGAGAGAGCGGGATCGGCAGCGGCAAAGGCGGCCTTGACCTCGTCGGCGGTCAGGGTGACGGTCGTTTCGTATTTTGTCGCGCTCTTGTCGTCAGGGCTGGCGACCGAGCGCAGATACGGCACGTCGTGTCCCCAGACCGTTTCGGCACTTTCGGTAGTGCCGTTGCTCATCGCGAAATAACACGCGTCGATCCACTCGCCTTGATAGGTGATAACCTTTCCCGACACCGCGTCTACCGCGGCGCAGAGATTGGCATAGTATTCATCGAATTTATCTCCCCACCGCTCGCGCAGTTTGTCGGCGGTATATTCCTGTGGAAAGGTGCTGTCCGGCGCTTCGAAATGCGCGCCGCACAGCGAGGGGTCAGGGTTGGCGATCTGGGCGTTTTTGCGCCGACCGTGGTATGTATACGCCGCGACCACCTGCGCCTTGAGTGCCTCGGCGTGGAAGGTCGGGGACATCTCATACGCCAGCGTGCGGATGAGAAATTCGCGGCAGGTCAGCTCGGTCACCGTACCGTCGGTGAGCACCTTGAAGGTTGGCTCATCGGTCGTCGTGTCGTCTGAAACGGTCGGCGTGCTGTCTGTTGATTCGGTGGGGATCGACGACGACTCGGCGGTAGGGGAGGCAGCCGTCTGCGTTCTTGGCAGCGCAGGCAAAGGCAGCAGCAACAGTAAGCACGCGATGATGAGCAAAAAAACAGTGTAGCCTTTCATTGCTTCGTCCTTTCTTTGCCTTGACTTTGGCGGCAAAACCGATTATAGTTATATATGTATTTTTGTACTGGTGATATCTGCTCGGTCTGGTTGTCCCACAGTGGATGTATATGACAGGCGGGTGAAAATAATACCTCGTGAAAGGCGGATGACGAGAATGAGAAACAAAAAGAGGCGACTGTGGCCGCAGGCACCGTTTGCTATTGCGACGGCGGGCTCGATCGGCGCGGCGGTGTTATTAGTTTTGCGTGTGGCACTGATGCCGTTGCTGCGGGATGCCGACACCGGTCACTTCAACTCGAATCTGCCGGCGTTGCTTTTTCTCGTGGTGATGCTATCGGCGATGGCGGTTGCGGCGTATCTCACCCCGCGTGAGCGGGTGGAGATCCCCGCTTCGCGCGCGTTGCCGACGGCACTTTCCGGTATACTGGCGGGCGTTGCGCTCGGGGTGCTTGCGTTGACCGAGACCTTTCGTTGGTTGTTCAGCGGCGTTTTGCCGCCGCCCGGTCAAATTCAGCTCAACACCCTTACACAGCTTGTGATGTATGCGATGCTGCTATTCGGCATTCTCGGTGCGGTCGTGCTGGTGCTGTGGGGGTTGCGGGTCGCCTCGGAGGGCGGCACTCGCCGCGGGATGAGTGCGTTTGGCGCGCTCGCCCCCGTGATGTGGACGTGGTGCCGTCTGGCGTGGTATGAGATGTCCTATGCGAGCACCGTCGGCTGGTCGGAAAAAGCCTACGACTTTCTCATGGTGATCTTTGAAATGCTGTTTTTGTTCAAGCTTGCGCGTTTCGTGTCCGGCATCGGCAAGGCGTCGACGGGTGAATTATTGCTCTACGCGATGGCGACGGCGATGTTTGCACTGTCCGGACCGCTTGTGCGGGTCTGCTTGTATTTCACCGCCGGTGCGGAGGCGTATCTCGCCAGTGAACTGGCGGGGCTCGCCGACCTCGGCATCGGTCTACTCGCGCTGACGTTCGCATGGTCGCTCGTGCGCGGCTATCGCGAAGCCCCCCCTATGCTGAAAGAAGAGGAAGAGGGATTAGAAGAGGACGATATGCCCTATGAATCCGCGCTCGAGTTGATGTTCGTACTGGAGGAGAACGAGGCGAAGGAATACAACCAGCCGTAAAACCCCGTCCACACGGGTGATAGAGTATCCCGCAGAAGCTCCTGCGCCGTTGAGCACTGATAGTGGTGTGCTTCGGGGGGCGGGAAGTTCATGCGTCCGCAGGAAAATCCGATCGTGTTTTCGCATTGTGCCAGACTGCCGCCGTGCAGTCTGGCACATTCTTTTGCGACGGCGATCGCCCGGGGATCGTCGATGGGATTTGCCGCCGTCACCGTCACCGTCAGGCAGGAATCCTGCTCGCGCAGACGCACCCACACAGGCTCTTTTGGCGCGGCGGCGCAGGCGGCGCGCAACAGTCCCACCGTTGCGAGGCTGAGCAGACGCGGGTGCAGCATCGTGTGAAAGCGGATGACCGTCTCCTTTGCGGGAAAGAGCAGCAACGGGAAACCAAGCCCTGCCGCAAGCCGTTGGGCGGCGGTGAGCAGGTTTTGCAGATGCGGCACGGGGTTGCCCCAAACGAGTGGTCGGTTGCCGCCCGCCGCGTCCAGCACCTCGCGGTCCTCCAGTTCTCCAAGTTCGCCGAGTCGGCGGCAGTATTCGGCGCGTTGCTCCGGGGTCTGCTCTTCATAGGGCGGCGCGGCGAGAAAATACGCCGCGAGCTGCTCACGTTTTGTTCCTTCGCCGACAGACGGGGTGGGTTTCTTTTGCATAGGATAGGCTCCTTTTATTTATAATGAACACTGTTTTCGGTAAATTGCCGACGACTTTGGGCAAAAATCCAAAAACAGCAAAAATAGGTTAAAAATTAAACAAACACCTTGCATTTCGGATGGAATTAGGTTAAAATAGGAAAAGACCAAAATAAATGGAGGTAATTTGTTATGGCAGTTAAAGTTGCAATCAATGGTTTCGGCCGTATTGGCCGTCTGG
>CAZVSE010000057.1:0-4833 GCA_964629445.1 uncultured Ruminococcus sp. | reverse complement strand
GGTTCCGGGGTACCCGCCCGCAATTTTAATTGCGTTGGCGGGTCGGGTTCTTATTGTGAAACAACAAGGTTCCGGGGTACCCGCCCGCAATTTTAATTGCGTTGGCGGGTCGGGTTCTTATTCGGGTTCTTTTTCGTCCTCGTCGGTGTTGGGCTTATAGATTGCATAGAGGTCGAATGTATCGTCTGCCTCAGTGATGACCGAGCGCGGCGGCAACGGCTCGTCCGCGGGAGCGATCGCCGTAGCCTTCGCGAGCTTGCGGTTGTGCGGGATGGCGAACAGCCAGTAGATGATCAACAGGAACAGCGCGGCGGCGGAGACATAAGCGCCGGTGCGAAGTCCCGGCGTTTCGTAGTCAAAGCGCACGGTGACGGTCTTGCCGGCGGGGCATTCCACCGCCATAAAGCCGACGTTTACCTGATGGATCTCGGCGGGCTTACCGTCGACGGTGGCGGACCAGCCACTCTCATAGGGTACGCTGAAGAATACCCAGTTGGTCTTGTCCGCAGTCACCGTGGCGGTGAAGCCTGCGTTATCGACGACAAAGCTGCTCGCGGCAGTAGCGGTGCGCTCAGCACAAGCATCGGCGTAGTTGTTGCCGCTAAAATAGACTGCGTCGACATCCAGATGTGCCAGTGGCACAGCGTCCGCGTCTGCATCCTCGACGACCAGCGTTTCGAGCAGAGCGAATTGCCGCTCGTTTTGATCGAGCGCGTCGTATTCCGAGCGTGTGATGTAGCTGTCGTAGAAGAAGCCCATCGGGATGAAGTTGTCATTTTCGTAGATGTAATAGCCGTTCTGCGTGTCGTAGTAGGACCAGCCGGGCATCGCGGTCTCGCCGTCGACGCAGAAATAGTCCTCGGCGTCCTTGTTGTAGAGCTGAACGTCGCCCGCTTGCTCGGCATAGTCGAACAGCCAGCGCACCGACAACAGACTGCGCAGAGCGTAATATTGGCTCTCGGGGCGGGAGCCGACCGAGCGGGACACGCCGACGGAATTGTAGAAATCCATCACCGAGCCGGGCACGATGCTGTGGAACGCCTGAATGGTGGACTGTCCCCAGTACATCCCTTGGTTATCCATCCCCTTGTGCATATCGGTGCGGGAGAACTCGTCGCTGTCGGGCAGGTCGAAGCCCTCGTTCTCGATCAGTTTTTCGATCACATAATCGTCGGGATAGTTGCTGTTGGACTTGCCCGCGGCGAGGAAATACCATCCGAACATAAGAGATACGCCGACGCACGCTACGGTACACCACGTCATAAAGCGGCGCTTGTTGTCGAGGAATATCCGCACGAGCAGATAGGTCAGCGCCAGCCCGACGACGGCGATGAACACATACAGCCAGAAGCGGTAGGGGTATTTCTCCAACCCGATGGTGAGCTCGCCCGTTTCCTCGTCGGGTGTCCACGATTCAGGCACCAACCCGATAAGCACCGCAAACGCGGCGGTGAAGCCGCCCGCCCAGCCGATCGCGCGTGTCCAGTGAGCGGGATAGCGCTCGTCCTGCTCGAAGCAGCGCATCGTCGCGAGCGCGAGCATCAGCACGAGCATATAATACCAGCGCGCGTAATACATCTGATTAAACAGCTGGAACATTGCGTTGAGCACCGGCACGGTCGCGCAGAAGAACAGCACGATGAGCAGTCGCCGCAGCCAGTCGGTGTGCTTGCGGCTCTGGAAATAGGCGATCGCGCCCGTGCAACCGAAGATCGGCAACCACGCGGTCATCGACGACCACTTGTTGTTCGCGTCGGGCAGGAAATTGGCGCGCGCAGGAAGCTCGGGCGGGAAGAGGAAGCTGTGCAGGATGTCATACAGCCGCTGGTTGTTGTTGTAAATGAGCAGACCCCAGCCCTCAATATAGTCGCCCGTGCGGGAATTCTGTATGACCGAGTAGAACGAGGGCAGCAGCAGGATCGCCGCACCGGCTGTGCCGAGCAGAGCTTCCAGCCACAGCCCGAAGAAGCGGTGGCCGCACTTTTCCCATTCGCCCGACATCGCGCGAATGACCCAGTAGATCATAATGAAGAACGCCTGCCCGATGAAGAAATAGTAGTTGGACAGGGCGCTGAGAAGCACCGACAGGGCGAAGAGCCCCCGCTTGCCGTCCTTCATATACTGCTCGACGCCGAGCAGCATCAGCGGGAAAATGGCGATCGCCTCGTGAAAGTGGTTAAAGAAGATGTTGTAGATGGAGAAGCCTGAGAACGCATACAGAATACCTGTGATCATCGCCAGTCGGGGCTGTAGGAAACGGCGCGCGTAGGCGTATGCCGTCCAGCCCGCGACACCGATCTTGAGTGCGAGCAACGGCGCCATCATAAACGGCAACCAATCGTTCGGGAAGGGGAGCGTCAGCCAGAAGAACGGACTGCCGAGCAGATAGAACGAGTAGGAGCCGACAAAGTTCGCCCCGAGATCCGTCCCCCAGCTCCAGCCGATGTTGCCCTCGCGGATCGCCGCGTGGGCGAGCTGATAGAACGGGATCTGCTGGGCGTTAAAATCGCCGTAGTAGATGAAATAGCCGCGGTCGTAAAGGACGAATGGGAGAAACAGCAATATTGCCATCCCGAGTACAAGGCCAAACGTGGCAAGCCCGAGCTCTTTTTCTTTTTTGAGCGGATTAGTCATAACACAGCCTCCTTAGAGAGGTTTTTTTACAATACATAATTATATTATCATACAATAGCAAAAAAGAAAAGAGTGGATTTTTCGATGTATGCAGATATATAAAGCCTCCCCTGTGTAAGGGGAGGTGGCAAAAATCGCAGATTTTTGACGGAGGGGTTGTCAACATTTGTACAATCCTTGACGGGCGACCGGTGGTCGCCCATACAACCGCAAAAGAGACCGCCGAATTGCTTCGGCGGTCTGGCTGCTTAATAAGATTTACTTTTTGGTCTTCGCATATTTAATAGTCGACCAACCGGAGTAATACTTCACGCCGTTCACCGTCTTGTAGGTGCGCACACGCACGTAGTAGGTGGTTTTGGCTTTCAGTCCCGTCAAGGTCGTGCTTGTGGTGGTATTCTTCGTCAGCGTTTTGCTCTTTGTCGATGAGAATGACTTGGACGTCGAATACTGCACTTGATAGCCCGTTACCTGCGTCGTCTTCTTGGTGATGGACACCTTCAGACTCTTGGACGCAGGGGTAACCTTGCTCACCGTCGTTTCGGCGGGATTGATCTTGAAAGTCAAGGTCTTGGTACCCGTATAGTTGCCCTTCATCTTAATGGTGACCTTGTACGTACCGACGTTCTTTCTGCCGCTCGCATAGGTGACGGTGTAATCCGTGTTCTTGGTCAGCGTCGTGCCGCTCGCGTTCTTCACCGTCACCGTCGGGGTCTTTACCGAGCCGTTGTAGGTGTAGGATGTGGCGGACAATTTCACCGAACATTTCGACACATTGACAGGGTTGATCTTGAAGGTGAGCGTTTTCGTGCCGCTGTAGTTGCCCTTCATCTTCACGGTGACCTTGTACGTACCCGCGTTTTTACGTCCGCTCGCATAGGTGACGGTGTAATCCGTGTTCTTGGTCAGCGTCGTGCCGCTCGCGTTCTTCACCGTCACCGTCGGGGTCTTTACCGAGCCGTTGTAGGTGTAGGATGTGGCGGACAATTTCACCGAACATTTCGACACATTGACAGGGTTGATCTTGAAGGTGAGCGTTTTCGTGCCGCTGTAGTTGCCCATCATCGTCACGGTGACCTTGTACGTACCTGCGTTCTTGCGTCCGCTTGGATAAGTGACCTTGTAGTCAACGTCCTTTTTCAGCGTCTTGCCCGCCGAATCCTTCACGGTGACGGTGGGCGTTTTCACTTTGCCGTCGTAGGTGTAGGATGTGGTGGACAGCTTGAACGACGTCGGGCATTTGACCGCTGTCGACTTGCTTGACACATAGCCGCATTTTGTGCATTTATATTGGATCTTGCCATCCTTGCTCAAGGTCGCTTTGGTGACGACGTTTTCGTAAGTGTGCGCACCAACCGTTCTTGTCTCCTTGCAGACGTTACACGTCTTGTCGCACGCGTTGTCATAGGTGTGCTGACAGGAATCTATGGCGATAAAAGGAATGTTATTAGCTGTTGCATATGTTTCGGCTACCGAGCCGGAATAACCGTGGATGGTAACAATGTCACAGTTTTTAAATGCTCCGTATCCGATACTTTCAACACTATCCGGTATCGTAATGGACGTTAAACTGCTGCAATCCGCAAATACGTAATCGTCGATACTGATAACACTATCAGGAAGGGTCATTTCCGTCAGGCTATAGCAACTGACAAAGGCACAGTAGACGAGCTCGGAGACCGTGTTTGACAGCGCAACATCGACTAGTGAACGACATTCCTCGAACGTTCGAAGGGAAATGCTGGTTACACCATTAGGGATGGAGATGTCGGTCAGACTGCTACATCCGGAAAACGCACTAGACCCAATGCTCGTTACGCTGTCGGGGATGGTGATTGAGGTCAGACTGGTGCAATCGCGAAACGCACTAGACCCAATGCTCGTCACGCTGTCGGGGATAATGACCGAGGTCAGACTGCTACATCCGTCAAACGCCCAATTCCCAATGCTCGTCACGCTGCTCGGAACGGTATACGCACCGGCTTTTGCCGGAGGACACATAATGAGTGTCGTTTTATCCTTGTTAAAGAGTACACCGCTCGCCGAGGCGTAATTTGCATTTTCCGCCGATACGTTGATCGACTTTAAATTATTGCAACCGTAAAACTCATTAGACCCAATGCTCGTTACACCTTTTCCGATCGTGACCGAGGTCAGACTGGTGCAATCGCGAAACGCATAATAGCCAATGCTCGTTAC
>CAZVSE010000056.1:0-4892 GCA_964629445.1 uncultured Ruminococcus sp. | reverse complement strand
CATAACTTCTCACCTCGTTCTTATTATAACACTTCATCGCTCATTTATCAACCCTTAATGATTGGTGAAATGAGCGACGAAAAGCGAATTTGAGATATATGAGATAGACTACCATAAATGATGTATTTAGTACCACTTACCGCCAGTGAGAAGATACTCAAAACGGAGTGGGAATGAACGCTTATGGCTATTAAGTGGCTTGAAATCGCTTGATTTCAAGCCACATTTTTATTGGCGGGTTTCAAAATCGAAGCCCCAATCGAAGCCCCAACGAAAAACTTTCTTTCATCAAATTTCCACAAACCATTGTAATTAGTTGAAAGATGTGGTAATATAATTTTTAACTATATCATAAACAAGGAGTTGGTTTGTCCGTGGATGACAGTCCTGCCGGTTATTTAATTTCAATTTTCGTTTTGTTGTTATTGGCAGCCTATTTTGCCGGGGCGGAGATCGCCTTGGCATCGGTCAATCGTATTCGATTGACAAATCGGGCGGAAGACGGCGATAAGCGCGCCAAGCGGGTGCTTTACATTCTGGAGCATTTCGACAAGGCGCTGACCACCCTGCTTATCGGCACGAACGTGACCCACGCGGGTATCGCCACGCTGTCCACTGTGTTTACATACACTCTATTTGACAGCATCGAGTCGATGCCCGATTACGCGGTAACGCTTTCTACGATCATTTCAACGGTAGTCGTGTTTTTGCTTGGCGAGATGATCCCCAAAGCCTTTGCGAAGGCCTGCAACGAAAAGTTTGCCATCGCCATCGCCGGTTCTCTGGCGTTTCTGATGAAGATGTTGACGCCGATCAGCTTCTTTTTCTCCACCATCAGTGAATGGGTCAGCCGTCCTTTCAAGAAGAAGGCGGAGGAGACCCCTACGGTGACTGAGGATGAGCTTTACGATATCATCGAAACCTTCGTGGAAGAAAACGATATTGATGAAGACACGGAAGAGCTAGTGCAAAACGCCATCGAATTTTCCAAGCGGACTGCCAAAGGTGTGATGACACCCTGGAAAAACGTTCTGCACATCCACGAAAACGATAGCAATGACAAGGTTTTGGAACTGATACGCAACAGCACCTATTCGCGTTTGCCGGTGGTAAACGACAAGGGTTGGGTGGTAGGAACGTTGAGCATCCGCACCTTCCTGAAATGTCATTATAAAAAAGAAAAATTTAATGTGCGCCAGATCATGAGCAGCGCCACGATGATTAACGATTCCACTCCGGTGGATGATCTGTTGAGCACCCTTTCCGCCAACCGCACGCACATCGCCTATGTACAATCCGCAGGTAAGATTCTCGGAATCATCACGGTGGAGGATATTTTAGAGGAGCTGGTCGGCGAGATCTACGACGAAACGGAAGGGGGCGTTGTCAATGCTTAACGCGATCATTATCGTTGTTTGCTTGATTTGTTCCGCTTTCTTCTCCTCTTCGGAGATCGCGTTCGCCTCCTCCAACGACATTCGGCTAAAGCGCGCCGCGGAAGAAAAAGGGACCACCGCCTCTAAGTTGGCGTACAAAATTTACAATAACTACGAGAGTGCCCTTGCCACCATCCTGATAGGCAACAACCTTGTGAACATCGCCGCGGAATCGGTGGCGACCGTCATCGTCATCGGTCTTTTGGGCGCCTCGAATGCCTGGGTCGCGACCATTGCAATGACCGTTATTGTGTTGATATGCGGCGAGATCGTGCCCAAGATCGTAGCGAAGACGATGCCGGAGACCTTCTCCACCATCTTTGCCATTCCTCTTTATGTGCTGATGATCATCACCAAGCCCATTGTTGTGGTGGTGGATGGGCTGATCAAGCTCCTTTCCCGCCTTTGGAAAAGCGGCGTGGACACCGCCCCCATCAGCGAAGAAGAATTGGAGACCATCTTGGATACCGTTGAAGATGAGGGCGTTATCGACGAAGAAAAATGCGATCTTTTGCAAAGCGCCTTTGATTTCGATGAAGTGCAGGCCTACGAGATCATCACCCCCCGCGTGGATATGATCGCCGTCGACGCGGAAAGTGATCGGGCAGAGATGCTGGATCTGCTTCTGGACTCTGTATATACCCGCATCCCCGTATACAAAGATACGATCGACAACATTATCGGCATTCTGCACGTCAATCTGGTGATACGCGAGCTGACCGAAGATCCTAACGCGGATATTCTCGGCTCGTTGATGGAACCGATCTTTGTGCATAAGACTATGCCGCTTGACGATGTGCTCACAACGATGCGTGTAAAACGCAGCCATATGGTGATCGTCACCGATGAATACGGCGGTGTGATGGGCATCCTGACGATGGAGGATGTGATGGAGCAGCTCGTGGGTGACATCTGGGACGAAAACGATGAGATCGAGCCTGAAGTCGTGGAGCTTTCCGACGGAACGTTGGAGATCGACGGCGATATGCGGATCGAGGATTTCTTCGACGAAGTGGAATTTGACGATCGGGATTTTGACGACGACAACGCCACCGTGGGTGGGTTTGTCGTGGAACAGTTGGGTCACTACGCCGAACCCGGCGACAAAGTGGAGTATGAAAATCTTTCCTTCACCGTTCTGGAAACCGATAATCGCCGTATCGAGCGGTTAAAAGTGGAAGTGTTTTCGGAAGAGGAAGAAGCCAATATTGAATAATCTCTGCTAGGAACTGCGGCGGCAAGAAGAGAATCTCCTTGCCACCGCTTTCCTTTTCTTTGCAAAAAAGCAGAAAAAGTTGGAAACCCGCGAATTTTGTGTTATAATGGAAAAAACACGTTATTGTTAGAGGAGATGCGAGATGGAACGTTTCTTTAAGCTCAAGGAGCGCGGCACGACGGTCAAAACCGAGTTCATCGCCGGTATGACCACCTTCTTTTCGATGGTCTACATACTGATGGTCAACGCGAATATGTTCGCCGACCCGTTCGGCGACGGGTCGAATCCGCTCGGGGTGAGCTACGGCGCGATCTACATCGCCACCGCCATCTCCGCGGTCGTCGGCACGATCCTTGCGGGTCTGCTCGCCAACCTGCCGCTCGCGCAGGCGAGCGGCATGGGGCTCAACGCCTTCTTCGTCTACACCGTGTGCATCGGCTTTGGGCTGTCCTACGCCAACGCCTTGGTGCTCATCCTCATCGAGGGCTTGGTGTTCATCTTCCTCACGGCGACGGGGCTTCGCAAGAAGATCTTCGACGCGCTCCCCGACGCGGTCAGGGTCGCGATCCCCTCGGGCATCGGGTTGTTCATCGCGCTGCTCGGCCTGCAGAATGCGGGTATTGTCGTGCCGGACAACTCCACCTGCGTCGATCTCGCGTCCTTTAACCTGCTCAACCAGAGCTGGAGTGATATTATGCCGATGGTGGTGACGCTGTTCACCTTCCTCGCCATCGTCATTATGAGTCAGAAGAAGATCCGCGGTGCGGTGCTCATCGGCATCCTCGGCGGTATGGGGCTCTACTACCTGCTCGGGCTGACCGTCGACGGCTTCTATGAGAATTTTTCCATTCAATTCATCAGCCCCGTTGAGGCATTCGGCGAGTTCGGCAGTCAGTCGCTGGGCAAGGTGTTCACCGACGGCTTTGATTTCTCCGCCTTCGTCGCGGAGCACGGCCGTGCCAACCTTATCCTCACCATCATCACCACCGCGCTTGCGTTCTGTATGGTGGATATGTTCGACACCCTCGGCACGCTGTATGCCGCGTGCGAGCGTGCCGGCCTGCTCGATGAGAACGGCGAGCCGCTCAATATGAACCGCGGGATGCTCTCCGACGCGATCGCGACCACCGCCGGCGCGATCTGCGGCACCTCCACCGTCACCACCTTCAGCGAGGTCAACGCCGGCGTTGCCGCTGGCGGCCGCACGGGGCTTACCTCGGTGTTCTGCGGTGTTTTCTTCTTTATTGCGATGTTCCTCAGCCCTATCGCCCAGTTCATCCCCGGCTGTGCGACCGCGGCGGCGCTCATTTACGTGGGCATCCTGATGATGGGCTCGATCAAGAACGTCGACTGGGATGATTTCAAGGTCTCCGTCCCCGCGTTCCTCACCCTCGCGGTGATGCCCTTCACCTACAACATCTCCTACGGCATCGCGTTCGGTCTGATCTCCTACATCGTCATCAGCGTGTTCTGCGGCGACATCAAGAAGATCAAGGGCAGCTCTTGGGTCATCGCGGCACTGTTTATCGCGATGCTGCTGCTGACGCATTAAAACAACCGATAAAAATCCCCCGCCACGGTCAGTGGCGGGGGATTTGTGTTTTGATCTTATTTCTCGTCCTTGTAGATCTCTTTGAAATACTTATAGGTGTCGACCTTGAGCTCGCCGCAGGCAGCCTCGTCGCAGGCGATGACGCCGTTCTGATGCATCTGCAGGGCGCTGATGGTCCACGCATGATCCACGCCGCCCTCGACGCAGTGACGCAGGGCGCGCGCCTTGTTGTGACCGTTGATGACCAACAGCACTTCTTTGGAGTCACACACCGTGCCGACACCGACGGACAGCGCGGTCTTCGGCACCTTGTTGGGGTCGTTGTCGAAGAAGCGGGAGTTGGCGATCAGGGTATCCGCGGTCAGCGCGCGCACACCGGTGCGGGAGGTCAGCGAGGTGAAGGGCTCGTTGAACGCGATGTGTCCGTCAACGCCGCTGCCGCCGAGGAACAGATCAATGCCGCCGTAAGACGCGATCTTATCCTCATAACGCCGGCACTCCGCCTCGAGATCCTCTGCCATACCGTTGAGGATGTTGACATTCTCGGCAGGGATATCAATGTGGTTGAAGAAATTGTCGTGCATAAAGTACCAGTAGCTCTGGTCGTGCTCGCGGGGGAGACCGACGTACTCATCCATATTGAAGGTGACGACGTTCTTGAAGGTCACCTTGCCCGCCTTGTTCATTT
>CAZVSE010000055.1:0-4968 GCA_964629445.1 uncultured Ruminococcus sp. | reverse complement strand
GATGCCCCAATCCTGCACGTTCTCCAGCCAGTCGCCGAAACGACCCTTGCCGATGCTCTCGGGGATCCAGTTGACGGTGTTGTTGTTGCGGATGAGGTCATCCTTCACCGCGGTCATCTTGATGAACCACGACTCGCGCGCGTAATAGATCAGCGGGGTGTCACAGCGCCAGCAGAAGGGATAGTCATGCTCGAACTTCGGCGCATCGAACAGTTGTCCACGGCTGTCGAGATCCACCAGCACCTTCGGATCGGCGTCCTTGACGAACAGACCCGCAAAGGGAGTATCCTCGGTCATATTGCCTGCACCGTCGACGAGCTGAACGAAGGGCAGATCGTACTTGCGTCCGACCTGCGCGTCGTCCTCGCCGAAGGCGGGGGCGATGTGCACGATACCCGTACCGTCGGTCATCGTGACATAATCGTCGCAGGTGACGAAGAAGCCGGTCTTCTTCTGTTTATCGGCGATCTTCTTCGCGCATTCGAACAGCGGCTCGTACGCCTTATGTTCGAGGTCGCGACCGGCGTAGGTCTCCAGCACCTCGTAGGCGGGGGTGCTCTCGTCGCCGAGCCCTCCAAGCACGCGGTCCAGCAACGCCTGTGCCATATAATAGGTATGACCGTCGGCAGCCTTTACCTTGCAGTAGGTCTGGCGGGGATTGACGCACAACGCCACGTTGGACGGCAGCGTCCACGGCGTGGTCGTCCACGCGAGGAACCAGGCATCCTCACCCACGACCTTAAAGCGCACAATCGCACTGCGCTCCTTGACAGACTTATAGCCCTGTGCAACCTCGTGGCTGGACAGCGGCGTACCGCAACGCGGGCAATAGGGCACGATCTTAAAGCCCTTATACAACAGACCCTTGTCCCAAATCTGCTTGAGCGCCCACCACTCAGACTCGATGAAGTTGTTGTGGTAGGTCACATAGGGGTCGTCCATATCCGCCCAAAAGCCGACGATACCGGAGAACTCCTCCCACATCCCCTTATACTTCCAGACGCTCTCCTTACATTTCTGAATGAACGGCTCAAGGCCGTATTCCTCGATCTGCTCCTTGCCGTCGAGACCGAGCAGTTTCTCGACCTCCAGCTCGACCGGCAGACCATGGGTATCCCAGCCCGCCTTACGCGGCACCATCGCGCCCTTCATCGTACGGTAACGCGGGATCATATCCTTGATGACGCGGGTAAGCACGTGACCGATGTGCGGTTTGCCGTTCGCCGTGGGGGGACCATCGTAGAAGGTGTAGCTCGGGCAACCCTCGCGCTCCGCCATACTCTTACGGAACACGTCGTTGTCCGTCCAGAACTGCAACACCTCACGCTCGCGCTGCACAAAGTCCATATTGGTCGGTACTTTCTTGTACATCTCATTTCCTCCTAAAAAAGAAAAATCCCCCGCCCCGAAAACAGGACGAAGGTTAAACTTCGCTATACCACCCATTGTTCGCATACCAACATATGCCTTCCCGTTAACGGAGGAAGCCCGTCCGCGCTTACTTACGCTCTCGCTGTTCAGCCGGCGACTCCGGAGGGATATTCACGCGCGATGCTCGACCGTCGGGCTTACACCGTCCCCGACTCGCTGAAGGGAGTAACCCGTGCGTTACTGTCTCCATCAATGTCTTTCTTTTATAAACCTTCATTATGATACCCTATCAGGCGAAAATTGTCAAGCACAATTTCCCATAAAAAACGGCGTGTCCGCATTAGCAGACACGCCGTCGAAAGGTTATTCTTCAGGAAAGCGCAGGTTCGCATAAGCCGCGATCAGCTCGACGGTATTATCGATGCCGGTCTTAAGGCTGTTAATGCTCAAATCATAAGTGTCTGCGTTACCCCAGCGGGTATTGGCATAGAAATTGTGATAATTGGCGCGGCGCTTATCCGTCTTGACCATCAGATCTGCCGCCTTCTTCTCAGGCAGATTATTTTCCACCATCAGGCGCTTCGCACGGGCAGAGGGATCAGCACGCAGGAAGATCTTAACCACCTGCTCGCGCTGTCCAAGCGCATAGTCGGCACAGCGACCGAGGATGATGCAACTCTCCCCCTTGTCCGCCAACTTCTGGATCGCGTCAAACTGAGCGAGAAACACCTTCTGATGGATGGGGGTGTCATACTGCACGCCGTCCATCCCATAATTGCCGACGGACAAATAATACAGCAGGCTGTTGGTCGGCACCTCATCATATGCATCAAAATTCTCCGGCGCGATGCCGCTGTTCTCCGCCGCCATACGCAGAAGTTCTTTATCATAAAACGGGATACCCAGCTTCTCGGCAAGCTTTTTGCCGATCTCACGACCGCCGCTGCCGCATTGTCTGCCAATGGTGATGATGGTGCCTTTCTTCATAGGGAAAGCCTCCTTGCAGGATATTACAGAGAACACGCCTCGTGTTCACATAACTATTATAACAAAATATTTTTCATTTGTACAGAGTTTTATTGCAGTTTACACAAATTTTTTCGGTTGCAGAAAAGCAAAGAGACTCGCTGGTTTCCTATGCAACAAATTTCCATTTCATCGGTAAAAAAATCCATTGTCACAACGCCTTTCACGGGATAAAATATAGTCGTAAAAAAGGATATTTTCGTCCCACCCCCAGTTAGAGGAGGATTTTATATGAAAAAAATTGCTGTTTTGACAAGCGGCGGTGACGCCCCCGGTATGAACGCCGCTGTGCGTGCCGTGGTACGTACCGCTATGCACGAGAATATGGAGGTCTACGGTGTTGTACGCGGCTACAACGGTCTGATCAACGACGAGCTCATTCCGATGGAACTGCGCACCGTGTCCGAGACCATCCACCGCGGCGGCACGGTGCTGTTCACCGCCCGCAGCCCCGAATTCCGTACCGAAGAAGGCATTCAGAAGGCGGTCGCTACCTGCAAGCGCCGCGGCATCGAGGGCGTGGTGGTCATCGGCGGCGACGGTTCCTTCCGTGGCGCGCGCGATCTGACCGCGCACGGCATCCCCTGCATCGGCATCCCCGCCACCATCGACAACGACATCTCTTGCTGTGAGTCCACGATCGGTTACGACACCGCGGCAAACACCGTCATCGATATGGTCGACAAACTGCGCGACACCTCCCAATCACACGATCGCTGTAGCGTTGTCGAGGTGATGGGTCGTCACGCCGGCTGGCTGGCACTCACCACCGGTATCGCGGTCGGTGCGACCAGCATCCTCGTGCCCGAGGTTGAGTTTGATTTCCGGAAAGACATCATCGACAAGATGAAGAGCACCGCCGCGACCGGCAAGCATCACTTCATCGTCGTTGTCGCGGAAGGCATCGGTCAAGTTGAGGAGCTTGCTAAGAATATCGAAGAGGCGACCGGCGTGGAGACCCGCGCAACCGTCCTCGGTCATGTTCAGCGCGGCGGCTCCCCCTCTGCCCACGATCGCAACCTCGCCAGCCAGATGGGCAACTACGCCGTGCATCTGTTGCAGCAGGGCAAGAGCAACCGTGTGGTCGCGACCCAGAGCAACCGCCTTGTGGACTTCGATATCACCGAGGCGCTGGAGATGAAAAAGCCCTTCGATATGGATATGTACCGCATCGCAAACGAGATCTCCATCTAATCGACTATATGCCAAACGCCCCGCTGTCGCATTGAACAGCGGGGCGTTTTTGACGTCAAAAAACCGCCGTACAGCGTTTGCTGTACAGCGGTTTTGGTTTATCAGAACAAGCCGGAGATCTTGCCGTCCTCGTCGACGTCGATACGT
The DNA here is from genome assembly GCA_964629445.1 of uncultured Ruminococcus sp. Classification (GTDB taxonomy): domain Bacteria; phylum Bacillota; class Clostridia; order Oscillospirales; family Acutalibacteraceae; genus UBA5905. The sequence continues at coordinate 1,230 of CAZVSE010000055.1, read as the reverse complement.
TCGGCGGCGGGGGCTTTCGGCAGACCGGGCATTGTGAGGATGTCGCCGGTCAACACAACGATAAATCCGGCACCCGCAGACACTTTGACATTCTTCACGGTAACGGTGAAGCCCTCGGGCGCACCGAGCTTCGTCGGGTCATCAGAGAAGCTGTACTGCGTCTTTGCAACACATACGGGGCACTTATCGAAGCCGAGCGCGGTCAGCTGAGCGATCTGTTTCTTCGCCGCAGGCAGGATGGCGATGCCGTCGCCGCCATAGACTTTCTTGACGATCGCTTCGATCTTATCCTCGATAGAACCGTCGAGCTCATAAGAGAAGGTGAAATCGCCCTGCTCCTCCTCGCAAAGGCGCACGACCTCACGGGCGAGCGCCTCGCCACCCTTGCCGCCCTCTGCCCACACAGTGGACAGCACGGTGTTGACGCCGAGCTCTTGGCACTTCGCGATAATGAAATCGATCTCGTTATCGGTGTCAGTCGGGAAACGGTTGACCGCCACCACGCAAGGCAGCTTATACACATTTTTGATATTCGCCACGTGGCGCAGCAAGTTCGGGATGCCGCGCTCCAGCGCCGCAATATCCTCGGTGGCAAGTTCGGTCTTAGCCAATCCGCCGTGCATCTTGAGCGCACGCACGGTCGCCACGACCACCACCGCGTCGGGGGTCAGCCCCGCCATACGGCACTTGATATCGAGGAATTTCTCTGCGCCGAGATCCGCGCCGAAGCCCGCCTCGGTGATGGCGTAGTCGCCCATCTTGAGCGCAAGCTTGGTCGCCATAACCGAGTTACAACCGTGCGCGATGTTCGCGAACGGACCGCCGTGTACGAACGCGGGTGTCCCCTCAAGGGTCTGCACCAGATTCGGCTTGATCGCATCCTTGAGCAGCGCGGTCATCGCGCCGACCGCCTTGAGATCGCCCGCGGTGACGGGCTTATCGTCGTAGGTGTAGCCGACGATGATGCGGGACAGACGCTCCTTAAGATCGGTGATGGAGTTGGATAGGCAGAATACCGCCATAATTTCGCTCGCAACGGTGATGTCAAAGCCATCCTCACGCGGCACGCCATTCGCCTTGCCGCCCATCCCGTTGACAATGAAACGCAGCTGACGGTCGTTCATATCGACGCAACGCTTCCAGGTGATCTTGCGCACATCGATGCCAAGGGCGTTGCCCTGCTGGATGTGGTTATCCAGCATCGCCGCAAGCAGGTTGTTCGCTGCGCCG
>CAZVSE010000054.1:0-5988 GCA_964629445.1 uncultured Ruminococcus sp. | reverse complement strand
GAACCATATACATTAAAATGTCGGGTGACGGTCTGGATGCTAACGGCACTCTGTCGATTACAGGTGGTAGTATTACCGTGTCCGGTGCCAATAGCGGCGACACGGCTATCCTTGACTTTGATTCCACAGGAACCATCAGCGGCGGCACCTTTATCGGAACGGGCGCTTCCGGTATGTCGCAGAATTTCAGTTCTTCTTCTACGCAGGGTGTCATTATGGTAAAAACAAGCGACTCTGCGGGAACAACCATCAAATTGATCGATTCTTCCGGTAACGTATTGGTTACTCATACCGCAGACCAATCTTTCTCTTGCGTGATTATCAGTTGTTCGGGTCTTACCAAGGGAAATACGTATACATTAACCGTTGGCTCATCTACTACGTCCATTACTATGAACAGCACAGTTTATAGTTCAAGCAGCTCCGGAAATTCGGGAAATATGGGCGGTAATATGGGCGGACGTAGGTAAAAACTAATAAAACAGAACGGAGTGTTTCTATATGCCGACAACTAAATATATCGCATTGATTCCGGCATATAAGCCTTCGCCTTATTTACTGGAATTAGTGCAAGAGTTAAATGAATCAGGCTTTTTTGTTGTCCTTGTAGATGACGGGAGTGGCTGTCAGTATGAACACTTATTTTTCGAGTGTAGTAAATACGCTGAGATACTATATCATACAGAGAATAAAGGAAAAGGACGGGCGTTAAAGACCGGGCTCAATTACATTTATAAGACCTTTAATGTAAACTGTGTGACTGTCACGGTGGACGCAGACGGTCAGCACCTTGTTGAGGATGCTTTGACTATTGCTCGAATTTCTGAACAAAAACCTAACGCCCTTGTTCTCGGTAGCCGAAAACTAAAGGGAAACGTCCCGCTTCGTAGTCGGTTTGGAAATACGGTAACGCGCTTTGTGTATCGTCTTTTTACAGGCCTAATGGTACATGACACGCAAACCGGATTGCGTGCTTTCGGCGGAGAATCAATACCAAAATTACTTACTATACCGGGAGAACGATATGAATACGAAATGAATGTATTGTTGCGCTTCGCCCGCAATAAGATTAACATTGTAGAGCACAATATTAAGACGATATATATAGATAACAATGCTTCTTCTCACTTTGATGCCGTAAAGGATTCGTTTCGAATCTACAAGGAAATTCTTAAATTTTCGGCATCTTCATTTGTTGGTTTTCTTGTGGATTATGCTGCATACAGTCTGCTTTTATTGATAACCGATACGCTTTGGGTATCCAATGTGGTTGCCAGAGTCAGCAGCGCAATCGTTAATTTCACATTAAACCGCAAATTTGTGTTTAAAAGTAAAGAAAAACTTTGGAAATCGGCGCTGAAATATATTTTGCTTGCATCTGGCGTCCTGCTGGGAAACACTCTTGTTCTTTCGTTTTTTGTAAATATTTGCGATATTCATCAAATGCTTGCCAAGATACTAACAGAGGTGTTATTCTTTATATTAAGCTGGTTGATACAAAGACTGCTGATATTTAGAAAACGCATGTGAGGTGACCGTTAATATGAAAAAATATCTTTGGGCGATCTGTTACGGTCTGCTCCTGACTGCTTTTACGGCTTATGTGCTGATGGATACCTTTGTGATTACAAGAGTGTATACCACCGTACCATCCGACGATACCGACAGCTCTTCGCTTGTTGAAGGCAATGACAGCGGTTCGGAACTTAGGCAGGACAGTGCGTCCTCAATCATAATACCTGATCGGATTATAACCGACACTTCTTATACCGATGATAATATTTCGATTACCATCACCGAGTACAGAGAGAATGAAACGACAGTTTATGTGGCTGATGTTAAATTATCTTCTGCTGGTTTCTTAAAAACGGCTTTTGCAGAAAGCGCTTACGGTAAAAATATTACCGAAAAGACCTCGGAAATTGCAGCAAACAACAATGCCATTCTTGCTATCAATGGTGATTACTACGGCGCACAGGAAAAGGGATATGTACTGCGTAACGGTATTCTTTACAGAAGCACGGCGGACAGTGATCAAGAGGATCTGGTAATCTATAAAGACGGTTCTTTTGAGATCATTACAGAAAAGAATGTTTCTGCAGATTCGCTGTTAGACAAGGGCGCACAACAAATACTTTCTTTCGGCCCGGCTCTTGTGATGAACGGCAAAATTTCAGTAACCGAGGATGAAGAGGTCGGAAAAGCGATGACCGATAATCCGCGTACAGCCATTGGGATCATAGATGATCTACACTATGTCTTGGTCGTTTCCGACGGCAGAACCGATGAGAGTGAAGGTCTAACGCTCTATGAGCTTGCGGAGTTTATGCAAACGCTTGGTGCCGAAACTGCCTACAATCTTGACGGCGGTGGCTCTTCCACAATGGTGTTTAACGGAGAAGTTATCAACAATCCGACCACCAACGGCAAAAAGATCAAGGAAAGGAGCGTGAGTGATATTGTTTACATCGGTTATTGAAGTAAACGGCAAAAAGGCAAGTAAAACATCCTTTGTTTATTTACTCATCTCCTTGTTTTGCGTTCTTTTCGGGGCGGTATATGAAATATACAGTCATGAAGTCTATTCTTATTTTATGCTGTATGCCTTTGCGTTTCCACTTGCGGGGGGAACCTTACCGTTTAGCATTTTTACTTTGATAAAGATAAAACGCTATCCCAATGCACTTTCTCGCAACCTTTATCATTTCGGTATTGCTACGTTGACGGTGGGAAGTATTATTCGCGGTGTGCTCGATATTTACGGCACAACAAATGCATTGTCCGAATGGTATTGGAGAGTTGGCGCCGCCTTTGTAATTGCGGGAGTTCTTGTTCATATACTTTCTGCATTCTTCAAGAGTATCAATAAAGACGGTGGTTTGTTATGAAGCGGATCGTTTCGTTTTTGGTTTGTGTTATCCTTTCGCTTTCGTTATGCTCCTGTTCGAGCTCCGAATGGATTACGATAGATGTTTTCAGCATTGGAAAAGCAGACTGTATCCTTATTGAAACAGGCACCAAGACCGTGATGATCGACACCGGAGAGGAAGATGACGTGTCGGATATCGTCGGATATTTGGATACCACAGGTGTTCAAACTATCGATGTGCTGATCCTTACACACTTTGATAAGGATCACATCGGCGGTGCTGCGGAGCTGATTTCTTCATACGGCATTACAACGGTGCTTGAAACCGGATTCTCATCCAACCTAGATGAATATGAAGCATATCACAATGTGCTGACAGAGCAAGGATTATCTGCTACCGTTCTTACAGAAAACTATAGCTTTACCTTTGACTCCTGCACATTTACGGTATATGTACCGAAAGAAACCTCCTATGAAACGAAGGAGGACAACAATTCATCTTTGATCGTAGCCATGGAATACGGTGAAAAGCGCTTTTTGTTCTGTGGGGATGCGATGGAGTTGAGGCTTGCAGAATTTCTTGCCGATTCACCGGGCAAGTTTGATTATGTCAAGCTACCGTACCACGGAAATTATCTTGAAAACTATACGGCGTTTTTAGATGAAGTGTCACCCGAATACGGCGTCATCACATGTTCCAATAAAAATCCCTCTGCGGAAGAAACCTTAAATGTCCTGTCAGAAAGCGGTGTAAAGGTCTACGAAACAAAAAATGGATCCGTATGCCTTAAAACAAATGGCAAAAAGATCCGCATATCACAATAAAACATGGGGATGCTCTTATCGACCGCTATACACACAAAAAGAATTTTATGAACAGCATAGACTTATTAGCCGAGCGCGAACGGGATCCTGTTTGTTGTCTTTTCGGAGACGAGAAAAGAGATAGCGAGTCGTAAGATATAAGCTCATTAAGAAATTTCTTAATGGGCTTTCTTTTTTACTCCGCTTAAGTTTTAAGGCTATAATTAAATTGCGGATAATCTCCGAAATGATATTATTTTGAAGAAAAAAGATGAAAATTCATAAAACTATGATATAATTGAAAAAAGGATGATGTGATATGAGAATTTTAATTGCAGAGGATGAACGCCCGCTTGCAAAGGTAATTGTGAAGTTATTAGAAAAAAACAATTATTCCGCTGATGCCGTTCATAACGGTGAAGATGCTTTAATGTATTTGGAGGGCGGCAATTATGACGTTGCTATCTTTGATGTTATGATGCCGAAGATGGATGGCATCACCGCCTTGCGTAAGCTGCGTGCTGCGGGCAATCAAATTCCGGTTTTGATACTTACTGCAAAGTCTCAGGTGGATGATATGGTAGAGGGATTGGATAGCGGTGCCAATTACTATCTGACCAAGCCCTTCAACACCAAAAGTCTGCTTGCAACGATTCGTGCTATAACGAGAACACAGACCGAAGTAGACACCAAGCTGGCCGTCGGTAATATTACTCTTGACAGGGCTACCTTTGAGCTCTCATCACCCACAGGTAGCTTCCGTTTGGCAAATAAAGAATTTCAAATGATGGAGATCCTGATGGCAAATCCGCATCATATTTTTCCGGCCGAGCGTTTTATGGAAAAGATTTGGGGGTTTGACGCCGAAGCAGAAATCAATGTTGTATGGGTATATATATCCTATTTGAGAAAGAAGCTCACAGCACTTCATGCGGATATTTACATTAAGGTTTCCAGAAATATAGGGTATTCTTTGGAGGAGTTAGATGATAAGGAAACTAAAAGTTAAATTCATTTGCTTAGCAATGGCGATATTGTTTGTAATGTTAGCCATTGTTGTGGCAACAATGAATATTATAAATTATAATACCTTGGTTACAGAGGCGGATGAGGTGTTATTATTTATTTCTGTGAATAAGGGAACATTCCCCGATCGGAACAATGCTCATTCAGGGAAATTTCCAAATCATTTGTCACCCGAAGCGCCTTATGAATCAAGATATTTTTCTGTACTTGTAAGTCAGTCCGGTAATATAATCAATACAGAAACAAGTAAAATTGCTTCTGTTGATTCGATCGAAGCAGAGGACTATGCAAATGAGGTGATCAATTTCTACGGTTCGTCCGGATTTTCAGGAGATTTTCGCTATTTGCGAAGCCTTGAAGGCACCGATACAAGAATAACATTTTTGGATTGCGGAAGAAAATTAGAGGATTTTAACGACTATCTTCAAGTAAGCATCGGTATAGCACTTGCTGGACTGCTCGTGATGTTTGTTGTGGTTGTCTTTGTTTCGGGTAAGATCGTACAACCGGTTGCAGAAAGCTACGAAAAGCAAAAACGTTTTATAACCGATGCGGGTCACGAAATTAAAACACCTCTTACTATTATCAATGCGAATGTAGATATGTTGGAGTCAGATCCCACCGATCTAGATTGCCTGAACGATATTCGCACTCAGGCAGAAAGATTAACATCGCTTACGAATGATCTTGTTTACCTTGCTAAGATGGAGGAATCCGGAGATACAGTCGAGTTGGTGGATATGCCGATTTCAGATGCCATCTTAGAATCGGTGGTGGTTTTTAAAACCTTGATTCAAAATCAGGAAAAAGAGTTTTTTTGCAGCATTCAGCCTATGCTGTCTATGAAAGGGAATCATAAAGCGATACAGCAATTGGTTTCCATTCTCATGGATAATGCCATAAAATATTCGCCAACAGGTGGTACAATCGCGGTTTCTCTGGTAAAACACAATCGCACATTGCAATTAAATGTTTACAATACGACCGAAGGCTTAATTGAACAAAGGAATTTGGAAAATGTATTTGAGCGATTCTACAGAACCGATCAATCAAGAAACTCTGCTACCGGAGGACACGGAATCGGTCTTTCATTAGCAAAAGTTATTGTTGAAGCCCATAACGGTAAAATTCAGGCTTGGACAAAAGACGGATACTCTTTTAATATTACTTGTTCTTTCTATGTCTAATAATATTTATAGCCGATACTCACCTTGATGATGAGTATCGGCTTTTCCTTGGCGCCTTAAGGCGTGGAAATAAACCCCCAGTTCTACTGGGGGAAGATAAAA
>CAZVSE010000053.1:0-6987 GCA_964629445.1 uncultured Ruminococcus sp. | reverse complement strand
CAGGGGTTCATAACAGAACCGCGCACGGTAGGACGCCAACCCATATGGCGCTTACGACCGGCCTTACCGATCTGGACGTTCGCGTGGTCCGCGTTGCCGACCTGACCAATCGTCGCCATGCAGTTGAGCGGCACATAGCGCATCTCACCGGAGGGCAGACGGATCATCGCGAGGTTGTTCTCCTTACCCATCAGCTGCGCCATAACACCGGCGGAGCGAGCGAGCTGCGCGCCCTTACCGGGGTACAGCTCCACGTTGTGGATGAAGGTACCGGTGGGGATGCTGCTCAGGGGCAGGGCGTTGCCGGGCTTAATGTCCGCAGACGTACCGGCGGTAACCGTGTCGCCGACCTTCAGACCCGCGGGAGCGATGATATAGCGCTTCTCGCCGTCTTCGTAAGCGACCAGCGCGATGTGCGCGCTGCGGTTGGGATCGTACTCAAGCGTCATTACAGTACCGGCGACATCCAGCTTGTTGCGCTTGAAGTCGATGATGCGGTACTTCTGACGGTTGCCGCCACCGCGGTGACGGATGGTGATGCGGCCATAGCTGTTACGGCCGGCCTTTTTGTTCTTGGGAGCCAGCAGGCTCTTTTCCGGAGCTACTTTGGACAGCGTGCTGTAGTCGATGACGGACATACCGCGACGGCCCGGAGTAGTCGGCTTGTAGGTCTTAGTAGCCATTCTATTCACTCTCCTATATTCAGGCTTCGTTAGGCTTAGCGGAGGCGCGCCCGAGGGTGTCTTATGCCTCCATACATTGCCGAGGTTTGTTCTAAACCGATTAGAACATACCGTCGAAGAACTCGATGGTCTTGGACTCCTCCGTCAGGGTGACGACAGCCTTCTTCCAGTCGGAAGTGTAGCCCTCGTGGCGACCCATACGGCGGTGCTTGCCCTTCATGCTGATGGTGTTCACCTTCGCGACCTGCACGCCGAAGATCTCCTCGACCGCTTTCGCGATCTCGATCTTGTTAGCGCCGTCAGCCACGCGGAAGGTGTACTTCTTCTCGCTCAGAGCCGCCACGGACTTTTCCGTGATGACGGGGGCGAGGATAATGTCACGAGCGTTCATTATTTATATACCTCCTCGAGCTGGGCCACGGCATCCTTCACCACGATGAATTTATCGCAGTTGAGGACATCGTAAACGTTCAGCGTGTTGACCAGAGCGGTCTTGACGCCGGGGATGTTACGAGCGGACAGGATCGCCTTCTCGTCGTTCTCCGGCAGGACCAGCAGGATCTTGCCCTCCGCCTTGAGCGCGGCGAACAGAGAAACCATCGTCTTGGTCTTGATCTCATCCAGAGTGAGCTTGCTCAGCACCAGCATCTCGCCGGCGGCAACCTTGGAGGAGAACGCCGACTTCAGAGCCAGACGGCGCACCTTCTTAGGCAGAGCGAAGCGGTAGCTGCGGGGCTTCGGGCCGAGCGCGATGCCGCCGTGCGTCCACTGGGGAGCGCGGGTAGAGCCCTGACGGGCATGGCCGGTACCTTTCTGTCTCCAGGGCTTCTTGCCGCCGCCGCTGACCTCGGTACGGGTCTTGGTGGACTGGGTGCCCTGACGCTGGTTGGCCAGGTAGTTGATCACAGCGCTGTGCATAACAGCCTTGTTGGGCTCGATGCCGAACACGGCGTCACTCAGCTCCATCGTGCTGGTCTTGCGACCGGACATGCTGTAAACATTCACTGTAGGCATTTACGTCTCCTCCTTCCTTAAGCCTTCTTGACGGTGTCGGAGATGATCACGATGCCCTTGCGAGCGCCGGGGATGGCACCCTTGATGGCGATGAGATTGTTCTCCACGTCGATTTTCACGATCTCGAGATTCTGCACGGTCACGCGCTCAGCGCCGAGGTGACCGGCACCCTTCATGCCCTTGAACACACGGGCGGGGTCGATAACACCCTGAGAGCCGGAGTGGCGAGCCACAGGACCGGAACCGTGGGTCTCTTTCAGGCGATGGAAATTCCAGCGCTTGATAACGCCGGCGTAGCCCTTACCCTTGCTGGTGCCGACGACGTCCACCTTCTCGCCGACAGCGAAGGTGTCCACCTTCACGATGTCGCCGACGTTGACCGCGTCGCAGTTCGCCAGACGGAACTCGCGCAGGATGCGCTTGGGAGCTACATCGGACTTCTCGAAATGACCCTTGAGGGGCTTGTTGAGCTTGTCGGCCTTCACATCGCCGTAGCCCAACTGAACAGCGGCGTAGCCGTCGTTCTCCACAGTTTTCTTCTGAACAACGACGCAGGGACCAGCCTCAACGACGGTCACCGGAACGACATTGCCCTTTTCGTCGAAGATCTGCGTCATGCCGATCTTCTTGCCAATGATACCTTTCTGCATTGTCTATACCTCCTTGGTTATTGGTTGATCTTTATATTCCTATAATAGTGCGCCTGCCGCGGCTTTCCGAGCGTTCTCGGAGTTCCCGACTCGGCTGCGAGGAATACATCGACCAACATGACCTCGCTTCGTGGATCAATTCAAGCCGTGATTACAGCTTGATCTCGATGTCCACACCGGCGGGGAGCTCAAGGCCCTGCAGGGCCTCAACGGTCTTGTTGGACGGTCTGAGGATGTCGATCAGACGCTTGTGGGTGCGGGTCTCGAACTGCTCACGGGCATCCTTGTACTTGTGAACAGCGCGCAGGATGGTCACCACTTCCTTCTCCGTGGGGAGCGGAACGGGACCGGACACACGAGCACCGGTGCGGTGCGCGGTCTCCACGATCTTGCCGGCGGCCTGATCCACCAACTGATGATCGTAACCTTTGATACGAATACGGATTTTTTCTTTGACTGCCACTGTAAACGCCTCCTTATGAATTTTAGTTGGCGGGCGACGCTAAAACCGTACACCGAGCCGGGTGTTCCCACCCTGCTCATGAAAAAACCGCGGCTCGCTTTTCGCAAGCCCCGGGTCGGCACAGCGTCCTGAACACAGAGACCGACAGTTGACGCAAGAGGGGACGACTTATGCCCGTTGGGCAGGCATAGAACGCCCTTTTTGTCGGTCGCTGCACACAGTATTCCTTCGCCCGGTTTGAAATCGGACATACTCCGCGGAAAAACCGACCCCGAGGGTCGCAACCTCCCGCATCATCGCATATCGTGCAGTCTTGCGCGGCGTGAAAAATGGGCGCAAAACACCCTTTTTCAAACTCGCGCCAGACTATAATACCGCAAACAGCCGCAAAATGCAAGCATTTTTTTGCATTTTTTCAAAAATTTTTAAAGAATTTTTTGACACCACAAGATATAGGTTTTTAGAGGATTTTGCACCACAACACGTGGATTGCACCTAACCGATAAGACATAACAAAAAGCAGGCAGTTTCTGAACTGTCTGCTTTTTGCGGTTATCGAAATTTTTATTACAACTCCAGGCTATCAGCTTTAAGCAAAAAATCATATACGCTAATAACCATTATACCTTCTTCGGTATACCACGGTGTCGGCGTTTCTTTTACAACGATTATCTTTTTAAAAGAATCATTTATGTGTAATAAGGACTTCGTCTCCTGTTTCATTTTCTCATCATCGGGAATAGCAAAAGCTGATTGTAAATAATAACGCTTTGATGCTTTATTACACACAAAATCAACCTCATATTGTTTGCTGAGGCGTTCCCCGCGATAATTCTTTTGCATTAGGCTAACAATTCCCACATCAACGTTAAAATCGCGACTTACCAGCTCGTTAAAAATAACATTTTCCATCGTATGATTTTCTTCAATCTGCCGGAAGTTGATGCGCGCATTGCGCAACCCGACGTCTGTAAAATAATATTTATACGGTGTGTCGATATATTTCTTCCCCTTAATATCATAACGCACAGCCTTATGAATAATAAAAGCGTCACATAAATAATCCAAATAGTTTTTGACTGTGTTCACGCTCATTTTCATATGCTTTTTAGAGTTGAACGTATCCGTGAGCTTTTTAGGGTTGGTGAGCGATCCGATGCCGGAAGCAAGAATATCGATCAGCGCTTCAAACTCATCTTTGTTTTTAATATTATGCCGAGCAATAATATCGTTAATATACGTTTCCTTAAACAGATTTTTAAGAAATTCGATCTTTTGCTCCGGCGAAGGCAGTAACACGACAGGCGGCAAGCCGCCGTAAAGTATATATTCATTCCAACCGTCATACTTGTTGCCTTTATAACATTCCATAAACTCCGCGAAAGACAGCGGTTGTATGTGCAGCTCATCGCCCCGTCCGCGAAACTCTGTAATAATATCTTTTGAAAGGAATTTCGCATTACTGCCGGTCACATAAACATCAACATTCTTTAATCTCATCAACCCATTAAGCACCGACTCAAATTCACCGAGCAACTGCACCTCGTCCAAAAGAACGTAGTACATTTTATCATCCGCGATCCTCTCCTTTATATACGGATACAGAATTGCCGGATCTCGATACGCCTTATTTTCAAAAGAATCAAACGGAATCTCAATAATATGATCTTCGGCTGTTCCGCTCTCCAAAAGATGGTTTTTAAAAAGAGAAAACAAGAGATATGATTTTCCGCATCGCCGTATACCCGTCACCACTTTTATCAACCCGTTGTGTTTTTTTAAGATCAATTTTTTTAAATAATATTCCCGCTTAAACTCCATCTGCATCATCTCCACTGAAAATTTTTATGCTTTTTACAGAAAGTTTTCACTGGCGTTATTATATCTTATACAAAATAAAAAGTCAATACGAATCCCAATATTCATTTTTGTTATACTTTCTTTAAATTTGACATTCAGTGAATGTCCAAAAGCAAAACAATTTGGTGTATTGTATACTCATAACGCTCTTAGTCTACAGTATGGTATTTTGTTGCCATAAATATATTGTTTTTCTACTATGGAAAAGCACAGGTTTTGTGGATAAAATTATGTTGTGATGAAAAATGCTAATTGAGTATAAAAACGACTATATAAAAATAGGATTAAAAGTATCCTATTATCGCAAACTGCGTTCTCTAACCCAAGAACAACTCGCAGAAATTATGGAGTGCGATGTAACCTTTATTGGTCAAATAGAGGCTCCGAATATGTGTAAAGCCATATCTATGGACACATTGTTTCGCTTGGCAACGGCTTTAAACGTACCCGCATATAGATTGTTGTATTTTGAAGACTAACCTGTCTTTCGTGTTAGAGAGACAGGTTTTATTATTGCTACAAAAGGAGTTTGGTATGGAAGATTTTCGAAAAAGACTGATATCCGCTCGTAAAAGCAAAAAGCTGACACAGGAACAGGTCGCAAAAAAACTACATCTTCACCGCACGGCGTATACAAAATACGAGAATGAAAAGCGACCCGTCCTGCCATCGCTCCATACACTTCGTAACTTATGCTTATTACTGAATGTATCCGCTGATTGGCTGTTGGGGCTTACAGAAGATAAAGAAGACCCTGTAATTGACGATGAGCTGTCATCGTTTTTGTAGGAGATCCGTCCCTACAACCCTTTTGGTGATTTCTGCACAAACAAAAAATCGGCGGGCGTGGGAACCCACGTCCGCCGATTTCATTCGGATCGGTGAAAAATTACTTCAGCTCAACCTTAGCGCCGGCCTCTTCCAGCTTCGCCTTGGCAGCCTCAGCGTCGTCCTTGGACACGCCGGTCTTGACAGCCTTGGGAGCGCCGTCAACCAGTTCCTTCGCCTCTTTCAGACCCAGACCGGTGATCTCGCGCACGACCTTGATAACGCCGATCTTGCCGCTGCCGGCATCCATCAGCATAACGTCAAACTCGGTCTTCTCCTCAGCAGCGGGAGCAGCAGCGCCGGCAGCCGCAACAGCAACAGGAGCAGCGGCGGAAACGCCGAACTCTTCCTCGATAGCCTTGACCAGCTCGGAAAGCTCCAGAACGGTCAGAGCCTTGATCTCTTCGATCATAGCAGTGATTTTCTCAGACATGATTCATTTCCTCCAAACGATAATTTTTTAAATTTGATCGTTCCTCGACGGGAACGAATGGGTGTGCCGCGATTATTCCGCGGCGGGGGCGGCCTCCTCAGCGGGGGCAGCCTCGACCGGAGCAGCCTCGGCGGGGGCAGCAGCCTCCTCAGCGGCGGGCTCCTTCTCAGCAACAGCGTTCAGCGCCACAGCCAGACCACGGATAGGTCCGTTCAAGACACTGAGCAGCATCGACAGCAGACCTTCCTTGGAAGGCAGCTTGGACAGCTCGACGACCTTATCGGCACCGATGACCTCACCATCCATAAAACCGGCTTTCACGGTGAAGTTCTTGTTGTCCTCGGCATACTTGCACAGGATCTTCGCAGCGGCGACATAGTCGTTGCTGAGTGCCAGAGCGGTCGTACCGTTGAGAACATCATCCAGACCGTTGAGGTTTGCGCTCTCAGCGGCACGCTTGAGCATGGTGTTCTTGACAACGGCGTAGTCCACGCCGGCTTCGCGCAGCTGGCGACGCAGGACGGTATCGTCCGCCACGGTGATACCGCTGTAGTCGACGATCACGCCGGCAACAGCACCGTTCAGTTTCTCCGTCAGCTCGGCAACATACGCTTGCTTTTCTTGCAGGATCTTTTCGCTTGCCATGTGATAATTTCACCTCCGAATAAAGGATGATTGCTATTCATCCCGATGAAAAAGAAAACCTCTCCCGTGGTTCCACAGGAGAGGTGAATTAACGCACTGTTGACCGTGTTCGGTCGACGGTGTTGTTAAGCACTCCTCGGCAGGCAGGTCACACGACCGTTTACGCGCTCACGCTTGCGAGCGCACCTGCTGTCTGTGGAAGAACAGCAACCGCTATACTATCAACTCGCTTGTGCGAGAGAATAGTTAATGGAATCAGCCGCCCAGCTTGGCGGGGTTGATCTTGACGCCGGGGCCCATCGTGGACGCGACGGTGCAAGAACGGATATACTGACCCTTGGCAGCCGCGGGCTTCGCACGAACGATCGCGCCGAGCAGCGCGTCGAAGTTCTCCTGCAGCTTCTCGGTGCC
>CAZVSE010000052.1:0-7347 GCA_964629445.1 uncultured Ruminococcus sp. | reverse complement strand
TAACGACCGAGGTCAGACTGGTGCAAGTGTAAAACGCATCCGACCCAATGCTCGTCACGCTGTTGGGGATTTTGACCGAGGTCAGGCCGGTGCAATCCTCAAACGCATAATTCCCAATGCTCGTCACGGGATAGCCGCCGAGGGTTGACGGAATGGTGACTGCACCGCTGATGGATGTGTTGACTCCCGTGATGGTCGCTTCACTGCCCGACACGGAATAGGTATAATACCCGCTTGTCGCCGCATTCGCCATCAGCGTAAATGCCCCCATCGGCATCAGCGACAACAGCATCACCAACGCCAGCATAATTGACCAAATTTTCTTCATTCTTGATTTCCTCCTAACTAAAATGGCTTCTACGGAATAATACGTATATTCCTTCGGAAAGATAACATTCTTATCTTTAACACAATTATAGTGATGAAATATGCTAATGTCAAGATAAATTCCAATCTTTAACATATTTCGAGGTGGGTTGAGAATGAAGATCTATGACTATAACGGCAAGAAAAATGTTTGCGGTGATCGCGTTCACGAGGCACGTTGCCGTCTGCGACTGACGCAGAGCGACTTGGCGGCAAGGTTGCAGGTGGCGGGCATCAACATCGAGCGGGACAGTGTATCCCGCATCGAGATCGGCACGCGGTTTGTGGCGGATTATGAACTGCGCGCTTTGGCAACCGTTCTAAAAGTTTCGGTGGAGTGGTTGCTGGAGGCGGATAATTAAAACTGACCCCCGTCTCTCGCATACGCGAGAGACGGGGGTCAGTTTGTTATTTCTTCTTTCTGCTATAGCGGCTGAATTTCTTCTTATCCGGTTTTTTCGTCTGCATCGGTCGTGTGCCCGCGGGCGGCGGGACAAGACAACCCGCGCCCGTGCCGATGAGGTCGTACCGCTTCGCCTTCTGCAAGGCGGCAAGAACGAGCTGGCGGTTTTCGGGGCGGTAATATTGCAGCAGTGCGCGCTGTTCCGCTTTTTCTTTCGGCGTGCGGGGAACGTACACGGGCTGCATCGTCATCGGGTCAAGCCCCGTGTAGAACATACAGGTGGACACTGTGCCGGGGGTGGGATAGAAATCCTGCACCTGCTCGGGGTGCAGTCCCTCTTTCTTGAGGAACTGCGCGAGCTTGATGGCGTCGCTGATCGTACTGCCGGGATGGGAGGACATCAGATAGGGGACGAGATACTGCTTTTTGCCCGCGCTCTTGGTCAGCTCGTAGAAGCGACTGCGGAACTTCTCATACACCGAAAAAGACGGCTTGCCCATATACTTGAGCACGCGGTCGGATACGTGCTCGGGTGCGACCTTGAGCTGTCCGCTGACGTGGTGTTGAATGAGCTCCTTGAAGAAGCTCTCGTCCTTGTCCGCGAGCAGGTAGTCGTAGCGGATACCCGAGCGGATGAACACCTTTTTCACCCCGTCGATCTTGCGCAGGCGTCGTAACAAGGCGAGATAGTCGCTGTGATCGACTTTGACGGCGGGGCACATCGTGGGAGCAAGGCATTTTTTATCCTTGCAAAGACCGTTCTTTAATTGCTTGTCACAAGACGGCGCGCGGAAATTGGCGGTCGGGCCGCCGACGTCGTGGATATAGCCCTTGAAATCGGGCATTTTCACGATCTGCTCGACCTCTTTGACCACCGAGTCGTGGCTGCGGCAGGTGACGAGCCGCCCTTGGTGATACGCGAGCGCGCAGAAATTGCATGCGCCCGTACAGCCGCGGTTGTGGATGACGGAGAATTTGACCTCCGCGATGCCGGGCACGCCGCCCTGCGCTTCATAGCTCGGGTGAACGTCCCGCATAAACGGCAAGGCGTAGACGCGGTCGAGCTCCTCGGTCGCCAGCGGCAGAGAGGGCGGGTTTTGCACCAAAATTCGGTCGCCGTGGCGCTGGATGATCGCCTTGCCGCGGATGGCATCGTGCTCCTGCTGTTGAATGCGGCAGGAGATCGCATACTGCTTTTTGCCGTTGTCGTCAGGGACGCTCACCGCCTCGTAGGACGGGCACTCGGCGCAGGGCATCGGCTGATAGTCGGTCGCCTTGACGAGATAGCAGGTGCCGCGGATGTCGGCGAGCGCGTGGATGTCCTCGCCCGCGGCGAGGCGGTCGGCGATCTCGACAATGTGTCGCTCGCCCATGCCGAACATCAAGAGATCCGCGCCGCTGTCCGCGAGGATCGACGGGCGCACACGGTCGTCCCAGTAGTCGTAGTGGGCGAATCGCCGCAGGGATGCCTCTAAGCCGCCGATGGCGATCGGCACGTCCCCGAACAGCCGCCGCAGGGCGCGGGTGTAGGTGATGGTCGCGCGGTCGGGGCGAAGCCCCGCCTTGCCGCCGGGGGAGTAGGCGTCCTCGCTGCGCCGCTTTTTCGCGGCGGTGTAGTGGGCGACCATCGGGTCGATGTTGCCGCCGTTGACGAGGAACGCAAGCCGCGGCGTGCCGAAGCGGCGATAGTCCGCGTCGGTCTGCGGTTGGGGAATGATACACACGCGATAGCCGCGGCTCTCCAGCACGCGGGAGATGATGGCGGTGCCAAAGCTCGGGTGGTCGACGTACGCGTCCCCCGTGACGATGACAAAGTCCGCCGCATCCCAGCCGCGCGCTTGCATTTCTTCGGTTGTGATCGGTAAAAAGGGCATAGTCTGCCTCCTGTCAGCGGTATTTCTCCGCCTGTAATCGGAACATTTCGGCATATTTGCCGTCCTGCGCGAGCAACGCGTCGTGGTTGCCCTGCTCGATGACGCGTCCGTCCTCGAGCATATAGATCTTGTCGACAAAACGGGTGGTGGACAGGCGGTGGGAGATGATGATGACCGTCTTGTCCTCTGCCAGTTCGGTGACGGTTTTATTGAGCTGATATTCCGCGATGGGGTCGAGTGCGCTCGACGGCTCGTCGAGCACGATCACTCCCGCGTCGGCGTACAGCACGCGCGCGAGCGCGATCTTCTGCGCCTCGCCGCCCGAGAGGTTGACGCCGTTGTCGTCAAATTCTTTGGTAAGCGGGGTATCGTAGCCGTCGGGCAGGGAATTGAGCTTATCCCAAAACGCCGCCTTTTTCATCACCTCGTCCGCCTTCTCCGTGTCAAGCGGCGTGTCGCTCATCGTGAGGTTTTCTCCGATGCTCGTGGCGATGATCTCGAAGCTCTGGAACAACGCGCCGAAATGGCGGCGGTACTCGCCGATGGGGTACTCACCGATGGCGTTGTTGCCGAGGCGTATTGTGCCGCTGTCAGGGTCGTACAGACGCAAGATAAGCTTGATGAGGGTGGATTTTCCCGCGCCGTTGAAGCCGACAAGCGCGATCTTTTCCCCTTGTCTGATGTGCATCGACACGTCATTCAAGGTGGGCTTGTCGTTACCGGGATAGGTGAAGGTCACATGGTCGAGCACGAGATCGCCCTGCGTCGGCACGGGCAGTGTGCCGTTGTCGGGCATCGTATTTTCCGTTTCGAGGAAGGTGCGCATCTTTTCGATATACAAGCTCTGTTCCTCAAAACGCGGCAGCATCATAATGACACGGCGGATGTTGCCGCTTAGACGGTTGGCGGCGTTATACACCGCGAGCAGCGAGCCGAGCCCGTATTTGCCCTTGACCAGTGCCTGATAGAACAAATAGATGAGATACGCGCCGTCAAAAGCGAGGGCGCTGATGCCGTCGCGCAGAACGGCGAGCAGGGTGATCATCCGTCCGTGACGGACAGAGACCTTCTCCATCTGCTCGGAGCTTTCGGTAAAGTCTCTCTTGAGCTTGTCCGCGATGGCGCCGGTCTTGATGTCCTTGACGAAGTTCGCGAGGTAGAATACGCGGTTGGCGTAATCCCGCTTGCGGCTGATGGGCATCAGCTCCTCCTCTCGCTTCATATTCCGCTTGGTGATGCGGTGTTGCAACAGCAGGGTCGAGATCATCATCCCGGCGACCACGATGAGCGCCGTCGCGTCGGTCGCGACGATGTAGGCGCCTGCGATGAGGGCGGTGACGAACATACTCACCAGTTGAATAAAGGTGTTGGTGGCGTGGGTGATCTGCTCAGGCGCGCGATGCATCGCCCACACGAAATCGTTGTAGAAGGCGGTGTCGTCGTATTTGGCGATCTCCAGTTCTGCCGCCTTTTTGTACAGCGTTAATCGGGTGTCCATATAGAATTTGATGTTTGCCTTCGGGGTGAGATATGCCTCGATGAGCGGTCCCGAGACGATTTTGATCGCGACCGCGATTGCGACGGGGATGAGAAAATACAGCACGTCGACGAGTGTCTTGCCGCCCTCCACGCAGGAGATGATGTAGGCGAGCAGGAAGGTGTGCTCAAACAGTGTGACAACGTTGCCGAAGATGGATTGCGCGAAGCGGATGATGATATAGCCGGGGGTCAGACGGAACTGCCAACGCAGGGCGAACAGGATGTTGGAGAGGGTGCGGGTCTTTTTCAGTTTAGCCATCCTGCTCACCCCCTTCCACCTGATAGTTGCGCGCCTGCTTGCGGAACATATCGGCGTAGACGCCGTCCGCGGCGAGCAGTGTCGGGTGTGAGCCCTGCTCGACGAGCGCGCCGCTCTCAAACACGAAGATCTGTTCGCACACGGCGGCAGAGGAGAGGCGGTGGGAGACGATGACGGAGAGCTTTTCCTTGGTATCGCACAGCGCGATGATGGTCTCGAACATCTTGTATTCCGCGATGGGGTCGAGGGCGCTCGACGGCTCGTCGAGGATGACGATCGGCGCGTCCTTCGCGAAAGCGCGGGCGATGGCAAGCTTCTGCCGCTCGCCGCCTGATAGCTCGACACCGTCGTTGTCAAACTCCCGCGTCAGCAGGGTGTTTTCTTTTTGCGGCAGGGTCGCGATCTTGTCGTATCCATCGCTGTCGCGCAGCGCGGCGACGGCGATGGCACGGTCGGTATCGCTCTCGACCTCGCGCATCAGCACATTTTCCGCCACCGTGGCGGCGAAGATGGCAAAATCCTGAAACGCCGCGCCGATAAGCGCGCGGTACTGTTTAATATCGTACTCCTTAATATCTACACCATTGAGTAGGACCTGCCCCTCGGTGGGATCGTAAAATCGCAGGATAAGCTTGATGAGGGTGGATTTGCCGCTGCCGTTGATGCCGACGAGCGCGTGGCGCACCCCGCGGCGGAAGGTCAGGGTGATGTCCTTGAGGGCGTATCGCTCCTGCTCGGGATAGCGGAAGAACACGTTCTTAAATTCGATGGTCTCCACCGTCTGCGGCGGCGTGATGCCGCCCACGGACTCGTCGATCTTCGGGTTGTAGTCGAAGAAGCCGCGCAGGTTGTCGATGAAATACGCGTTGGTGAAGATGTTAGTGATGCCCTGCTCAAAGTCATTAAGCATCCATGAGACGCTGACGATGGCGTTGAGCAGCACCACCAACTCGCCTGCCGTGATGCGCCCGCCGAGGGCGAGTGCCGCGGCGAACAACCACATTCCTTGGAAGCCGAACAGGAACACCAACAAGCCCTTCGCGGCACCGTAGAAGGACCATTTCGCCGCGTGCTTACGCCAGATGGCGAGTCCTTCATTTGCGGCCTGCTTATAGATGTTGCGCAGGATGCTGAACACGCCGGTCAGCCGCACCTCACCAGCATATTGACGAAAGTACATCACGCGGTTGACGTATTCGTGCCGACGGTCATAGGGTGTGCATTCCTGTCGGATGTCAAATAACTCTTTGCCGTATTTCTTGCCGAAATAGAGGTTGCCGATCAGCGGCAGAGCGACAAATACCAGTGACCACCAGGTGATGCGGCACATCGTGATGATGATGTAAGTAGAGGACAGCAGCGCCGACACGGTCATCGCGCAGGAATCCAGCACCGACGCGGCACGCTCGCTCGCCTCGGTCGCCGCTTTGGTGTATGTATTGTAAAACTCCGGCGTTTCATAGCAGGATATATCTACCGTCTGTGCCTTTTCGAACAGCATTTTATTGAGCCGATAGTGGATGCGGATGTTGGTTTTGGGGACGAATATGTTGTGATACCCCGCCTGCAGACCGCTTCGCGTCACATCGAGCACCACCGCGAATACGATGAACCACGCCGCCTCGGCGAAGGTGCGGGCGTCGCTGCCGCCGAACAGGTACTGCATAAAGATCACCGAGTAGAAGGTCCACATCGCAAACTCAAAGATCAGAAACAGGAAGTTGAGCGCGACGCGCGCAGGGGAGATGCCCCAAAGCAGACGCAGAAAATAGAGGTTGTTTTTAATGGCGGACGGCTTTTTCTCCTTCTTCTTCATTGGAGACTCCTTTTCTTTCCATAAAAAAATGCGTAGCCGAAGCTACGCACGAAAAACGCATAGCTCCGATTGTCGCCAAACAAAACCTTACATCTACTCACGAAAGTATATGCAAAGACGGAGCATCTGCATTTTTACCGAAATAAAAATGCACATACCTTGTGAGTGACATTATGCGGTTTTGTTTGGCATTTTTAGTCTACCATTTTATTCACGGAAAATCAAGAAAAAATATACCAAAGACGGTATATTGTGCGGATTGTCTTTATTTTACACCATTTTATACCGAAACACAATGCCATTCTCGCGTGTTTTTGCAAGAATTTGTATTTATACAGAGTTATATAACCGATATGATGGCTTTGAACGGTGAAAACGGGGTAAAAAACGACAGAACGAGTGGAGATATTCACTGCTTTCTTGCCGTCTTTTATCCAAATGCACAAAAACCGACGGAGGAAAAGTCCGTCGATGGGCAATATACACAATATACAAAAATTCTGTATATTTTTGCATAAAAACACTTGACTTATTCATTTAATAAGACTATAATACCGTCATTGACAGAATATTTATTCACAAGGAGCGAGTGCGATATGAAAAAAGAAAACATCAAAAAAGTGGTTTTGGCTTATTCCGGCGGTCTGGATACCTCCATCATCATCCCGTGGCTCAAAGAGAACTACAACAACTGCGAGGTCATCGCGGTGAGCGGTAACGTCGGTCAGGCGGATGAGCTCGAGGGTCTCGAGGAGAAGGCGCTCAAGACGGGCGCGTCCAAGCTGTACGTCGAGGACCTGACCAAGGAATTCCTCGAGGATTATGTGTTCCCCTGCGTGCAGGCGGGCGCTCTGTACGAGGAATATATGCTGGGCACGGCGTTCGCCCGCCCGCCCATCGCGAAGCGCATCGCCGAGATCGCGCTCGCCGAGGGTGCGGACGCGATCTGCCACGGTTGCACCGGTAAGGGTAACGATCAGGTGCGTTTCGAGCTGGCGATCAAGGCGGTTGCTCCCGATATGCCGATCATCGCTCCCTGGAGAGAGTGGGATATCAAGTCCCGCGAGGAGGAGATCGAGTACGCCGAGGC
>CAZVSE010000051.1:0-7552 GCA_964629445.1 uncultured Ruminococcus sp. | reverse complement strand
GCTTTGCTATGATACCACGTCTAAACCCTTTTGTCAACACTTTTTTCGCGAATTTGTGAACTTTTTTCGAGGGAATTTTCAGACCACAGCATTTAGTAGTTTTTCCAAAATTTTACCTACTATACTTAGGAGGGTGACGAAATTTTCGGACGAGCAAGAACCTGCTCACTCGCTTGCTCAATATTCTGATTACGACCGGTTCCACCACGCCTGCAAACAGCACTGCTGGTGGTTTCCTTTTACAAATAACAGCACCACCGTTTGATGTTCCTATTCTATATTCAAGGAATAATATTCAACCATACAGTGAGGCGGTTTTTGACATCAAGCCAGCGTTTGCCGCAGGACGCGTAGTCCGTCAGCAGCAAAGACTCCTTCCCTTCCGCCCGCTCGACGTGCAGGCGCACGCACTCGCCCTCTTGCTCTTCCTCAAGGGTATACGCAAGACCGTCCGCCAACTTGATCGGCTCGGTCAGACTGACCTCGCCCTCTTCCTTGCCCTCATCGCGCGCGAGGGTCAGCGGTCCGTACATAAACGCCGTGCGCCCCTCAATCGACAGTGTGCGCAGGGTGAAATCTGTTGTGACGGTCAGCTCATCTCCGTCGCACCATACGCGGCGCAGGGACACATAGCCGTCTGCAGCTGTTGTGTTCACCCGCTCACCGTTGACGGCGATACACACATTCTCACAGAACGCGGGCACGCGCAAGCGAACAGAAAATGCCTCAGGCTGGGCGAGCGACACGCGGGCAACGTAGTCGAGTGCTTTCGGGTAGGTCGTGGTCGCGGTCAGCGTCACCGCCTGCCCCGAGGGGGCGGCAAAGGTGACCTGCCCGCTCATATAGAGATTCAGCACAACGCCGTCCTCACTCTGCAGGGCGGCACACAGCGGCACGAGCGCGATGCCCGCCGCCGCGATACACGCACAGCAGCCGTAATAACCGCCGAACGAAAATGCCTGATAGCCGCCGATGCCGACGCCACGCCGCCCGTAGTAAAGCGGGCTGTAGCTGTCGAACGGCAGACCGTCAACATACATCTTGCGTCTTCCGCGATCAAAGCTACGCAATTGCTGATTCATATAGATATTGACGCTACCGTACAGTGCATTAAACGCGGAATGTTCAAGGCAGTCGAGATACTTCGCCGCGCCTGTCAGCAGATGCAAGCGCGCCATCAGCCGCATCCAGGTGACAGTGACGCAGGTCTCCTGCATAATACCCACGGAATACAGTGTCTGCCTCACCGATGAGTGATCGAACAACTCGTGGGTACAACCCGAACAGCCGATGACGGTAATGTCCGTCTCGGCGACGGCTTCAACAAACCTCTGCACCGCGGCGAGATAGTCCCGCTCGCCCGTCACCTGATAATACGCCAGCACGCCCTCAAAAAAGGACATCGTTTCGTAAGCCTTGACCTCGGGGTACTGATACGGCATCACCTCGCCTGCCAGCGCGAGAACGATCAGATCGCCGTCCTTGCAGCCGCCGGTCGAAAGGATATAACGGGCGAAATCGAGATACCGCTGCTCGCCCGTGAAGGTGTAGAGATCCACCATCGGTTCGAGAATGGAGCAGGAATTGACCCCACCCCAAAAAGAACTCGTCGCGGTGATAGCGATCTTACCCTCTCCCTCGCCGACACTCTCGAGGATCGCGTCCGCGTGGCGGCACAAAGCAGCGAGGATGCGCTCTTTAAGCACCTCGTCCTTGCAGATGCGCACGAAATGCAGCATACCCGTCAGCACGTACTTGCGTCCCCACATATCCCAGCCGAACAGCTGGTTGTTCGCGGGATAGGTGGAGAAGCGGCCATCCTCCCGCTGTGTGGACAGCAGATCAAGCACGGTATCCTCCAGCACGCGATAGAGCGCCTCGTCCTTATTATATATATAGGTCAGCACCGCGCCGCGCATCATCTTGCCCCAATATTCGCACCGCCACGCGCCCGTCTCGACGTCGCTGTCGGCGCGGAACACCCGCACGAAATCCGCCCATGTGTCAGCGTTCATCAGCTGGTGCTCCATCGTGAATTTCACATAGTCATCCGCCGCGCCGCTATACCGCGCCGCGCCCGCAGGAAGATAGGAAAATCGGTTATTGATCGGCATAATGAGCCCTCCCGAATACGATGTCTTTCCGTCCTCATCATACCATACCGCGGCAGGGGTTGCAATAGATGAAATGAGGAATTTTTCGGACAAAAACAACACCCCGCATAGCGTGATTTGTCCGTTAAGGACATCACGCTATGCGGGGCGTTGTTATTAACCGTTATTTTTTCTTTCTCTCGATGCGCTTCAGTTCGTAGCATTCGTCGCACAGCCGCGCCACCTCAGGCGAATGGCTGACGAGAATAACGCATTTATCCTGCCGCGCAAGCTCACGGAAGATCTCCATGATCTCGTTCTGCGTATCGGTATCAAGGTTGCCCGTCGGCTCATCCGCGAGAATGATCTGCGGATCATACGACAGTGCTCGCGCGATGGCGACGCGTTGCTGCTGACCGCCCGACAGCTTGAGCACACGGCGGTTCGCCTCATCCTCGTCCAAGCCGACGCTCTCGAGCAGCGCCATTGCCTGCTCTTTTTTCTTAACGCCTTTGACCCCCGCGATATCCATCGACAGCATCACGTTTTCCAGCGCAGTAAATTTCGTGATGAGATTAAAGTTTTGGAACACCACGCCGATATAGCGACTGCGATAGCGGTACTTATCCAGCTTGGCAATGTCCTGCCCATCATAGTAGATGCTCCCGCTCGAGGGGGACGCAAGTCCCGACAGGATCGACAGCAGCGTCGTCTTGCCCGCGCCGGACTTGCCCATAATGCAGTAGACCTTGCCTTTTTCGAACTCATAGGAAACATCCCGCAGCACCGGTGTCTTCCCATAGGAGAAGCCGATGTTATTCAACGTTAATACAGACATACCGACACCTCCTTAATCCCGATTCGCCAAGATCCGCAAGGGATCATAGCGCATCACAAACAGCATCGACACCGCGCCCGCAACCAACGTCAGCAGCACCGCGATGCCGAGCATCTGCAGTACCACGGTGAAATTCATCGCGGAATTGATCTCCGAAATATAGTCCGCCGCGCCGCCGAAGAACTCGCCCATACCGCCGCGACCGTCGCTCGGCATCTGCGGTGTCTCGCCGCCATCAGTAGGCATATCCCCCGCACCGCCACCGGAACCACGACCAAAATTGCCCTCTACCTGCTCGGCGCGGCTATCCTGCGAGGCGATCTGATTTTCGAGCAAGGCGTTGGTGACCGGCAAAGCCGTCACCCCACCGATGCCGACACCGATGATCACCGCCGCAAGCGTGACAGCAAAACTCTCGGTGAGGAACTGCAGGGCGACCTTGCCCTTCTTCATCCCCATCGCCGTCAGCACGCCGATCTCATATTTACGCTCGCGGACGTTGAAAATATTCAGCACGACAAGGATGATCGCACCGATGATCAAGATCACGATGAGGAAATACCCCGCCATCGTGCTGAGCGTTTCAAGCGGAACGAGGCTGTTCTCATACGCCTGCAGATCCGCCGAGGACACGGTATAGCTGTCGTCCAGGCCGAGCGTGCGCACCTCTTGTTCAAAGGTCTCGTACGCGTCAACGTCCGCGAACGTATAGGTTGCGCTCAGAGTCCCGCTCATCTCGGTGCTGTATTCGCGGCCGGTATCCTCATCCGTCAGTGTTTCAGCCGCCTGCTCGGAGGCGTCGAGCACCGACAGGAGAGCCGCATAGCTCGTATAGATCTGATTCGCCGGGTCGGTCGCCGTCGAGCCCATTATCGAAAAACTGCTCTCGTTCGCCGAAGTATCGGAATAGATGCCGACCACCGTGAAGGTGTAGAGTTGCTCCTCGTCGTTGGGATTTGTCAGCGTGATGCTGTCCCCTACCGCAAGGTCGTTATAGATCGCGAGCTCCTGCGAAATAACGCACTCCCGCTCGGCCGTGCCCTCGGTGAACACTACGCCATCGGTGATGGTGGCGGTGCCCTCGACGAAAGCGGTCATCGCCGCCTCACTACTGTAGCCGACGACCGAGAAATCACTCTGCACACCCATCTGCTTATTCCCAAAGCCGCCGCGACCGCCGTCCGGCATCGATGAAAAATCGCCGCCGGTCTTATCGCCGTTCGCATCGCTCGTCGTATCGCTGTCGGTGTCGCTCTCGTTGCTCACCGGCAGGAGATCGTCATTTCCGTTGGCAGATGCCGTCAGCGTATAATAAAAATCCTTAACCGTTGAAGCGGCGGCGTATTTCTCATATTCCGCCAACGTGAGCGAGGAGCTCTGCCCCATCATCTCGGCGAACTGCTCGCGGTCAAAACCGCCGCTCGGCATCTCACCGCCCTGCGATCCCTCACCGAGGCTCCCTTTCATCCCGCCCATCATACTCTGACGGTCGTAAGATATCGTCGCGGTTACGCTCATCCCGTCGAGCGTATCCGCCTTAGCGCTTTCCGCCGCCTGACGAATAGAAAGCCCAAGACAAGCGGACACCGCAATGACCAACACAATCACGCCGATGAGAATATTCCGTCCCTTCGTGCGTCCGATACATTTGAAGGCGTTTTTTATGATGTACATAGCTTCCCGTCCCTTCGCTGATTATGCAACGATTATATCGTGAATAATTGAACATTTTGCGTGTTTGCTGTAAATGAACTATGAAAATATTGTTAAAACGATGTGAATAGCGGCGCGTTTGAGAAGTTCGCTTCCAGAAGTCTCAACGAAAAAGAACAGAAAGCAGCAAGCCGCTCTCTGTTCTTTTTGGCTGCGGAACTAGGAATCTGAACCTCGTTTTGCGCCAAGCTCGTTCTCTCTCTAGTCTGCACTCGCAAAACCCAAATAAACGCTTCGCGTTTAAGAGGTTCGACTCTCGAAGTCTCAACGAAAAAACAGGGTGTGGCGATGCCACACCCTGTTCTTTTTGGCTGCGGAACTAGGAATCGAACCTAGACAAACAGATTCAGAGACTGTCGTGCTACCTTTACACAATTCCGCAATATTAGGCTGTAACGCATTGGAACGGGTATATTATACCCTATTTTTTGGGTTTGTCAAGGGCTTTTCCAAAGTTTTATCATTTATTTTCAAAAAAGCATCCGGGGGATCACTCCCCCGGACGGCGAAATGGGATTTGGCTTATTTGAGGTTGTTCTCCTCGTAAGCCTTGATCATCTTCTTCACCATCTGACCGCCGATAGAACCGGCCTGACGGGAAGTCAGATCACCGTTGTAGCCCTGCTTCAGGGTCACGCCAACCTCGTTGGCAGCCTCCATCTTGAAGCGGTTCAGGCCCTCGCGAGCCTCCGGAACGATGCTCTTGTTGTTCATGTGTTACACCTCACTGTTACTCAGCGGTTTTGCCGCCGTGTTTTACCGCGTTTGCAGTAGTATTTTGCACGCGCAGCACGCGATAATGTGTGACAATTTGTGTTAGTGTTTCCGCATTTTTCCGCCATTATTCGCACAAAAAAAACGGTCATCGGATCACTCCGATGACCGTTTTTCATTTAGCAAGCTCGATGGGTATTACCGCCTGTAGGCGTACCACAACCGCAGCCACCACCGCCGTCCCCCTCCGTTGCGGGCGGGAAGAATTCATTGACGGGGAAACTCATCTTGTGGAACAGATCGCAGGGATTCTCGCTCGTCGGGGTGCATTCCTTATTCGGCATGCAGTAGTCATACACCGGCATCAGCATCTGCACATTGCGGATGAGCTGAACGATGGTGAAGATGCCGAGCGTGACGACCACGATGCGGCAATCGGCGCTGTCGACGAAGTTACCGCCGTAGCGGTTACACAGCTTCGCGGGGATGCAGCCACAGTCTCCGCACTCATAGTGGCAGCGGTCACAGCAGTCGACCAGCCGTGCATCCAGCACGACCGGTTCGGCAACCTGCACGCAACAGTGCGGCATATTGCGGGTCGGCATTTCCTGACGATCGCACTCGTCGGGGCGATATTCACTGTGGAACACCCGCACGTGCCCTTCACTACCGTAGAGAATGACCTTCTTACGAAAAACGCCGACACCCTGCACCGTCGTACACGGCACGCCGTGCCCGCTGTACACCTCGACCTCCACATCAAAGTAGAAAGTCAGGTCGCAGGAATAATACCCGCGGTTGAAGGGCAGCGCCTCCACGTCTATGTAGGTCGTGATGACTTCCGCCTTCTTGGTGCGAATACCGCTCGCGTGATCGATGATCATCTGATCGCGCTCGGTGAAGAACAGCCGCATGTTTTCTATACAGTCTTTATCACAACACCCGACAAGCGCGAACTTACAACTCTACCCAACCGGATACATTGAGCCACAGCGGCACTTTGCCGACGCGGCTCTTAGCGTTAGTGACGCGGTAGCGACCGCTCACATCAATGCCGTCATAGAGATAGTATGTGCCGGTGCGGGTGACCGCCACAGAGCCACGCGACGAGGTGTACAACTTACCTGCGACGAGTTTGATAATGTCGCCTGCCTTCGGCGCGGTCTTTTCGGCAGAGGAAGCAGATACAGCGGGCGTTTCCGTCTTCGGCTCTTCCTTGACCTCGGACTTGTATTCCACGCCACAGATCTCGCACAGCGCCTGCACCGTTTCCTCGGCGAGCAGTTCCATCCCGCCGTTGTGGAACCACTGGCAATCCTCGGCATTGTCGTGGAAGAACAACTCGTCGTACAGACACGGCATCGCGGTCGCATTGATCTCGTACAGATCGGTGCGGGTCACGACCTTATGCGATTTCACACATTTGCGGTACTGGTGGATGATGTTCGCTTTCGCCTTGCTCGCGGCATTGTTCCAGCACATCGTCATCGAATACCGCCCGCCGCCGGCGTTGGTGTGCGCGACGTAGTAGATATCCGCGCCCCACTTGTTCGCCTCTTTGACGCGGCTCTGTAGGGCGGGACCGCCAACCTTGCTCTTATCGCCGCGCTTGACCTCAAAGCCGAGCGCTTTGAGCCGCTTTTCGACAATATCCATATACGCGTTGCAGTGAATGTTTTCGCCGCACTTACTCGAGCATTTGGTCTGGTTATCCGTGCCGTGCGCCGCTGCGGAAAGATAGATCTTCTTCGCCATAATTTATTCCTCCTGTTCTTTCACACCCTGCAGACGCTTTGCAAAATCGCTGACATAGTTTGCGCCGCGGGAGATGATAATACCCGTAAGAAAAACGCCCAGCCACTTCCAAACAAATGTGATCCCCACCACGACGAACAGGTCGCCGCCGGTCATAAAGCACAAAAGCACCCCGAGCGCGATCGCCGCGAGCTGTGTGATCGCGGTCTTCCAGCCACCGTTCATAAACGCTCTGGCAATCGTTTTCGCGTATTCAATAAGCGCTTCCACCACGATTGCCATCACCAAAATTAATACGATCCCTGTCATCTAACCAACTCCTTTTTATATTACACGCCAAACCCCAACCGAACAAGAATGTACCCGACAAGCGCGGTGATCGCAGCCATCAGTACCTTGTCGACTACGCTCTCCCACCGTTTGGCGGGTTTACCCGCAA
>CAZVSE010000050.1:0-7674 GCA_964629445.1 uncultured Ruminococcus sp. | reverse complement strand
TTTTATCTTCCCCCAGTAGAACTGGGGGTTTATTTCCACGCCTTAAGGCGCCAAGAACAGCAGGCGTAAGGAAAATTTCCTTACGCCTGCTACTTTGTTTTTGGTTATTTCTTTACCGTCAACTTCACCGCTTTAGAGGTAACTTTATTTCCTGCCGCGTCGGTGATCACACAACGGTACTGATACCCGTTACGCGCAGTCGTCGCACTGACTGTGATGGTCTTGGTCTTGTAGCCCGTCGTGGTGGTGTTCTTCCACGCCGCTTTGGACGAGGTTTTCACCTGCCACTGGTATTTCAGCCCCACACCCGATGCCGCAACGGTGAACTTTGCTTTCGCGTTCTTCACCGCCGTCACGCTCGTCGGTTGGGTCGTGATCTTCGGGGTCTTCACCGTCAATTTTACCGCTTTAGAGGTAACTTTATTTCCTGCCGCGTCGGTGATCACACAACGGTACTGATACCCGTTACGCGCAGTCGTCGCACTGACTGTGATGGTCTTGGTCTTGTAGCCCGTCGTGGTGGTGTTCTTCCACGCCGCTTTGGACGAGGTTTTCACCTGCCACTGGTATTTCAGCCCCACACCCGATGCTGCGACCGTGAATTTCGCTTTCGCGTTCTTCGCCGCCGTCACGCTCGTCGGTTGGGTCGTGATCTTCGGGGTCTTCACCGTCAGCTTCGCCGCATTGGAATAGACCTTGTTCCCTGCCGAGTCGGTGATCACACAACGATACTGATACCCGTTACGTGCAGTCGTCGCACTGACTGTGATGGTCTTGGTCTTGTAGCCCGTCGTGGTGGTGTTCTTCCACGCCGCTTTGGACGAGGTTTTCACCTGCCACTGGTATTTCAGCCCCACACCCGATGCCGCAACGGTGAACTTTGCTTTCGCGTTCTTCGCCGCCGTCACGCTCGTCGGCTGGGTAGTGATGGTCGCCTCCATACGTAAACGAATAATGTTTGACGTTGTCGTGTTACCATATTTGTCCGTCACCACACAATACGCTCTGCGGTTATGGTTGGCTTCGCTCATTTTCAATTTGTAGGTATTGGTCGTCTGCGAGGAAAGGAAATACTTCGTATCCCCTACGTCGCTGACGTACCATTTGTAAGTCAACCCCTCGCCCGACGCTTTGACTGTCGTAGTTGCATACGCGCCCTTCTTTGCATAAACGGTCTTGGGTTGAGTGGTGATAGAAACAGAAGTTGCTTTTTCCCATACAGCATACAAGGTGATGTTCTCATTAGCGGCATACGCATCACCCGCACTGTACGTAGCCGTCGTTGCGCTTGAACTCTTCGCCCATCCCTTAAACACATAGCCACTGCGAACAGGCATTGCAGAACTCACATACGCCGTCTCGCCGTAGTTTTTAAACTGTACGGCAGGTGCGTTAGTACCACCGTTAGCATCATAGGTGATCGTATTCTGGATAGACCAGATCTGATTGCTGCCACCGGTATAATTATACAGATACAAATAACCGTTGTCATCTGTATCAATAACACAATTTGTGTTCTGTGCGTTATGGATTATGTAACCTCCGCTGACCTTCTGAAATTTCCAACGCTGACTGCTATCTCCGGTATTATCCCACAAACACACTTTACTGCCGCTTGATATAGTATTTCCATACCCATTTACCACCCGAGAGGTGCTGGAAAGAGGACGCAAAGCATAACTGTCAGAACCCGAAAGCTCATATTGCTGAGAAGAATATCCGCCAAAGGGATAGGTATGTATTGATTGCTCATTCGAATCGGCACCCCAAGAAATATTCATATAATTACCGCTTGCATTGTGCTTGATGTAATAGGTGCCGGTGTTGATGGTAGAATAAGAGGAAATCGGCGGTGAAGCAAGTCCATCCAGGTAAATATAGCCTTGCAAAACACCACCATTATATGAAGAACAATAAGTTTCAGGATGTGTTGAGGTGTAACATCTAAAATTATAGGTAGAGCTATCATTTCCCCAAGCGGATTCCGTCCAAGTAACACTGTTACCAGAAACGCTTTCAACAAAACCAACATGTGTGCTCCAACAAATTATAGACCCTGCGCGAGGCGCGCTTCCCACAGGCAAACCAATACTTTGCGCATAGCTATACCAATTACCGGCATTTCCAGCAGGTCGCAATCCACTATTCACGCCATACACCTCATACGCTCTGCCAAAAGCGTACCATGTACAGTTTCCACCATTGTAGGGGCTAATAGGATATGTGTTGAGAGGAGAGGAATAGTACTTCCATGCTGTTTCATTATTGTTAGGAAGTGAACTTCGAATGGTCCAAGAATTCGCTTTAACCAGTGTGTACCCGCCTAACGGAACACATGCCAAAAGCAACACTGCCGTTAGCATAACGGATAATCCTTTTAACAACTTCTTTTTCATATTTTGCCTCCTAAAAATAAAAAAGTGCGCAGCCGAAGCTACGCACCGAAAAACACATAGCTCCAACTGTCGCCAAACAAAACTTCAACATTCCTCACCGTAAGCAAGTGTATGCAGAAACAGAGCATTGTGTTTTTACCTAATAAAAGTAAAAATACACTGCCCACAATGAGGATAATTATGAAATTTTGTTTGGCAGTGTTATTCTAGCATAGTTTTTCCCAAAATGCAAGAATTATAAAAACTGCTATGTTATTGTAGGGGGCGGCGATGTCGCTTTGCTACCCCGACACCCCATCTTGCAGTTTATACAAACTACAACAAGCCGCATCATTAACGCCAAAGAAACGGTGGAAAATCAATTTGCCTCCCTCTGACGAGGGAGGTGGGTCGGCGTCAGCCGACTCGGAGGGAGAGAAAATACAGAATTCGTGCCACCCTGACTACCCCTCAGTCAGCCATACGGCTGACAGCTCCCCTGACAAGGGGAGCCAAACAAATTTCTTCGTTAAACGCAGAGACGGCGGATCACAGATCCGCCGTCTCTTTCTCTTCCTTATAACACACGATATTGCCGTCCTGCACCGTCACCCTCACGGTGTCCCCCTTTGCATACGTGCCGCCGAGGATCTGCTCGGCGATGACGTCCTCCACCTGC
The DNA here is from genome assembly GCA_964629445.1 of uncultured Ruminococcus sp. GTDB lineage: Bacteria > Bacillota > Clostridia > Oscillospirales > Acutalibacteraceae > UBA5905. The sequence continues at coordinate 4,620 of CAZVSE010000050.1, read as the reverse complement.
GCCTGCAGGGCGCGGCGCAACGGGCGCGCGCCATAGACGGGATCATACCCGCTTTCGGCGATGCGTGCCGCGACCCCTTCCTGCACCACGCATCGATAGCCGAGCGTCTCCAGCCGCGCAGCTGTCTGTGAGAGCAATCGCTCGGCGATGCGCTCGACCTCGCCGCGGGTGAGCGCACGGAACACGATGATCTCATCCACGCGGTTGATGAACTCGGGGCGGAACAGCCGCTTCAGTTCCGCCATCGCGGCGGCGCGCGCGGCGGGATACCCGCCCGCGTCGTCTGCCGCCGTGCCGAAGCCGACCTTCCCCTGCCCTGCGATCTCCCGCGCGCCGACGTTGGAGGTCATCACGATGAGGGTATTGCGAAAATCCACCCGCCGCCCCTGCGCATCGGTGAGGTGTCCGTCCTCGAGGATCTGCAGCAGCATATTAAACACATCGGGGTGCGCCTTTTCGATCTCGTCAAAGAGCAACACGCTATACGGGTGGCGGCGCACCTGCTCGGTGAGCTGACCGCCCTCATCGTGCCCAACATACCCGGGCGGCGAGCCGACCAGACGCGACACGGAATGTTTTTCCATATATTCCGACATATCGAGGCGGATCATCGCCTTTTCGTCCCCGAATACCGTGTCGGCAAGCGCCTTACACAATTCGGTCTTGCCGACACCCGTCGGGCCGAGGAAGATGAATGACCCCGACGGGCGTCGGGGGTCTTTAAGCCCAACACGGCTACGGCGTACCGCCCGTGCAACCGCTGACACCGCCTCGTCCTGCCCGACGATACGGCGGTGCAGGATCTCCTCGAGACTGCGCAGGCGTTCCTCCTCCTCGCGGCTGATCTGCTCGACAGGAATACCCGTCCAGCTCGCCACCACCGCCGCGATGTGCGCGCCCGTCACCTCGCCGTACAGCGGCGAGTCGTCCGACTCACCCGCCGACAGCTGTGCCGCGAGCGCCCGTTCCTCGTCGTGTAGTCGCGACGCCAGATCAAACGCCTGACGGCTGACCGCGTCCCGCATCTCCCGCTCAAGACGGACGATCTCTCCTTGCAAAGACGGCACACCCTGGGCAGGGATCAGCCGCAGTCCCGATGCCGCCTCGTCGATAAGGTCGATCGCCTTATCCGGCAGAAAGCGGTCGGGAATATACCGCTCCGACAGCCGTATCGCGGTGTCCATCGCCTCGTCGGTGATGGTCACGCGGTGATGCTCTTCATAGCGGCGGCGAAGCCCGCAAAGGATCGCCCGCGTCTGTTCGGGGGTCGGCTCGCTCACCGTCACGGGTTGAAACCGCCGCTCAAGGGCGGTGTCTTTCTCGATATGGCGGCGATATTCCGCGACGGTGGTCGCCCCGACGAGCCGCAGTTCTCCGCGGGCAAGCAAAGGCTTGAAAATATTCGCCGCATCCACTGCACCCTCCGCCGCACCGGTGCCAATGAGGTTGTGCAGTTCGTCAATGAACAGCAGCACATCCCCCGCCTTGACCACCTCGCCCACGGCGTTTTTCACCCGTTCCTCGAAATCGCCGCGGTACTTTGTCCCCGCAACCATCCCCGTCAGATCCAGCGTCACCAGCCGCTTATCGCACAGCGTATCCGGCACCTCCCCCGCGACAATGCGCTGAGCAAGCCCCTCCACCACCGCGGTCTTGCCGACACCCGGCTCGCCAATGAGGCAGGGATTATTCTTCGTGCGACGGCAGAGGATACGAATGACGCGCAGGATCTCCTCGTCCCGTCCGATAACGGGGTCGAGCCGTCCTAACCGCGCGAGCCGCGTCAGATCCCGACCGAATTGATCGAGCGTCGGGGTGCGGCTCTTCCCTCCAGCGCGACTCGCCGCATCCGCTGTCCTCGGCGCGGTCGCGCGGGCGATGTCCGCGAGCAGCTCACTCGGACGACCGTCGAGCTGCTGCAGCAGACGCACCGCCACGCTGGTGTCATCCCGCAATATCGCCGCGAGCAGATGCTCCGTTCCCGCGAGACGTTGCCCCGACAGCGCGGCATCGGTCAACGCCATCTCCATCGCCGCTTTCGCCCGCGGGGTAAAATCATCGGGCGTGAGCACGCTGTATGCACCGCCGCGCTCGCCCGCAAGGATTTTCTCCATATACCGCAGAACCGTGATACCGCGGGTAGCGAGCACCGTCGCCGCCACCCCGCTGCCCTCGCGCAAAAGCCCCAGCAACAAGTGCTCAGTGCCGACATAGGTGTGCCCCATCTCGCGCGCCGCGTCCATCGCCATATTCAGTGCCGCGTTTGCCTTCTCCGTAAACCGCTTAAACCGATACATAACCACGCCTCCTCCTTAATAGAATATAGGCGAGTTTTTGTCCCTTTATACATCCGCGATTTTTCCCTGCACCACCCCGCCCGTCCTAACATAGTATGATGTTGAAGGGGGTGGATGGAATGTGTCTGCGTAATCTCTTCTGCGGCAATGACTGTACTTGGATCCTGTTCATCATCATCGTTCTCCTGCTGATCGATAATGAGGACTGTGGTAACGATTACAGTCGCGGCGGTTGTGGCTGTGGCTGCAACTGATCCCATCCTGCAGACGAAGGCGGGTACCAAACGGTACCCGCCTTCGTTTTTGACTGTTTTTTCTTTTATGCTTGACAGATTTGCGCGATTTTGTTAAAATTTTGTGTAGTTAGATATTTTTCTGTCGCAAAAATTCGAAGAAAAGGAGTTGTTCAACGTGACCTCAACCGGAATCGTGCGAAAGATCGATAGCGTCGGGCGTTTTGTTCTCCCCATTGAACTGCGGCGTACCCTCCAGATCGAAGACAGTGATTCTCTGGAGATTTTCGTCGAGGACAACACCATCGTGCTGAAGAAATATCAGCCGGCGTGTATCTTCTGCGGCAACGCTCGCGACATCGCGCTCTACAAAGGCAAAAACATCTGCGCCGAATGCATTCGCACCTTGCAAAACAACGGCTAAACCACAGAAGAAGGACAGTGCCTCAGCACTGTCCTTTTGGTTTTTATGCGTTCTTATCTTCGGGATCAACACCGCGCAGGCGGCGACTCTGAAGATAATCCTCCAAAATGATGGTCGCCGCGACCGTGTCCACGACCTGTTTACGCTTTTTGCCGCGCACGTCGGTCTGGTTGAGATACCCGATGGCGGACACCGTCGTCATCCGCTCATCCCATAATTCCGTTGGCAGACCCGTCATCTCAGCGAGCGTCTCGGCAAATTCCTCAGCACGTCTCGCACTCTCGCCGCGGGAGCCGTCCATATTGCGCGGATGCCCGACAACCAACCGCTCAGCACCTTGCTCGGCAGCGATCGCCGCGATGCGCTTTGCCAGATGCGTCAGATCCCACTCCTCGACTGTCCCGATGGGGCTTGCCAGCCTCTCTCTCGCATCGCTGATCGCCACACCGGTTCGCTTAAGCCCCAGATCGACCGCTAAAATCCTCATCCGCTCGCCCTCTTTTCATTCATTGTTTCGATAATACCACAACTCGGCAAAAAAAGCAATCCCGCACACTTTTTTGACAAGCGAAACCTTCACAAACCGCAAAGTACCCGCTGATATCGGCAAAATTTGAATTTTTTGCAATTTTTTGAAATATATCTTGCAAATGCTATATTTTCTGCTTATAATAATATTTATTCCAATAAAGGAGATGTTTTCTATGTCTTATGTTGATAGAGTATTAGACGAATTGAAGGTTCGCTATGCAGAGCAAAAGGAATTCCTGCAGACCGCAGAAGAGGTGTTGGAGTCCCTGCGCCCCGTCATCGATGCGAATCCCCAATACGAAGCGGCGGGTCTGCTCGAGCGTTTGGTCGAGCCTGAGCGCGTGGTAATGTTCCGCGTGCCGTGGGTCGACGACAACGGCAAGGTGCAGGTCAACCGCGGCTACCGCGTGCAGTTTAACAGCGCCATTGGTCCCTACAAGGGCGGTCTGCGTTTCCATCCGTCAGTGAACCTGAGCATCATCAAGTTCCTCGGCTTTGAGCAGACCTTCAAGAACTCCCTGACCAGCCTGCCGATGGGCGGCGGCAAGGGCGGCTCCGACTTCGATCCCCGCGGCAAGTCCGACAACGAGATTATGGCGTTCTGCCAGAGCTTTATGACCGAGCTGTATCGCCATATCGGTCCCGACACCGACGTACCCGCCGGCGACCTCGGCGTTGGTGCGCGCGAGATCGGTTATCTGTTCGGCCAGTACAAGCGTCTGGTCAACCGCTACGAGGGCGTGCTGACCGGTAAGGGTCTCGCCTACGGCGGCTCCCTCATCCGTCCCGAGGCAACCGGCTTCGGCGCGGTGTACTACACCGACGAGATGCTCAAGTCCTTCGGTGACACCATCAAGGGCAAGACCTTCGCCATCTCCGGCTTCGGTAACGTTGCCTGGGGTACCGTTAAGAAGGTCACCGAGCTGGGCGGCAAGATCGTCACCATTTCCGGCCCCGACGGCTACATCTACGATGAGGACGGCATCTGCACCGAGGAGAAGATCAACTTTATGCTCGAGATGCGCGCCTCCGGTCACGACAAGGTCAAGGACTATGCCGACAAGTTCGGCGTCCCCTATTTCGAGGGTCAGAAGCCCTGGGGTACTAAGGCAGACATCATTATGCCTTGCGCAAC
>CAZVSE010000049.1:0-7920 GCA_964629445.1 uncultured Ruminococcus sp. | reverse complement strand
TATTTCTACGATCTGTGCGACGAGCGCGGCTTGGTCATCTGGGCGGAGATCCCCTACATCTCCAAGCATATGCCCGGCGGTCGTGAGAACACCATCTCCCAGATGAAGGAGCTCATCTCTCAAAACTACAACCACCCCTCGATCGTCGTGTGGGGTCTCTCCAACGAGATCGGCATCGGTGGCTCGGACGAGGATCTGTTGGAAAATCACCGCATCCTCAATAACCTCTGTCACGAAATGGATCCCACCCGTAAGACCACCATCGCGGCGGTGTCGATGTGCAAGATCGACGACCCCTATCTGCAGATCCCCGATGTCGTGTCCTACAACCACTATTTCGGTTGGTACGGCGGCGAAACGGATATGAACGGTCCGTGGTTTGACAACTTCCACAAGACTCACCCCACCATCCCGATCGGCTGCTCCGAGTACGGCTGTGAGGCGCTGAACTGGCACACCTCCAACCCGATGCAGGGCGACTACACCGAGGAATATCAGGCATACTACCACGAGGAACTCATCAAGCAGTTCTTCCCCCGCAAGTATCTGTGGGCGACCCACGTATGGAATATGTTTGACTTCGGCGCGGACGCCCGCAACGAGGGCGGTGAGAACGGACAGAACCACAAGGGTCTGGTCACTATCGACCGTAAGTATAAGAAGGACGCCTTCTACGCCTACAAGGCATGGCTGTCCGACGAGCCCTTCGTCCACCTGTGCGGCAAGCGGTATATCGACCGCGTCGAGGATGTCACCAAGGTGACAGTCTATTCGAACCAGCCCGAGGTCGAGCTGTTCGCCAACGGTGTCAGCCTCGGCAAGCAGACCTGTCCCGAACACTTCTTCTACTTCGATGTCCCCAACGTGGGCGAGACCAAGCTCGTCGCCGTCGCCGGCGAGCACAAGGACGAGAGCGTCATCCGCAAGGTCGACACCTTCAATGAGGACTATCGCCTCAAGGAAAAGGGCGCGATCCTCAACTGGTTCGACATCGACACTCCCGAAGGCTACCTCTCGCTCAACAGCAAGATGAGTGAGATCATCAGCACGATGCGCGGCAAGCTGCTGTTTATGAAGCTAATGGGCAAGATGATGGGCGGCAACAAGAAGGGCGGCAAGGTCAAAGCCGCCGGCTTTGAGGTCGGCCCTGAGATGATGGCGATGATGGGCGGTTTCACCGCGCTGCGGCTGTTCACGCTGATGGGCGGTATGATGGACGTCAAATTCACCAAGGAAGAGCTGCTCGCCCTCAACAAAAAGCTTAACAAGATCAAAGCCCCGAAGAAGAAATAATCCGTAAATAAACAGAGAGCCGTCCCGATCCTAACGGATCGGGACGGCTCTCTGTTTATTCGATCGGTTATTCCGCGTGCCCGTTACGGGGACGCATCTCAGCGGGTAAAATTCGATCCATCTCACGCAGTGCCCAGATGATGCCCGCCTGATCCTCGCTGTAATCACGACACCAGCCTTCCGTCGCTTTCTTGCGATTGTTCCAGACATTCATCTTCCAGATGGTTGAGGTCTGCGCTTGATCGAGGATCTCCATCATACGGTCCTCCGCATCCTCGTTGTTGTGCAAAAGCCGGTCGCCCGTAACGGTGATCTGCGCCGCGGCATTGACTGCCACACCGACAAGCTCCACGACCGTGGTATGCGTTGCCTTGTCGTACACCGCATTCACCTCGACGGGCTTGCCGCCAACCGTTGCGGTGACGATGATATCCTTCGCGAAGCCGCGCAGATAAACCGTCCAGTTGCGGCTCTCGGGCAACAGATCGGTCGCGCCGACCGCGGGCGCGATCGTCAGCACCGCCTTGTCGCCCCACGCCATTGAGAAGTCGGTGGTCACAAAGCGACCGTCCTTGTAGGCGCTGCCGTCGCCCTCGTCCTCGTACATTTTGAACGTGTTGTCTGCACCGGGGAAGGCGTACAGCACCATATTCTCCTTGCAGCCCATCGTGTTGTCGCCGGTATCCTGTTGCATCGGGACGAGCGCACCCGGCTTTGCGAAGATGGGCATCTGCTCAAGCGGGCGGAACACGCGCAGTTTTCTGTCGCCGCGATACCGCCAGCCGTTAAAGCAGTCATACCAATCGCCTTCGGGGAACCACACATCCACCGCACCCATCATACAGCCGGCGTCATTCTTTGTCGTGATGGGGGCGACGAACATCTCACTGCCGAACCAATACTGGTTCTCGCAGTGATACGCCGCCTCGCTCTCGGGATGGCTGTAATACATCGGCTGGATCATCGGAGACAGTGCGGTATGATTACGATAGTTCATCGTGTAGGTATACGGGAACAGACGATGGCGCAGGCGTAACCAATTCTCCGCAATCGGACGGGCGTAAGCGCCCAGCTTCCACGGTTCTTTTCCTCCGAAGGGGTTGGCGCTGGAGTGCAGGCGGTTAATGGGAGAGAACACGCCATACTGCAACCAACGGATCTGCATATCATCATCCTTGAACCCAAGCATATGACCGCCGATGTCGTGGCTCCACCAGCTGTAACCCGCATTCGAGGCATTGGCGGTAAAGTAGGGTTGGAAGTCAAGCGAATCCCAACTGACCACCGTGTCACCCGAGAAGCCGACGGGATAGCGATGTGCACCAATGCCGCTGTAACGCGAGAAGAACATCGGGCGCTTACCGTTACGGCTGATGTCGAGGATGTGCAGGTGGTTAAGCAGCCACAGAGGATTCATCACCTCAAGCGGTTGCTCCTTGTGCTCGTCGTCGTGGATCCACCAGTAATCCGTGCCCTGCTGCCAATCCATCCACCAGAAGTTGACGCCGTCCTCCTCATAGGGGTGGTGGAGTATATCAAAATACTTCTCCATAAAATCGGGGTTTAGGACATCGAACTTCACCATCTTGCGGGTGGTAGGGTCGATACCGCAAGCCTTCGCCATCTCCTCATACTGCACCTCATGGCAACGCACGCCCTGCGCGGGGTGCAGATTGAGAGCGGTCTTGAGGTTGTGATCATTCAAATATTTAAGGAAGTTCTTATAGTTCGGGAACAGTTCCTCGTTCCAAGTATAGCCGGTCCAGCCGGTCATCAACTTAGGATTTTCGTTGGGATCCTTGTCCTCAGCGGAAATATAGGTATGCCAATCCATATCGACAACCGCGACCGAGAAAGGAATGTTCTCCCGCTCGAAGCGATCCATCAGACCGCAATACTCGTCCTGCGTATACGCCCAATAGCGGCTCCACCAGTTACCCAGCGCATAGTCGGGCAACAGAGGCGGCGCACCCGTCAGGCGATAAAGATCCGCGACCGCACCGCGATAATCGTGGCCGTAGCCGAAGAAGTAGACATCCGTCTGACCCGCTTTACGCACATCGAACCAGCCGTCCTCGGTCAGCACCGCCTGCCCATTGTCATCGATTACGGTATACCCGCAGCGGGCACACACGCCGTCATCCAGCGCGATCGCGCCATCGGCACAATCCAACGTCTGGAACGTGCCGCCGAGTTGCTCGGACACCTCACCATAGTGCCATAAACAAAGCGGCGAGTTTTTACGCGCGATCGACAATGTGTCTGCCGCGAACACGGCACCCTCGGTGTAGGTTAGTTTAAGCTCGTCGGTCTCAATACACAGCACGCCCGCCTCACGGGTGACGGTATATTTCACTGCGGGAAAATCACGATAAAACACCGTCTGCGTTGCACGATCCTCAAACTGCCCGTCCGCATCCTGCTCCAGTCGGATCAGTCGGTCGGTCAGCACGGTAATACGATAGGTATCACCGCGCACAATGTTGGCATCTAAGGCCTTCCCTCGAGTCGGCCACTGAAAACGTTTTGTTGCCATAATTAAGCACCCCATTGTTGTCTATTATGTTACAGTAATTATATCGGCGCACCAATAAAAAGTCAAGTAGCTATCGTACGCACATCATAAAATGTCGATTTATTCTTGTGATCAATCCATCAGCACTGCCGCATCAGACGGATGTAAAACTCCACCGCGCGGCAAGCGCAGTCAAGGCGGATGCGCTCGTTGTTGCCGTGGATGGTGGCGCGCTCCTCACTCGTCAGATCCATCGCGGAGAAGCGATAGACGCGGTCGGAGATGCGCCCGTAGTGGCGGGAATCCGAGCATTGCACCATCAAATACGGCGACACGATGCAGCCGCGCCACGTCGACGCGACCGCGGTGGCGACACGCTCCCAACCGACGCAGTCGGTGCGGGAGATGCGGCTGGGGTTGATGCCGTGCAAAATATTGACCTGCACGGTATCGTCGTCGATGGTCTTTTCGATAGTCGCCTTGGCGGTGTCCATCGTATCCATCGGGTTTAAGCGAATGTTGGACACCATCGTCGCCTTCGGTGGGATGACGTTTGCCGCGGTACTGCCGCTCATCTGCGTAAACGCGACGGTGGTGCGCATCAAGGCGTTGAGTTCGCCACCCGATTTCTTACAGATCAAATCCAGCACACCGCCAAACAGCCACAGATTAGCAAAGATCATCCGATACACGAAGGTCGAATGCCGACCGAGCGTATCAAACATCTTGGCGACGGGAGGTGTCAGGTGCGCCTTGAAGGGATGATCAACCAAGCGACAACAGGCACGCGCGAGCGTGTCTACGGGGGTCTTCGGCTTCGGTGCAGAAGCGTGGCCGCCGCCCGACAGCGCGGTATACTCCACATCCATCATTCCCTTTTCGGCGATGCCGATCATCCCGCAGGGGGCGCTCACGCCGGGGAACACGTTTTCCACGACCGCGCCGCCCTCGTCGACCACCATCGCAGGGGTGATGCCCTGCGCCTCGAACCAATCGACAATGTGTACGGCACCCTCGCCGTTGATCTCCTCACCGCCGGAGAAAGCGAAATAGATATCCTTCTCAGGGGTGAAGCCCTCACCGATGAGGTGCTCCGCCGCCGTCAGCACGCCGTTAAAGGTCACTTTGGTATCCAGCGTGCCGCGCCCCCACAGCACACCGTCCTCGAGGACGCCGTCGAAGGGGGGCTTCTCCCACATCTCCTCGTTGACGGGCACAACATCGTAATGCGCCATCAGCACCGTGGGATCGCCCACTGTCTTACCTTTCCAGCAGAACAGCAGTCCGCGGTCTGCCAACTGCTCAAATGTGCAGGTAGCAAACACCTTCGGATACAGCGTCGGCAAAAGGGCGATGAGCTTCTCAAACTCCGCGTCGTCCTCGAGGGACGCGTCCTTGTAGGATATGGTCTTGCACTGTACCAGACGGCGCAGATTTTCCACTGCGGCGTCGCGGTCAAAGACTTCCTCGGTTCTCTGCATCGCGACACACTCTTTCGGGCGAAACGCCAGCGTGCGCACAAGCACCACTGCGAGCAGCACCAAAAGCACCGCGGGGATGATCCATAAAAACTCCATTACAGCATCCCTTTCTTATACATCACCCGTGCGACCGCGATGGTGAACAGCACACCGACCGGCACCATAATGCCGACGGTGCCGGAGTTGAGCGCAGGCACGAAGATAAACAGCACCAGCATCAGAAGAATGGGCGCGATGGACAATTTCACGTTCTTGGACACGAACACCACGCCCAGACCGCCGAACAGCGCGGGCAGGATCTGTGCAAACGCAGGCTCTAATACGGGGGCTTCCAAGATCGGGGTCAGCGGCACGATGCAGATCACGCCGACAATGATGATGAGGGTGGTCACAATGCTGGACACCGCGATGGCGATGGTGGAGATGACCTCGCCCTCCTCGTCACTCGCTTTAACGCCCGCGCGCTCCATCGCGTCGAGGGCGCAGGGAAGCTTTAAGTTCGAAATGTTGCCGGTAATAAAAGAGAGATATGTGCCGCCTGCGCCGAGCATCGGCACATAGGTAAAGATCTCAACGATACCCACCGCCCAGTACATCGGCGCGGTAGCAACCAGACCCTTGACCAGCGAGTTCCACTCGGGAACAGCGTCAAAGATCAGCATCAGCACCGCGGGGAATGCCAGCAGCATCAGCCCGAGCGCAATACCCCACGCGCGGCCGTCGCGGTGGACACGTTCCATATAGGTTAATGTCTTTTTCTCTTTCACTGTGTCCACCCCCTTAACCCAGCCAATTCGTGAACGGAATAGCCAGTGCCATACCACCCACAAGGCTCATCGGCAGTGCGTAATCGGTCAGCCAGCGGATCTTGAGCTTGGTCGCGAGCAGACCGCAGATCGCCATAATGATTGCGCTGGACACCATCACGCAGACGGGGATGAGGCAGGAGGTGTCGCCCGTGGTGACATCCAGCACGTCGCAGAACACAAAGCCGAGGAAAGCGGAGATCATACCGAGGAACATCGCATTGTTGAAGATCTCGCCCCATTTTTTGTCCTTCATCCCCATCTTGGTCATGCCGTTCTGGATGCCCTTCGTCATAAAGGGCACCAGCACCAGACCCGCGGCGATGGAGAGGGTCATCACCCACACCACTGACAGGAAGATGGACGGATCGGTGATCACCGTACCGTCGGGGACGTTCGCCGCCTTGAGCACGTTCTGCGAGGCGACGGTCTCATAGCTCATCGAGCCGATGACCGACAGACGCAGCCACGGGAGCGCCACGCCGAGGCTCTTGGACAGCGCGAGCACACACACCAAAATCGACACCGCAGGCGCGACGGTAAACAGCGCCGACGACGAGATCGTCTTCTTGACCGTCGCGGCGGTAATCCCCAGTTCTTTGGCGCGCTTCATCGCGCGCACAAGGAAATACACCGACTGCGCCAGCACCACGGCGATGATCACGCCGACGAGTATGTACAGGATCGGATGGTTGACACTGAATGGCATAATTTTGACCTCCTAAACAGTTTTATCTGTTCCCGCTAAACACACGATACAGCGGTTTGATAAACTTTAAAATATATCCTATACCAAACGAAACAGCTGTAACGGCAATAAACCGAACAAAGAAACCCAACAGTAAGGGAAGCTGCAGAGAATCTAACAGTAATTTTCCAAGCATAAGCCCGACAAATGAGTGAATACCGTATATCACCATCGTCGATACCGGAGACTGCGGGAAGTGCTTGATTTGTTCACTGATCTTCAGCATCATAAACAAAAATGCCACGAATACAAGCGGCACCACACAACGCGTGTTGAACGCCGGAATGATCTCATCAAAGACCAGTGACTCAACAAACCCAAAAACAACATACAATGCGGTCGGCACGATTAACGGTAGTTTGCGAACAAACGCCTTGACCCGCTCGACGGCCACTGCCTCCTTCGCCATAAAACAGCCCGCGAAATAATACGCGAAAAAGTTGAACTGGAACAAGGCTCTTTCATAGCCGCCGACATCGACATTGATATCAGCTGTTATAAATAACCCAACCACAGCCGTGCCGACAAGCACAATTATGCTGATCAGGCGGTTTTTTAACACATAAAAAAGGAGCGGCGCAAGAAGAACGAACACGCACAACTGGAACATATACCACAGCGGAAAAGCGTATTCATAAAAAACGATCCCTTTAACAATACCAATTAAACTGAGGTCCACCGCCTTTTGCAGTTCTCCGGGCAACACCTTGGATAAAAGAGCAAAGAATACATAATAGGATGCCGACCAAGCTAAAAACGGCATCAAAACACTGCCTGCTCGCTTCTTTTGCTTATGGAAAACCGCATTCAGCGCGGAAAGATTACGATAAAACAAATACCCCGATAGGAAGAAAAACATCGGCACAGCCGCCGTGCAAATGCCGTGCGAAATAAACCCCACAATGCGGGCAGAAATGTCAACCGACGACGGATCGGCGACGTTAAACTGATGGATCAGCACAACCAACAGAGAGCATACCAACGGAACAAGATTTAAAAAGCTCTGTGAGAATAGAGAATTATTCTGTCTGTCTGTCTGTCTGTCTGTCTGTCTGTCTGTCTGTCTGTCTGTCTGTC
>CAZVSE010000048.1:0-8698 GCA_964629445.1 uncultured Ruminococcus sp. | reverse complement strand
TGAGACGGAGCTGATGGATGCGGTATCCAAGGGGCTGACGCATAAGGCAGAGCTGTTATTTTCAGGCTTTTCGCCTGCGTCGTTTGAGCGCCGCCTGTCCGACCCTCTGCGCAATCTCAAGAACTACGCCATTATCACGAATACTCTGTTGCGCAAGGCGGCACAGGACGGCGGCGTACATCCGATCTACATCGACAGCTTGTCGTCTGATTTTGCCCGCCGCATTGAGCAGGTGCCCGAGCCTGCCGCGATGCAGGCGTTTATGATGGAGATGTTCCGTGCGTACTGCCGTCTGGTGCGTAAGCACTCGATGCACGGTTATTCCCAGCCTGTGCAGAAGACGGTCATCCGCATCGATTCCGATCTGACCGCCGACCTGAGCTTGAGCAGTCTTGCCAAGGCGCAGGGCATCAACGCGAGCTATCTCTCCGCGCTGTTTCGTCGGGAAACGGGGGAGACGGTTACCGACTTTGTCAACCGCAAGCGGGTGGAGCTCGCGGTGCATCTATTGATTACGACCGCTCTGCAGGTACAGACGGTGGCACAGCATTGCGGTTTTGCCGACGTGCATTATTTTGCCAAAGTATTTAAGAAGATGACCGGCGAGACCCCGCGTCAGTTGCGGGAACGCCGCAGGGAGAAAGATCGATGAACACATTTGATAAAATTTATGAGCAGGTGCGGCGCATCCCTCGGGGGAAGGTCGCGACCTACGGACAGATCGCGACGCTTGCGGGCAATCCCCACTGGTCGCAGATCGTCGGCTATGCTCTGCATAGCAATCCCGAGCCGGGGGTCATCCCATGCCATCGCGTGGTCAATCGTTTCGGCGGTACCGCCGCGGCGTTTGCGTTCGGCGGCGGCGACCGACAGCGTGAGCTGCTCGAGGAGGAGGGGGTCGTCTTCCGTGTCGACGGCACGGTTGATCTTGCCCGCTGTCTGTGGAATGGAGAATAAAGCGAAACCCCGCCGATGGGCTTAAAAGCCCATCGGCGGGGTTCTATTATTGTGTATGCACACATAATGCGGTCATTTGTTCATATACGTCGTCCGCGACGGCACGGATGTGCGCGGCTTCGGTCTCATTGACGGTATGCAGAGAAGATTTTTTCGGCAGTCCCCATACGTCGAATATCCGCGGGCCGATCCATTCGTTTTCCTCACAGTCCTCAAACACCCCACGCAGGATGCCGAGGCTCGCCCGCCTCGGGGACATAAACAGCACCTTCATCGGGTGCTTGATGAGCGCGAAGAGGAGCTTCGGATAATGCGCGGTGATGCCCGTGAGAGTGATGCCCGGGTGGGTCACCGCCACGTTTCCCTCGCCACACAAGCCATAGAGCGCGAACATCAGATGGCGCTTGGCGTTGCCGTACACCTTACTCGATGCGCGACGGGAGGAAAAGTCGACATCCGCCGCGTCGGTGCGGGAATAGGTGTGGGCAATACTGCCCACCGCGACCACCTGACCGCCACGCTCGCGCAACAGCGGCAACAGCCGCCGTGCGAGATAGTAAGGCGAGACAAAATTGATCTGAAAAATATTGTTGTATCCCGTCGAGCAGGTGTGCCGTGGGATGTGATAGGCACCTGCGTTGAGGATGAGTGCGTCTACCGTCCTTGCTTCGAGTTCCCGTGCCGCGGCATCGATCGAAGCGACATCCTCGAGATCAAGACAGATATGCTCCGCAATCAGCGTTGGATATTCTTCCTGTAGACGCGCGATCAGTGCGCGGGATCGTTCGCTGTTGCGGTCGAGCAGGAGAAGGCGCGCGTCCAACTTTGCCAGATGGCGGCAAAGCGCGTTGCCGATGCCGCCCGTCGCACCGCTGACCGCGACTGTCTTGCCTGCGAGGGAGTGGGTATTGCGTCGTATCCATGTTGCTGTTCTCATACGGTTTCTCCTTGCCGCTCGAGTGTCTTGAAGCGCTTCCACGTCGGTAACGCAATCAGCAACAACAGGGCAGATGCGCCGATCATACCGAGCCACAGATAGGACACGGTGCTCCACCCGGACCTTTCGGCGATCTTGGTAAAGCCGTAGTTCTGAATGACGATGCCGAAGGAGGCGGCGGCATTGGTGATGCCTGCGGTGGTGGCATTAAGCCCATAGCGGGTGAAGCGCATATTGTAGAGCATTGACAAATAGTGTGTGCCGCTGAGTGCGGCGACGATGACGCACTGAGCGATTACCGCGATCCACACATGGTAGTTGCCGATGAAGCGCAGCAGAAATGTAAAGGGGATGCTGATAAGCAGCAGAAGAATGGTGGCAACGATCTCATCCTTGATCAGCCGTGACAGTCCGAAACGCACCGCCAGTGTGCCGATCACACCCGCCAGAATGACCAGCGTATTAAGCAGATTGCCGATGGCGGGAGATACTTGTTCATAAGATTCCATCAGCATCGTGGAGGAGAGGGTCTTAAAGCCGTTCTCCACCGTTGAACGCATCAGGATGTAGATGGTGATGAATAAAATGCCGCCGAGCATCAGGAGCTTACCGGTTGACATCCCGTGTTGCACCGGCTCAAAAGCCTTATCGGTATGCACGCCGCGAGGGGCGGTATCCGGTACCATATGCGGCTCGATCCGTTTGGTGATGAGGTGGAAGATGGCGGTGAGCAGCAACAGGATCACTGATGAGATAGCGAAGTTATCCTGCCAGCGGTTGACGCTCGCCGCTACGATATAGGCAACCATCAGCCCAAGCGTGGTAGAGAAGGACATAAAGAATGCTGCGCGGCTGCGCTGTTCGGGCACAAGCTGAGAGGAGATGATCTTAAACACTCCCGGCCAGACCGCAAACTGGACGATGGCGTTGAGCGCCCATGTGATCAGTATGACGAGGTAGCTCTGATTGAAGAAGATGATCGCATTGGCGATCGCGCCGCCGATCAGTCCGATCTTGATGAGCCGTTCGGGGTTGAAGCGATCCGCCACCATACCGCCGATCACCTGTAAGGGCGTGTAGACGATATAGAACACCGCGGTGATCAGACCCGTCTGCGACTTGGTTAGTACGCCTGCGTCGACGATGGATGCCATCGCGGCAGAAAAACAGTTTTTGGTCATATAGACCAGTACGTACATAAAAAATACCGTCCAGAAGAGTAAGAGGCTTTTTTTCTTGTCTTCCAAATGCATAATAGTCCCTCTTATCTGTATCAGCGTGTTAGTAATCCCCCTGACCGAGCGGTCAGGGGGATAAATGCTTAGGGTAGAGCGAAAATATCCGAACACCGTTTTGACAGGGGGATATCTCGCGCTGTCTTATTCTGTGAACATCGCGTTGATGACGTCAATATTCTTGCGGACCAGCGCATCGCCGCCTTCGTGGCCGACGTTGCCGCTGGAGATATAGGCACTGTAGTGGCCGCCTTTCTCTGCTTTTTCAGTCGGCAGATAGCCGCCTGTGCCGCAGGTGAGCTGCATAATGAAGGTCTGCTTGGCGAGGCTTCTCGCCTTGATACGGTTACCGTAGTCAAGGAACAGCTCAAAGGGGCAGGTCGTAACGGCAATGTCGCCAAAGCGCATGATGTGCACTTCGGTGGGATAGGTCTCCTGGAACTGCTGGTTACGGTAGCGCCGAATGGTGCCTGCATAGACGTGCATCGCCGCACTGTCGTTGTGATCGAAGGCGGGCTTATCTTTGTTCTTATCAACAAAGTATTCGATGTTGCGTACAGCGTCTTTATATTGTGCTTTAGTTGCTTTTCGCAGAGGGAGCTGCATCACAAACGCTTCGTGCTTGAAGATCGCCTCGTCCTTCAGCTCGGTGACCTCCTGCAGCACAGAGATGATCTCGTTTGCCACGCGGCGGCCGATAAGACGGCAGCCGGACAGGTCGAACATCGACGGATCGGCTACGCGCTCAATATAATGCTCGCGCTTGACATTGGGATCCTTAATGGGGGTTTCGGGGTTGACCCAGCGCACGAGATCGCGCGGGCACTGATCGCCGCCTGCACCGCACATCGCGAGCAGGAAGATGTCTTCACCGTATTCGCGACGCAGGTTTTTCTTCACCTCGCCCCAATAGTCGGCAGAGATGAAGGAGCGATGCTCCAGCACCTGCGACGGGCAGGCGATGTTCGCGACGATACCGGTAAGCTTTTTGTTGGTGTTAAAGAAATAGATCAATTCGATACCGGAGTCGTTGCCGCCCTCCAGCTCGGTGAAGTTGGCTGTGTTGGTATCGCCCCACATCTCTGCACTGCCGTCATCAAAGCAGGCGCGGCGGCAATGACCGACGACTGCGCGGCCGAAGGCATTGGCGTACAGTGCCGCGGCTCGGTTCTCCCACGCATTCTTTGCGGCGAGAGCGATCTTGTCCGAGACAAACGCCAAACCTTCGCTGGGGGTGAGGATATCGGGATCGTTTTGTCTGGTTATACGGGCGTATTGCTTGTCGGCGGGCAAAAATTCATTGAGGATCGCTTCAATAGCGGTAACGGAGACCGTCTCCTTGCCGAATTTAATGGAGGTGTGGGTGTGGGTGACGCCGATGATGAGTTTTTTCGGATCGACGCCCGTATTGTAGGCGGCAAATTTTTCGCGTGCCAGCTCCGTGATATCGCCGTATAATCCGGTCAGGTCGCAGGAAACAAAGATCGCCTGCTCACCATCCGCTTCCACAGCCATGGCGGTAGCGGTGATGGGGGTTTCGACGTATTCTGAGATACGATCGTAAAACTGCCCTGCCAGATGAACTTTTTTGTCCGGCACCAGGCTTTCTTCCGCCCAGCCGATCAGAAAGTTGCTCATAATAAAGTCTCCCTTCGTTTATCAGAAATCCTTGATGGTCTTATCCCCGTATACGCCCGCCCAATCCTTTTCGAAGCCGGCGATGGCGGCATCGGTCATCGGGTGGGAGATGATGGTCTTAAGGATGCTCGCCGACACGGTCACGCTGTGGCAACCTGCGTTGGCACAGCGATGCACCTGCTCGGCATTTTTGAAGCTCGCCGCGAGCACCTGACAGTCAAGTCCGTAGAGGCTCAGCTGGTGGACGATGGACTCCACGACCTCCGTGCCGTCGCCGAGGATGTTATCCAGACGGTTGACGTACGGGGCGACGAAGCTCGCACCCGCCGTCGCGGCGAGCAGCGCCTGCGCGGGGGTGAAGATGGCGGTCATAGTCACGCCGATGCCGAGCTTTTTGAGTGCCATCGTCGCCTTGAGTCCTTCCTCACCGATCGGGATCTTGACAAAGAAATTGCCACCGAGCCGCTTTTTGAGCAGCTTCGCCTCCTCGATGATGCCCTCGGCATTCTTGCGGGTGACCTGCACGTGCAGCATCTTGTCGTTGCCGATGATCTCACGGATGCCCTCGACCAGTGCCCAGAAGTCGGTGTTCTCGGCGCAGATGATAGAGGGGTTGGTGGTCACGCCCGCGAGGGGGAAGAATTCGTTACAATGTCTGATATCCGCAAGGTTCGCGGTATCCAACATATACTGCATAATTTATTGCATCTCCTAACTATTATTGCACAAATCAGCGGATGATCTGGATGCCGAGCATATCACACAGGTTCTCAATGACCTCGGTGTTGTCACCGTGCGAGATGACATAGTGCTGGCACATCACGTTCTGCGCGAACGCCTCGGTGTCCTCAAGCAGGATCTCCAGACCGGGCAGCTGCGGCGCGGGCTGGGTCCAGCCTGCCTCCTCCCACTTGCGGGGGGTGATGCCCTCGCCGGTGACCAGATGCATATAATACATTCCGTCGTCGTAGGTCAGACGGCACATCGTTACCTTACCGGGCTTGACCTTGCTGACATTGAGGATACCCTCGGATAGCTCGCCGAATGCCGCAGGCATCACGGTCACGCCTCCCTCGGCGACCTCGGCGGGGATGTAGTCGGGCACGCCCGCGAGCACACGGTCGGTAAAGAACTCATAGAACTCGAGGTAGAAGGCACACTGACCCGTCAGATACTTGACCATCATCTGGGTGATGCTGCCGAGCGCGTCGTTCTCGGGAACGGTACACAGACCTGCCTCGTCGGCGAGCAACATAAAGATCGGAGCGGGCGGGAAGCCGAGCAGCTTCTTCATACCGTCGACGTCCTTGAGGGAGATCGCGTCATAGCCGCGCTCGTCGCAGATGGACTTGATCGCGAGGTAGTAGCCCGCCGCCTTCTTCATACTCTCGGGGTTAGCAGGCTTGACGAAGTTCCACTTGGACATACAGTTGTCGATGACTGCCTGAATATCCTCGTCGGCGAGCTTCTCATAGCGCTGCTGGATCTCCAGCATCTCGAAGGTCTCGATCTCGGGACCGATCTCACGCTTAAGCGAGCCGCCGTCGTACAGCGTGCCGTAGAGGTTCATATCGCGATAGCCGGCGTGACCCGCGCGGGCATGGCGCAGCTTCGCCGCGGCGCTCGCCGCGACCGCATAGTTGTAAACGGTCTGCACCTTGGAAGGCAGGCCGATGATGTCATAGACATATTTAAAGGTGTAGCCGAGGTCATAGAAGGTCTTGCGGATCGCGGAGGTGCCCGCCTGATCGGCGGTGGTGACCAGACGGTCGCCTTCGATCCAGCCGCACAGACCCCACAGCACCATCGGCTTGTGGCGGAAATGCTCCGTGATCTTCACCACCGCGTGGGTGGGGATCCAGCCCGCGATGCACACGATCAGCACGTCAAAGGACTGGTTCTCCAGCGCGGCGATCGCCTTTTTGATATCCTTTTCTTCATAGTCGTCGGTGACGGGGTACACGCTGATGAGGTCGAGACCGGCCTTTTCCAGCGACTCTGCCGCCGCTTTGCATTTGCGAATGATGATGTCGGCGGGGGTGTTCACTTCACCAAAACCGACGAATGCTGCTTTAATCATACTTCATCTACCTTTCGTACATTTAAAATATTGTCGTAGTGTTGGAATTGACGATAGACTTCGCTGTAATCCGCGCCCGAGGGGGTATATTCCTTATCGGTGGCGATGTGCGCGCACGCCTCCTCGACCGAGGGGAATACGCCCGCACCGACACCGGCGAGGATCGCCGCACCGAGGCACGCAGTTTCTTTGTTCTTAAGGGTGATGAGCCGTTTACCGGTCATGTCTGCTTTCATGCTGCACCACAGACGGCTCTTTGCGCCGCCGCCCATTACGCGGATCTCGTCGACCGGTACGCCGAGGTAATCCAGATTACTCTTCAGCATACAGGATACCGATTCCATAATGCTGCGGACAAAGTGCGCCGCGGTATGCTCGGGGGTCAGTCCGGTAAAACTGCCCCGTGCGTCGGGGTTGTACTTGGGCATCGTCGAGCCGCACAGATAGGGCAGGAAGGTCACGCCGTTGCTGCCAACGGGGATCGCTTCTGCGAGGGTGTCGAGCTCGGCAAAGGAAACGTCCTTTAAAAATGCTTCTCGGAACCATTTTAAAGCCATACCGGCTGTGGGACTCCAGGAAAGCAGACAGTAGCTGCCGTCAAAGCTGTAATGACACGGGACAAAGCTGTCGGGGTCGTAGTCGGGGATGCGGTCGGTAGGGACATAGATCGCCATCGTGGTACCGGTCATCTCGCTGATGATACCGGGCCTCACCACACCGGCGCCGATGGCGCCCGCGACCTGATCCATCGCGGCGGTGGACACTTTGATGCCCTGATAGTCACCGACATACACACCGCTGTCCAGCAGGGCGGGAAGCTGTGCGCGCTCCACGCCGATATAGTCCAGCATTTCCTGCCACCAGTCGCTCGAATGAATGTCGAAATAGATGGTGGAGGACTGCAGGGTCTTTTCGGTCACGAACTTGCCGGTGAGTTTGTAGAGCAGATAATCCTCCAGCAGGAAGATCTTCTTCGTCTTCGCCCACACCTCGGGCTCGTGCCGTTTGACCCACAGCAGCTTACAGGCCGGCCAGGTCGCCGTGACTTCCGGCTGACCTGTAAGCTCGTAGACCTTTTGACGACCGAAATGCTGTTCGATCAATTCCGCCTCTTCGGTGGCGCGGTTGTCCAGCCACACGATCGCGTCGCGTACGGGATTACCGTCCTCGTCGGTGAGGATGAGGGTCTCGCACTGGGTGTCGATGGCGAGGCAGTCGACGCCGCTTGTACGCTGAATGTTGGTCAGCGCGTTTTGCAGCAGGCTCCAGTATTTCTCCGCAGGGAGCTCGACAATGTTGCCGCTGGTGTTGAGGGTGTAGTCCTCGGTGGAGTCGGCGAGCTGGCGAAGCGATTCGTCAAACAGCACCGCCTTGACCGAGGTCGTACCGAAATCAATTCCTAAGCATTTCATAATCAAATCACCTTATGTAAATGGGTTTTAGTAGTTCTTATCTCATTTGCTGGAGATCGTAGTGGATATCGTAAGCCTTTTCCTCTTCGGTGAACTTGTGTTTGGTGTCGATGACCTGACCGTCGTTCCACTTGCGATCGTTAACATCCTCGGCGGTACCGATAATGGTAACGTTTACCTGACGGCGGCGTGCGATAACGTGGTCCCAGTCGATGAAGTAGATATGCGCGAAGAGACCAAGGTCGAGCTTGCCGTCCTTAATGGTGAGGGTCTCGCTTCTGCCGAAGAAGCAGCTACGCAGGTGACCGTCGGTGTTCATCGAGGAGTAGTCGCCGGGCTCGTTAACGTAGCGGCCGTACTGCGCGTGGATCGGACCGGGGTGACGGTACTGATGCTCCTCAGCGAAGTCGGGGATCATCTTACGCATGATGTCGAGCAG
>CAZVSE010000047.1:0-9139 GCA_964629445.1 uncultured Ruminococcus sp. | reverse complement strand
TCTCCGACACCTCTTCGACGATGGATAACCTCTACATTCTCGAGTGTGCAACGGGTGTTTATCTCCACGCGACGGAGACGGCGGGCGAATACACCGTCGATGTTCCCGAGGGAATGTACGCCATCGCGAAGAAGGACGGCGCGCGTGTTGCTGTCGCTGCGGACGGCGAGACACTGACGCTCGCCGAGTCCGGCGAGTATACCGTCACTTGGGAAGAGACCGCGGAAGAAGAGCCCGTGATGGCGTACCACTTTGATTTTGACGGTGAAAATTTTGACTCTGAAACATTTATGGCAACCGAAGCCTTGAGGGGTACGCACTTGTTCTACGCAACAGGCGTGAAGACCACCGATTTGACCGGTAAATTCCGCCTCAGTTTCGACTATTATATGCCCGAGGCGACAGCGATCTACGTCAGCCACGCCAACGATAACGTGGGTGTTCCGGACGATACCACGGGCAGTTCCTATCTACAGCAGGGTCGGCACACCTTCTGTGCGACGATCGAGGATATCACGCAATACACTGAAGGTACCACTGCGAATACCATCTTCGGCTTCGGCGCTCCGTATGACTACTATACGGATAAAGTGGATGGCACGAAGGACGGTATGATCAATGGTATTTCCCTTCTGCCGAAGGACCTGTATGTCTGGAATTTCCGTCTGGAGAATTTGGACACCGGCGTAGTCCGTGCATCCGAGTTTACCGGCACTTACAACGGCGCGGGTAAGGATTGTCTCTCCTCGGAACAGGTGGATATTGCTACCATCGAGATGGAGGATACCACCGAGGTCACGGAGATCGATTTCACCACCTGCCCTGCGTACGGGGATGACGGTTTCACCAGCGGTGTGTATTCGGTGCGTGTGCCTGCCAAGATCGGTGTCACCTATGGCAACGCTGAAATTGAATATACCGTCTCCTTCGATTATTTCCTTCCTGAGACGAACACGACCGTATATGCCTCCTTGGTTGCCGGTGACGGTAGTTATACAAATGTTGACGGCAGTAGTCGTCTGCGCAATGTTGCGGATGGAGAGAACGGCGAATATCAATTCGCTGCCGGTCGTCACACGTTTGTCGGTAAGCTCACCTCCGATCAGATCAACCACTCTTTGTTGAGTCTGCAATTCTCGATCAACTGCGGAACGTCGAAAGATTTGTCTAAGCTGTATGTCTGGAATATGAGTATTACCTGCACGGCGGGCAGCACAAGCAATGTGAAGAAGGGTAACCTTTTGCACGGTCGTCGTATCTTCAAGACCACAGATTCTCAGGTGACGCTCACCACGACGCCTGTTCCGACCACAGCTCTCTCCACGGCGGTTGAGCTGGATATGGTTGGTTCGCAGGTTCGTGATGATTATGCGTTGCGTTTCATTGCGGCGATCAAGGGCGCTAGCATCACCCGTAACGATGACGGCACGGCGGATTATACCGGCGCGACCATCACGATTGACGATGCCACCTATACCGTCACCGGAGCAGGCGTTCTCTTCGGTCGCGATGTGGGCATCGCCACGCTGGGCGGTGCTTCCGATGCGGTGATGACACTGGATAATGTTGGCATCGGCATAGTCTACGACATCCCCGCTAAGAAGCTGCAGTCGAGTTCTTATCGCGAGCATTATCTCGGTGCGGACGTGCAGGGCGTTGTCTTTACCGGCGTTATCAAAAATATACCTCGTGCGAACTGGGATGAGAGCATCTCCGCCCGTTCGTATGTTAAGGCTGTGGATGCCGAAGGCAACGAGTTCATCATCTACGGCGAGGTTATCTCACGCAGCTTGACTCAGACGAAGAATGTCACCCTCTCGGAGGCTATGACCAGTGTGTCTGAGGTCGAGACGGCGGCATCCGAGTTAAAGGACACAATCCTCAACGCGGAGAATAAGACCTTCACCGGCACCACGATCTACTATGTTGACTCGGAGAATGGTAACGATGCGAACGCCGGCACGAGCGAGGATGCCGCGTGGAAGACGCTGACGAATGTCAATGATGTTACTTACATCAGCGCCGATAGATCAAGTTCTGAGAAGATCGTTGTTCTCTTTAAGCGCGGCGGCGAATATCGCGGCCGTCTTAAGGCGAAGAATTATACCTACTACGGTGCTTACGGCACCGGTGCTAAGCCCATCATCAACGGCTCTGTTATAAACTACGCCGATACGGATTCTCTCGAAGCGGCCGGCCTTGAGTGGGTGAAGCTTGACGGCTTTGAGAACCGTTGGCAGCTTGTCGGTCTTGGTGATTATCTCTCGACCTTCGAATGCTCAAGTAAACTGGGCAATCATGTCGGTAATGTCCTTTTCATCAACGGCGACGATATCACATATGGCTCGATGTCGACGAACAAGGTCATTTATCAGGATTATGAGTTCTATCACGACACCAGTTACACCTATGATGAAACAACGCAGGATATTACTGCCGTGACACTGAACGACCTGTATGTCTATTTGCCCGAGGGTGTAGAGCCTACCGACTTTGAACGGATTGAGATCGCGACGAATTTGTCCGGTGTTGTGGCTGTGTCGAATAGTAATGATAGGCACTATGAGATGATGTTCGACAACCTTTGCGTGAAATACGCCGGCGTTCACGGCTTCTCTCTCAGCTCTACGGTCAACTCCAAGCCGATACAGGATGTTACGATTACCAACTGCGAGATCGGTTGGATCGGCGGCGCTATGATGCGCTCTGCGAACGGAACGACCGATGACTACACGGATGATTATAATGTGCGTTACGGCAATGGTATTCAGTTCTACGGTGCGTGCAGCAATATTACGGTGCAGAACAACTGGATCTATCAGTGCTATGATGCCGGCTACACCAATCAGGGTGGCTACAATATCGCAGAGAGCATCACGGTATCCAACAATCTCATTGAGTATTGCGCGTATAGCCTCGAGCTTTGGATGGACGCCGGTACCGGTCTGATAAAGGACTGCTCTTACACAGATAACATTATGCGTTTTGCAGGCTATGAGTTTGAGCGTGATAACCGCGAGAATTTCCGCGCAACTATTGCCGCGATCAGTCACGTGAACTTTATGCTTGTTGTGACGCCTTGCGAAAATGTTGTCATCAGCGGTAACACCTTCGATACCTCGTACGTTTCGTTGCTGGTCTCGGCTTATCCGAACTCGACTGAGAAGAATGAGCTTAACGACAGTACAGGTGAACTGCTGGAGCAGTTGGCCGGCACGTACAAAAATGATTACAAGGGACCGACGATCACCGGCAATACGTGGATACAGGGCTATGACCGTTATTCTCGAGTAGCATTTTGCCGCGACAGCACCATTGATTCCGAAACGGGTACGTATGTACGCAACGATTACTACTATTCCAACTCGCAGTCCGAGATGGAAGAGAGCGTTGCTCAGGTTGATACGGACCCCGTTGATGTGATCTTCTACAAGTAATGCCCTGCGGTTTTGACCGCATTAGCAAAAGCAATCACAATCCCGAACGGCATTCGCCGTTCGGGATTGTTTTTCATTGAGAACTCGCACCTGTGACGCACCATATCGGTTCGCCAAAACTGCAAGACGACTGTTTTTGGCGAATATTCCCCGAATTTTGGCTTGCTTTTGCCTCTTATTTCCTGTACAATAAGAGAAGCAGTTATCAGTACAACCGGGGCTGAGTATGACGAACATCAAATGCCAGATCACCGATAATGTCGCCATTCTGAATAAATGTCTCGCATAAGTCGTCTTATATCCTAAGATCAGTAAAGGAGATCGCAAATGAGTACAGTTATTGAAAAGCCCGTGACTATCAACACGGCGATCTTGTACAATGAGAAGCACAGCCGCTTTGACGCGCTCGCAGAGGAGAAGCGCCTTGCGATCGTGAACGCACCCAACGGTGACTACACCGTCAGTGGCACGACCTACTATGTGTCGCCGTGCGGCGATGATGAGGCGGACGGCACCACGCCTGAAACGGCGTGGCGTACTCTGCCGCGCGTTGCCGCCGCGAAGGACGATTTCAAGGAAGGCGATGCGGTGCTGTTTGAGCGCGGCGGCGTTTACCGTGGTCAGATCTTTGTGCGCAGTGGGATGACTTTTGCTGCCTATGGTGAGGGCCCGAAGCCGTGCCTGTACGGCAGCTGGCGTAACTACGCCGACCCGAGCTTTTGGCAGGCAACTAACACGCCGAACGTATGGAAGGTCAGTGTGCCGCAGGAGAAAAAGGATATCGGCAACATCATTTTTGACCACGGCGTCGCTTGCGGCCGTAAGCAGTTGACGCTCGACCTGCATAAGGACTTGGAATTTTGCTTTGTCGGCGACGAGCAAGCGGTGTATCTCTATCTCGCGGCGGGCAACCCCGGCGATGTCTATCAGGACATTGAGCTGGCATCGCGCTTTAATTTAATGCTCGCGGATATTTCCGAGACGCATGACGTACTTATTGAGAATTTGTGCATAAAATATGCCGGTTGCCACGGCATCCAGTTCCGCAACCTTTGCTACAACGTAACGGTGCGCAATTGCGAGATCGGCTATATCGGCGGTTGTATGCTGCGCTGGCCGAGCGAGGATGGCAAGCAAAGAGCCGCGCGCTACGGCAACGGTTTTGAGGTCGTCGGCAACTGCCGCAATATCACGGTGGAGAATAACTGGGTATATCAGTGCTTCGATGCGGGCATCACCCATCAATCCAGTGCATCCGTAGCCATCGTCGCGGACAACATACGCTTCGCAGACAACCTGTTGGAATATTCGCCGTATAATATCGAATATTATGCCGATAAAGATCTTGGTATAATCACGAACACGGTCTATGAGAACAACATTATGCGCTTTGCGGGCTTTGGCTTCGGCACGCTTGATCGTTTAGGAAGCAATACGAGTGTGGTGTCCCACATTTGTGCGTATTACCGCGCGCAGCCTTGCGACAATTTCATTATTCGCAACAACATTATGGATACGTCGTACCGTCACTTGACATCGATCTCGTACCCGAACGACCCGCAGGGGAGAGGCCCGACCATTACGGGTAACACCTACGTGCAGAGCCCGTTCGAGAATGAAGACTCCAAGGCGGATGTCGCGCTGACTTTGGATGTGTATGTATCGGGCTGGCACGCGTTTGAGGAAAACACGCGGTGGTGTCACAGCCAAGCGGAGATGGAGGAGAGCGTCGCCGCCATCGATCTTGCACCCGCGGCAGTCTATTACGACGAATAATCAGAACCTGTTTCGACCCCGACGATCAACAGATCATCGGGGTCGAAAAATTTTTATATTTTTGAAAAAAGTGCTTGACAAATTTGTATCTGTCGTGTATCCTATATTTGTAATCATTACAAATAAGGAATGGTTACAAGAAAGGAGGGCAATATGGACAGACAGCAGATAGCACAGCTTTTGTGCAGTCACGGGGTACGCCCGACACAGCAACGTTTGGCTGTGTACGAATACCTGCTTGCTCACCCGATCCACCCGTCGGTCGACACGGTGTATGAGGCGGTGTCTGTCGATCAGCCCACCTTTTCTCGCACGACGGTATATAACTCTCTGCACGCGCTGGTGCAGGCGGGTCTGGTGCGGGAATTGCCCTTATGCTCAGAAGAGCGTCGCTACGACGCAGGGCTGACACCGCATGCGCATTTTCGATGCGTCGGTTGCGGCTGCATCAAAGACGTGACGCTCACGGCCCGCGCGGTGGAGAGCCTTCTCCCGAGCGGGGCAGGGGAGCTGGATGGCTGCCTTGTGCAGGGTCAGGAGCTTTCCTTCAGCGGTTTGTGCGCCGCGTGTTGTACGGCAGGTCCAGAGGCTTCGGCTTCTGTCTGATATAGTAAGATGTTAATAAAATTTATTTTGGAGGTAAGGTTATGAAAAAGTTTGTTTGCAGTGTTTGCGGGTATGTTCACAATGGTGACGAGGCGCCGAAGGTTTGCCCCGTGTGCGGCGTCGGCGCGGATAAGTTCAACGAGCAGGGCGGCGAGCGCACCTGGGCGGCTGAGCACGTCGTCGGTATCGCCAAGGGCGTCGACGAGGAGATCGTCGAGGGCCTGCGCGCCAACTTTATGGGCGAGTGCACCGAGGTCGGTATGTATCTGGCGATGGCGCGCGTCGCGCACCGTGAGGGCTATCCCGAGATCGGTCTGTACTGGGAGAAGGCGGCTTACGAAGAGGCGGAGCACGCCGCGAAGTTTGCCGAGCTGTTGGGCGAGGTTGTCACCGACAGCACCAAGAAGAACCTTGAGATGCGCGTAGACGCCGAGAACGGCGCGACCGAGGGCAAGATGGCTCTCGCGAAGCGTGCGAAGGAACTGAACCTCGATGCGATCCACGACACAGTGCACGAAATGGCCCGCGACGAAGCTCGCCACGGAAAGGCTTTTGAAGGTTTGCTCAACCGCTACTTTCGCTGATCCGAGAGAAGAAAAGCCGAAAACCGATCCCACCGCACTGTTTAAGCTGTCCTACGGACTGTTCGTGTTGACGGCGAAGGACGGTCGCGACAACGGCTGTATTATCAATACGGCATTTCAGGTCGCCAACGACCCGACGAGGCTAGCGATCTCCTGCCAGAAGAACAATTTAACCCGTGAGATGATTGAAAAGACGGGTGAATTCAACCTTTCGGTGCTGACCGAGGATGTTCCGTTTGAGGTCATCCGTCATTTCGGGATGCAGACGGGCAGAGAGGTCGATAAGTTCAAGGATTGTCCGGAGGATGTCCGCGCCGCAAATGGGATCAAAGTTATCCCGAAGTATACCAACGCGTTTTTCTCGGCAAAGGTGATCGGGTCGACCGATCTTGGCAGCCATACGCTGTTCATCGGCGAGGTGACGGAGTCGCGGGTGTTGGGGGATGCCCCGTCCTGCACCTATGCACACTACCACGCCGCGATCAAGTCGAAGAAGTGAAAAAGTAAAACGCCGTCAAGCTGACGGCGTTTTACTTTTTATTTGGTGTGTGCTTTAGAATTGTTCGTCAAACCGAGAATATAATCTGTGGAGGTTTTGTAATACTTTGCAAGTGTCACAACAAAGCGGGTAGGAATTTCTCTTTTGCCGGTTTCGTAGTTGCTATATACTCTTTGATCGATCCCAAGAATGGCTGCAACTTCCTTTTGCATCAAATCATTATCCTCGCGCAGATCCTTTAACCTTGGATAGTACATATACGTTCACCTCGATTTTAGTATATGTACTATCAAAAGATAGTGTTGCATTTACTATCGTATAATAGTAAAATAGGCGTGAGGTGATAACATGATAAAACGAATTGTAGTAGCGGGTTGTCGGGATTATGAAAATTATGCACAGGCAAAGACGTTTATTGATCTCTGTATCTGTAATATTCGGGAAAAGTATACACTCATTTTTGTGTCGGGCGGTTGTCGCGGCGCGGATGAGATCGGAGAGCGTTATGCTTATGAAAACGGCTATGAAATTGAGCGTTATCCTGCCGAGCGGGAGACATACGGCAAAAGCGCGGGACCGAGAAGAAACCGCAAAATGGCGGAGATCGCTGATTATGTTATCTGCTTTTGGAACGGTAAGAGCAGAGGAACGAAAAATATGATCGACTGCGCCTTAGAATTACATAAGCCTGTCAGAGTAAAACGGATTTAATTTAACGAAAACTTGTTATTTCCTCGGGAATATGCTAATATACCGATGGCACACTTTTTATCGAGGTGATCAGATGATACGCAAAGCAACAATGGATGATATGCCCGTGATTGAGACGGTGTATGCCGCGGCGCGGCAGTTTATGGCGGCAAACGGCAACCCGAATCAGTGGGGGACGACCAACCCGCCGCGCGAACGGCTCGTGTGGCTCGTGTCGGTGGGGGAATTGTATGTCGAGGAGACTGACGGCACGGTACATGCGGCGTTTTCGTTGACCTTCGGTGATGACCCGACCTATGGCGTGATCGAGGGTGGCACGTGGCTGAGCGACAAGCCCTACGCCGCGATCCACAACGTCGCAAGCGACGGCACAGCGGCGGGCTTTTTTACGCGATGCGTGGCGTTCTGCCGCGAGCGGAGCGATCATCTGCGCATCGACACCCACGCGGACAACAAGGTGATGCAGCATCTGGTGACAAAGCACGGCTTTTCCCGCCGCGGCATCATCTATCTCGCAAACGGCTCTCCCCGCATTGTGTATGAATGGATGGAATGATTTTGACCGCACGGATTTACCGTGCGGTTTTTTATGTTTCTTCTTTTGTGGGAGGCGGCGTCCACGATGCCCTGTTGAGTTTACATAGGTCTATAGCAATACCGTAGGCGCGATTCACGAATCGCCCGTCCATCGTTCAAACCGGCGGGCGCATAATTTGAGACTTGTTGTAGGGGACAATGCCCACATCGTCCCGCGATTTCCCGTGCGTTCTATTCGTGCTTCCTCCCGCATATACTCCCATATAAGGAGGGAGTGCTATGATCGCACGCATCACGGACATGCACGACAAGGAGGTCATCAACATCTGCGACGGTACGCGGCTCGGCTATGTCGATGACATTGAGGTAGACACCTGCACCGCGCAGATCGTGTCTATTGTTATCTTCGGACGCAACAAATGCCTCGGCTTGCTCGGGAGGGAGGCGGATATCGTTATCCATTGGAAGGACATCGAGGTCATCGGAGATGAGACGATACTGGTCAATTTCAAATGCCCGCCGGACTGCGCCTGTTCACCCAAAAAAGGTCCGCAGATCCTTGGCGGATTGTTTCGTTGATGGCTTGTGAATGTTCTCTATAAATTCTTCTGAAAAATTATTAAAAAATCGCAAAAAACGTCTTGCATTTTTTTGCGGTTAATGGTATACTATATCGGCAAAACGCACGCGAGGCTCAACATTGATGCTCGGTGCCGCATCCGAATGTGTCGGACGGTGGGCATTGATGCTCGCGGAGGAAAAACCAAGGAGGAATTCAGTTATGTCCGTTATTTCCATGAAACAACTGCTGGAAGCCGGTGTCCATTTCGGTCACCAGACCCGCCGTTGGAACCCCAAAATGGCGCCCTACATCTTCACCGAGCGCAACGGTATCTACATCATTGACCTGCAGAAGACTGTTCGCAAGCTCGAAGAGGCGTATATGTTCGTTCGCGAGCTGTCCGCCGAGGGCAAAGAGGTGCTGTTCG
>CAZVSE010000046.1:0-9241 GCA_964629445.1 uncultured Ruminococcus sp. | reverse complement strand
GGCGCTCTAACCAGCTGAGCTATACGCCCATAAGGTGACAGGACGCAAACCTTGTCACGGTTTCGCTCGCCGCCTTTATCCGTGCGGCAGAAACGCTTTGCCCTTACAAAAAGAGAAGTTTTCGTCTCGCCAAAGCCGCGGAGCGCCGACATCCTGACGGATTTCAAGCGACAAGGCACAGGCGAACGGAAAATGATCTTTTGTAAGGCGTGGCAGGTTTGCGTCCTGCCACCCTTTGGTGACCCGAACGGGAATCGAACCCGTGTTACCGCCGTGAAAGGGCGGTGTCTTAACCGCTTGACCATCGGGCCATAGATGGTCTTTTCCGGCTCTCTCGCGAGAGCCGGAAAAGACGGTGGTGGCTGTAAGTGGATTCGAACCACTGACACTGCGGGTATGAACCGCATGCTCTAGCCAACTGAGCTATACAGCCGCAAATCGTCCCGCGGCGGGAACGCAGTTTATTATATACTATACCCACCCGATTTGTCAACACTTATTTTTTCTTTTTTCAAGCAAGCCTTTTACCCACAAAAACAGCGCCTTCGCGCTGCGGCGGATCTGTGCCCACAGCCAACGCGCGCTCGCGGCGAGTTTTGCGCCCGCGAAGCGGAAAAACCGCGCAAGAATCGGCTTGATCCACCTCCACGCAACTCCTGCCCACTGTGCGATATGTGTCCACACGATGCGGCAGATCTTGTAGATGAACGGCAACAGCGGCACGATGCCCTGCGCGCAGAGCACGCCGACGGCGACGCCCTCCGCCCAGCCGCCGAAGCGGCGAATGAGCACGGTGATCACGCCCGCGACGATGCCGACGACGATCTGATCGCGCGGCGCGGCGGGCGCGGTAGCGTTATCCGCGAACAGCAGGGCGGCGAGTAGGACGCCGCCCGTGAGGATCGCATACAGTGCATAGCCGACCGCGCCCCAGATCATCCACGACAGCAGCGCGACCGACGCGAGCAGGCAGGCGGGTGCGATGAGACGCACGCGGCGGCGCAGGATGAGATACAATACACTGAGCAGGATCGCCGCGGCGCAGATCTCGCCGATCGCTCCCGCGTGGATGCCGAACAGCAGTTGCCACAGATCCGCGGCTTCCCCGCCGCGAAGTGCCGCGAGCGGCGTCGCCTCCGCGACCCCGTCCACGGGAATAAACTGCGCGGGCATCGTATAATCGGCAAAGTGCGTGGAGAATACTATTCGCACAAGGAGATAGGCAAGCAGCACAGGATGCACGAGCGGCTGCGCAAGGCGCCAATCGGGTTTGACGCGCCCGATGAGCCGCGGCACGGCATCCGCCACCGCGGCAACGCCGCCAAGCAGTGCCGACAACCACCACGGCGCACTCGCCGGCAGGCAGAACGCCGACAACAGCCCGCAAAGCAGTGCGGGCGCGACACGCAGGTCAGCAAGCGGCGCTTTCACAGCCCAGCCGATGAGGCGCGCCGCCATCAGGTAGCCGCCGACGGCGGTCGCGAACAGAGCGAGTGCCTGTCCGCGGAAGTTGATGACGGACATCAGCAGGATCGGCAGCAACGCGGTCAGCCAGTCGAGCACGCGCTCGCGATCGGGGTCGCGCAGACTGGGGTGAACGCGCAGGGTATCGTGTTCCATCTCGGCACTCCTCTCTTTTTTCGGAATATACTGTTATAGTATCAATTATCGAAGAAAATTACAAGTCTTTTCTTTGATGCTTTTGTCGATGCGCTTGACAGTCAGCCGCAAAGCCCGTATAATAAGGTACGCAAACTCATCACCCATACGGGGGCGTAAAGGTTTCGACGGGGGTTGTGAGGTACGGTAAGCGAGTAGCGGTGCCGACCCGCTGTAAAATCGGTATTTTTAAACAATAAACGACAACAATAAAGTTGCGTTGGCGGCCTAATTAGGCTGCCCGTCTTGCCCCGAAGCACCGCGGTCGGGAGCGAGGCGTCGATGAGCGGTGAACGTGAACGGCGGGGTGCCACCCCTGTCGTCACGGCGTAGTGGCTACCGTAGCGCATAGCCTGCCCATCGGCGATGCGTGAGGGGAATCTCAAAAGATCGGCTGCACTCGGAGAAAGCTGTATCAAGTGACTTTCGGACGCGGGTTCGATTCCCGCCGCCTCCACCACGCAAAGGACACCGCCAAAGGCGGTGTTTTTTTGCGTGGTTACGGTGGCTGTGGAATCGCCCGCCTTATTTTTGCGTTAGCAAAAATAACAGGCAAATTGCCGAAGCACTTTCTTGCGGCGACGCAGTTTCTTCTTTCGGCAAATGCCGGGGTTCAGATTCCCGCCGCCTCCTACAATGCCACCCTCTATATTGAAATCTCATCCGTTTTATGCTACAATACCATCATCCGCCCATTGGGCGACCAATACGACGACGAAAGGAGCGCTTTTTGTGTCATTTTTGTATTTTCTGGAAAGTCTGCGCAACTCCGTGTTGGACGGTTTTTTCTCGTTTATCACCCTGTTCGGTGAGGAGACCGTTTTTATGGCGGTCGGGATGATCGTGTTCTGGTGCGTGGATAAGTACAAGGGCTATTATCTTCTCTGCGTCGGCTTTTTGGGGACGGTGCTCAATCAGTTCCTCAAGGTCCTCTGCCGCGTGCCGCGCCCGTGGGTCAAAGACCCCGACTTCACCATCGTGGAATCGGCGCGCGAGGCCGCGACGGGCTATTCCTTCCCGAGCGGGCATACGCAGACGGCGGTGGGGCTGTACGGCGGCATCGCCCGCATGGAAAAAAACACCGCTCTGCGTTTGGGGATGATCGCGCTTGTCGCGCTCGTCGCGCTGTCGAGAATGTATCTCGGCGTACATACGCCCGCGGACGTGCTCACGTCGGTGGGGATTGCGGCGGTGCTGGTCTTCGTCGCCTACCCCGTCTTTCGCAAAGCGGAGAATTCTCCGCGGCTGATGACCGCGGTGCTCATCGCCTTCATCGTGATGATGGTGGCGTACCTCGGCTTTGTCCAATTTTACCCGTTCCCCGCGGAGATGTATGCCGCGGACGCGGTACACAATCTGGAGTCCGCGCGCAAAAACGGTTTTACGCTGTTCGGCTGTGCGGTGGGGCTGTTGCTTACGTACATCGTGGATCGTAAGTGGATCAACTTCGATACCAAAGCGGTGTGGTGGGCGCAGATCATCAAGACGGTGGGCGGCATCCTGCTCGTGCTCGCCGCGAAGGAGCTGCTGCGCGCCCCGCTGGATGCGCTGTTTGGTGGACATCTCGCGGCGCGCAGTGTGCGGTATTTCCTCATCGTGGTGGTGGGGGGCATCCTCTGGCCGATGACCTTCAAATTCTTCTCAAAGCTCGGCAAGAAACCTGCGATATAAACAAATAAATGCAAAAAGGCGCGCCCCGACAGGGCGTGCCTTTTTGCGTATCGTTGATCATTTCTTCGTCCACGTGGAAGGGATAAGCACGAACAGCAACGGGTAGATCTCCAGCCGCCCGAACAGCATCGCAAAGGAGAGAATGAGTTTGGAGAACGGCGAATACACCGCGTAGCTCGCGGCAGGACCGACGAGATCGAAGCCGGGACCGACATTGTTAAAGCACGCCGCCATTGCGGAGAGGTTGGTTTCGAGGCTGAGGGGCTCAAGACAAAGCACCAGACAGCCGACTGCAAACAGCACGATATACAGGATGAAATACGCCGACGCGCCCGAGATGGATGCTTCGTCGAGGCGTTTGCCCTCCATCTTGATGACGCCGACCGAGCGGGGATGCAGCAGGCGGCGCAGGTCACGCTTGACGGTGCTGAGCAGCAGTTGGATGCGGGATACCTTCAGTCCGCCCGCGGTCGAGCCGGCACAGCCGCCGATAAACATCAGCATCAGCAAGATCGCCTTGGACAGCCCCGGCCAGAGGTTAAAGTCTGCGGTGGCGTAGCCGGTGGTGGTAATAATGGACGACACCTGGAACAGCGCCGCGCGTACCGTTTCCTCAAGACCGCCGTACAGCGGCGCGATGTTGAGTGAAATAGCGGTGGTGGCGGCGGCGACGATCGTGATATACAGCCACAATTCGCGGCTGCTGAGCGCCTCCTTGACGTGGCGGATGAGGATGAGGTAGTAGAGGTTAAAGTTGACGCCGAACAGCAGCATAAAGATGCCGATGACCCACTGCAGATACGGGCTGTAGCCCGTGATACTGTCCGCCTTGATGCCGAAGCCGCCCGTGCCTGCCGTGCCGAAGGCGTGCAGGACGCTGTCGAACAGCGACATACCGCCTGCGACCAGCAGAACAATGAGCACCGCGGTCATTACGAGGTAGATGATGTAGAGGATCTTGGCGGTGTCGCGGATGCGGGGCATCAGCTTGCCGATGACGGGACCGGGCATTTCGGCGCGCAGGATGTGCATATTGCGTCCCGACACCGACGGCACGATCGCCATGATCAGCACCAGCACGCCCATGCCGCCGATCCAGTGGGTGAAGCTGCGCCAGAACAGCAGTCCATGGCTCATTGTCTCAACGTTGGTGAGGATCGACGCGCCGGTGGTGGTGAAGCCGCTCACCGTCTCGAAGAACGCGTCTACATAGCTCGGGACCTCGCCGCTGAGGAAGAAGGGCAGCGCGCCGACGGCGGACAGTACCAGCCACGACAGTGCGACGATGACGAAGCCCTCGCGCGCGAAGATCACCTGTGAGGACGGGCGGCTGAGGAGGGTGAGCGCGAAGCCGCCCGCCAGCGCGACCGCCGACGTGGCGAGGATCGCCCACAGGCACGTCTCCTGATACAGCAACGCCACCAGCGCGGGGAGCAGCAGCACCGCCGCCTCCAGTTTGATGATCTGCCCGATCATATAAAAAACCATTCGTCGATTCATAAAAACCGTCCTTCATATGATCTGCCCGATCATTTCAGAATATCTTTGAGTTCCTGCAGGTGCTGACCCGCGACGAGCAGCACCACCTTGTCGCCCGCGAGGATGCGATCGTCACCGGCGGGGATGATGGGGCGGCGGTTGCGGATGATGCCCGCGATGAGGATGTTGGGCTTGAGAGAAAGCTCCTTGAGCGGAATGTCGACGAGGGTCGGCTCATCCTGCACGAGGAATTCCACCGCCTCCGCGCGATCGTCCATCAGCGTGTACAGCGTCTCAATGGTGCTGCCCATTGAGTTGTGCAGGGCGCGGGCGTACCGCACCAGCACGTCGGCAATGAGTTTGCGAGGGGAGATGATGCATTCCAGCCCGAGCCGTTCTGCCATCGCGGCGAGCTCGGGACGGTTGATCTTGGAGATGGCTTTCGGCACGCTCTGCGACGCGGCGAAGAAAGAGAGCAGGACATTCTGCTCGTCCATCCCCGTGAGCGACACGAACGCGTCCATATTGCCGATGTCCTCCTCGAGCAACAGCTCCTGATGCGAGCCGTCGCCGTGGATGACCACTGCCTTGGGCAATGCGTGGCACAGATCCTCGCACAGCGCGCGGTCGCGGTCGATGATCTTGACGTTGGTGCCCGCGGCGAGCAAACGCTTCGCGAGATAGAAAGCGGTACGGCTGCCGCCGAGGATCATCACGTTGCGCGCTTGCTTGGAGGCCAATCCGATTGCGCGCATCAATTTTTGGATCTCGACAGGGGAGGCGGTCAGACCGATGCGGTCGCCCGCCTGCAGCACAAAGTTACCGTCGGGGATGTACACCGCATCGCCGCGCTGGACGACGCAGATGAGGAATTTCGCGTTATACCGCGAGCGTAGCTCGTGCAACGGCACGCCGAGCAGGGGTGAGTCCTCGCGCAGTCGCAGTTCGATCATCTCGAAATTGCCGCGGGAGAAGGTTTCGATCTTCGCCGCGGTGGGGAGTTTGAGAGTGTGGAACAGCTCACGAGCCGCGAGCAGTTCGGGATTGATCGCCATCGACAGCCCGAGTTCCTGCTTCATAAAGGTGAGGGAGCGGTCGTTGTATTCGGGATTGCGGATGCGGGCGATGGTGTGTCGCGCGCCCATCCGCCCCGCAAGGTAGCAAGCGAGCATATTGAGTTCATCCGACCCCGTGACGGCGATGAACATCTCAGCGTCGGCAACCCCCGCCTCGGCGAGGGTGTCGCAATCCGCGCCGTTGCCGCAGACACCCATCACGTCATAGACGTTGGTGATCTCGGCGAGGATGTCGCGGTCGAGTTCGACCGCCGTGATGTCGTGCCCCTCAGCGGTGAGGCTGGCGAGAATGGTCGAGCCGATCTTGCCGCAGCCTACGATCAGAATATTCATAGAAAACGCTCCTTTCGGGCGAGGGATTTTTCCATTATCCTTTATTATAACACATTTTGTCCGCATTTGCAACAGCGGGGGACAGCGCGGTGCAAATTCTCCCGTTTATACCACATTTTGCCGCGCATTTTACGGGGTTTTCCATTCGTGGAATGAATGAGCGCTTTTTCTGCATAATAAAGGGCGGGGGTCAGAACGATATTTTGGTATATATCGAAAAAAATCAAAAAAATTGCGGAACAATTATTGAAAATCATCCGCATATGCGCTATAATATTATGGTGTTTTCAAGGAACACGGTTTTCCGTGTGAAAACGTCTGTCAGAAAGGGATGTTAGTATGGAAAAAAATGAACGTAGAGTCGGTACTGTTTCGAGAGGTATCCGCTGCCCGATCATCCGTCAGGGTGACGACCTCGCCGCCATCGTGGCGAACAGCGTCATCGAGGCCGCCGAGATCGAGGGCTTCCCCTTGCAGGATCGCGACGTTATTTCCGTGACCGAATCGATTGTTGCCCGTTCGCAGGGCAACTACGCATCCGTCGACGCCATCGCCGAGGATGTCAAGGCGAAACTCGGCGGCGGTACTGTCGGCGTTATCTTCCCCATCCTCTCGCGCAACCGTTTCGCGATCTGCCTGCGCGGCATCGCCAAGGGCGCGAAGAAGATCGTGCTGATGCTCAGCTACCCCTCCGACGAGGTGGGCAACTCTCTGGCGACTTATGATATCATCGACGCGGCGGGGATCAATCCCTACTGTGACGTGCTCACCCTCGAGCGTTATCGCGAGGTGTTCGGCGTGCAGAAGCTGGAGTTCACCGGCGTCGACTATGTGCAGTATTACGCTGACCTTATCCGTGAGTGCGGCGCTGAGGTGGAGATCATTTTCGCTAACCAGCCGAAGGCGATCCTCGACTACACCGACTGCGTGCTCACCTGCGACATCCACACCCGCGAGCGTACCAAGCGTCTGCTCAAAGAGGCGGGCGCGAAGATCGTCTGTGGTCTGGACGACATCCTCACCGCGCCTGTGAACGGCAGCGGCTGTAATGAGAAATACGGTCTGCTTGGCTCGAACAAATCGACCGAGGACACCGTCAAGCTTTTCCCCCGCGACTGTCAGGATCTGGTGCTCGACATCCAGAAGAAGGTGCTCAACGCGACTGGCAAGCACGTCGAGGTAATGGTCTACGGCGACGGCGCGTTCAAGGATCCTAAGGGTAAGATCTGGGAGCTCGCCGACCCGGTCGTGTCCCCCGCTTTTACCGACGGGCTGATCGGCACGCCGAACGAGCTCAAGCTTAAATATCTTGCCGATAACGACTTCGCGAATCTGTCGGGTGAGGCACTCAAGGAAGCCATCTCCGAGAGCATCCGTCAGAAAGACGGTCAACTCGTCGGCAATATGGCGGCGCAGGGCACCACCCCCCGCCAGCTGACTGACCTTATCGGCTCGCTGTGCGACCTGACCAGCGGCTCGGGCGACAAGGGTACGCCCGTCGTGCTCGTGCAGGGCTATTTCGACAACTATACCAACGGTTGATAAAGGCGGTGTGACATAATGAACGAGAATATCCGTCCCGAAACTATGGAGCGTATCACCACCCCCGCGCAGGCGCAGGCTTTCATCGACGAGCAGGTCGCGGCTGTCCGCGCGCAGGTCGGCGATCAGAAGGTGCTGCTCGCGTTGTCCGGCGGCGTTGACAGCTCGGTCGTTGCCGCGTTGCTCATTAAGGCGATCGGCAAACAGCTTGTCTGTGTACACGTGAACCACGGTCTGATGCGCAAGGGCGAGAGCGAGCAGGTCATCGAGGTGTTCGGCAAGGAGCTGGATGCCAACCTCATCTATATCGATGCGACTGACCGTTTCCTCGATCTGCTGGCGGGCGTCAGCGATCCCGAGAAGAAGCGTAAGATCATCGGCGGCGAGTTCATCAAGGTGTTTGACGAAGAGGCGGCGAAGCTCGAAGGCATCAAGTTCCTCGCGCAGGGGACGATTTACCCCGATATCCTCGAGAGCATCAAGGCTGCCGAGAGCGGCAAGCCCGTCAAATCTCACCACAATGTCGGCGGCTTGCCCGAGGAGATGGCGATGGAGCTCGTTGAACCCGTCAAGCTGCTGTTTAAGGATGAAGTTCGCGTCGTCGGCGAGGCTCTCGGCCTGCCCCACGCGATGGTCTATCGTCAGCCGTTCCCCGGCCCGGGGCTCGGTGTGCGCTGTCTCGGCGCGATCACCCGCGACCGTCTGCACGCCCTGCGAGAGGCGGACGCCATCCTGCGCGACGAGTTC
The DNA here is from genome assembly GCA_964629445.1 of uncultured Ruminococcus sp. Lineage (GTDB taxonomy): Bacteria > Bacillota > Clostridia > Oscillospirales > Acutalibacteraceae > UBA5905. The sequence continues at coordinate 734 of CAZVSE010000046.1, read as the reverse complement.
GATAAGAACGGGCTCGCCGAAAAGGTGTGGCAGTATTTTATCTCTATCCCCGATATTAAATCCGTCGGTGTGCGCGATGAGATGCGTTATGAGGGTTGGCCCGCCATCATCCGCGCGGTGAACACCACCGACGCGATGACCGCGACCATCGAGGAGATCCCCTATGCGGTGCTGCATAAGATCACCGCCCGCATCACGAGCGAGGTCGAGGGCATCAACCGTGTGCTGTACGACCTCACCCCGAAGCCGACAGGCACGATCGAGTGGGAGTAAAATTTCGCTAAAATCGACCCCCGAAAACCCCAGTATTTATGCGGGTTTTCGGGGTTTCTCATTTTTACGAGTACACAAAAGGTACACGACAACCGAATTTTCCTCAGGCAAGAAATTGACCTTCTCGCTTAATTCAATGAATAAATTAAGCAAGAAAGTCAATGATTAAAAAATTTATGATTTAATTTTCATGGTCGCTTACGATTTTATATCCCCAAGACTTGCCAAGACGAACTTTTTGGATTTTTCCTTCGTCGGTTAATTTTACGAGGATACGATTTGCTGTTGCAGCAGACACTTGAAACATCTGCCGCACATCTGCGTTGGTGATGGTTTCGTTCTTTTTTAGAAACCGTTCGATTTTATACCGGCGCAATTCCTTAGCGGACATCTTTTCGGTTACACCGACGGTTTCTACCGCTTCCATCAATGCTTCCTTAATAGCAGAAAGCATAAACGTG
>CAZVSE010000045.1:0-9499 GCA_964629445.1 uncultured Ruminococcus sp. | reverse complement strand
TTTTTATCTTCCCCCAGTAGAACTGGGGGTTTATTTCCACGCCTTAAGGCGCCAACAAGCACCGCCTTGACCCCCATCGGGTCAAGGCGGTGCGTTTTCGTGGCTTTACAGATCATCGGCGTCCTGCACGGGCGTATCGCCGTCAATGCCCGTGCCGGTGTAGCTACCAAGGATGTCGGAGACAATGTTTCCCTCCTGCTGTGCCATCTTTTCCCCCGCAATGACGGGATCGACCGGCGCGATCTTCGGCTCTTCGGGCAACACACGCGGACGCTTGCGCTCTTCTTGCATCACTCTCACGCTCCTTTCGAATGTAGTATGTCCGTTTTTCCCGAGAAATCCTTGCGTCACTCATCGTTTTGTGCTATGATTTAAATATTGAATAAAATGAGGTGATCCTCTGTGACAGACTGTATGTGTTCTCTCAAGGAACTCTATAAGATCGGGCGCGGTCCATCCAGCTCCCACACCATCGGACCGGAGAAGGCGTGCCTGTATATGAAGAAGAAATATCCCGCCGCGGATCGCTTCGCCGTCACGCTGTTCGGCTCGCTCGCCTACACCGCCGAGGGACACGACACCACCGCCATCGTGCGCGAGACCCTCGCACCGATCGCGACCGACATCCTGCGCGATACCGACACGGTCGATCTGCCCCACCCCAACACGATGGAGCTGACCGCTTACGCCGACGGCAACATTCTCGGCACGGCACGGGTCACCAGCGTCGGCGGCGGGCAGATCGAGATCGAGGGCGAGACCCTCGACGAAAACCGCGATGTCTACCCGCTCCATTCCTTCGCCGAGATCGCCGACTACTGCGAGGCACACGGAATACGACTGTGGCAATACGCTGTACAGCAGGAAGGCGACGGGCTTATTGACTACCTGCATACCGTGTGGGAAACGATGAAGGCGTGCGTCGCCGAAGGCCTGCGGCAGGAGGGCGCACTGCCCGGTCGCCTGCAGGTACAACGCAAAGCAAAACACCTCTACTCCCAAAACCACATTGACGAGACCCGCGAGACACGGGAAAATCGCCTTGTCTGCGCCTACGCCTTCGCGGTCAGCGAACAGAACGCGGCGGGCGGGCGTATTGTCACCGCACCGACCTGCGGCGCGAGCGGCGTATTGCCCGCGGTGCTCTACTACGAGCAGCAAAAGCACGGCTTCTCCGATCACGAGATCTGTCGCGCACTCGCCTCAGCGGGCATTGTCGGCAACCTCGTCAAAACCAACGCCTCCATCAGCGGCGCGGAGTGCGGCTGTCAGGCGGAGATCGGCACCGCCTGCTCGATGGCGGCCGCGGCGCTGGGCGAGCTGTTCGGCATGCAACTTGGGCAGATCGAATACGCCGCTGAGATCGCGCTCGAGCACCATCTCGGGCTGACCTGCGACCCGATCTACGGGCTGGTGCAGATCCCCTGCATCGAGCGCAACGCCGTCGCCGCGATGCGCGCCATCAACGCCGTCAGTCTGGCGAATTTCCTCACCAACAGCCGTAAGATCTCCTTCGATCTCGTCGTGCAGACGATGTACGAGACGGGGCGGGATCTCTCCCACCGCTACCGCGAAACCAGCGAGGGCGGACTTGCCAAACTTTATGAATGAGAGGGTAACCTGATGAACCATCCTACCTGCCCGATCCTCTATCTCGTCATCCCCTGCTATAACGAAGAAGCCGTCCTGCCGCTGACCGCACCGCTGTTTTTCGACAAACTGCGCGCACTACAGGCGAGCGGACGCATCCACGCGGACAGCCGCGTGCTGTTCGTCAACGACGGCAGTCGTGACAGCACGTGGGAGATCATTCAGTCCCTCGCGACGGACGACCCGCTCGCCGAGGGGGTCAGTCTCTCCCGCAACCGCGGACACCAGAACGCCCTGCTCGCGGGACTGATGGTCGCGCGAAAGCGCGCCGATGTCACCGTCAGCATCGACTGCGACGGGCAGGACGACATCGATGCCGTCGACGCGATGCTGGACGAGTACGCCGCAGGCTGTGAGGTGGTCTACGGCGTGCGCGCCGACCGTCAGAGCGACACCGCCTTTAAGCGCGGCACGGCGCACGCGTTCTATAAACTGATGGCGAAGCTCGGCGTACAGAGCGTATATAACCACGCCGACTACCGTCTGATGAGCCGCCGCGCGCTCGACGGGCTCGCGCAATTCGGCGAGGTCAACCTGTTCCTGCGCGGACTGGTGCCGCTCGTCGGCTACCGCAGCAGCAGTGTCTATTACACCCGCACCGAACGGGTCGCGGGCAAAAGCCACTATCCCCTGCGCAAAATGCTCGCCCTCGCGCTCAGCGGCATCACCAGCCTGTCCGTCAAGCCCCTGCAGATGATCACGGGGCTCGGACTCGGTGTATCCTTCGTCAGCCTCGTGATGATCGTGTGGACGCTCGTGCGTCACTTTAGCGGCGCGACGGTCAGCGGTTGGAGTAGTATGATGTGCATCACCCTGTTCCTCGGCGGCGTGCAGCTGCTGTGCGTCGGGGTGCTCGGCGAATACGTCGGCAAGATCTACGCCGAGGTCAAGCGCCGTCCCCGCTACATCATCAGCGAAACGACCTTTGACGAGGAGGCGAATGACTAATGGCTTCCCTTTGGCAACGCCTGCGCGCGGTTATCGACGCGAAACTGCTCAAATTCCTGCTCGTCGGGGTGATCAACACCCTCGTCGGCACCGCCATTATGTTCGGGCTGTATAACCTCGCGGGGGCGAGCTACTGGCTGTCCTCGGCGGCGAATTACATCCTCACGAGCATCTTAAGCTATTTTCTCAACAAATATTTCACCTTCCGCAGTCAGGGTGGCTCTCTGCGCGAGATCCTGCGCTTTGCGCTGAACATCGCGGTGTGCTATCTGCTCGCCTACGGTATCGCAAAGCCGCTCGTTATTTGGGCGTTGTCCGCCACAACCGATAAGGTGCGGGACAACGTCGCGATGCTCGTCGGGATGTGCCTGTTCACGGGACTCAACTACCTCGGTCAGCGCTTCTTCGCGTTCGCGGAGAAGAAGAACGACTAAAGCTCGCATAGTATCCTATGAGGTGACCGCTATGACCAAACGCAAACGCCGCCGTCTTGTACGGCGGCTGATCCTTTTTGTCCTGCTTGCCGTGTGCGTTGCCGCGACAGCGATCGCCGCGCCGCAGTTGCGCGCCGCGCGGCGGGTAAAGGTGCTCGAGACCGCCGCCGTCCCCGACTGGGTGCAGCAGGAATACATCGACAACGAAAACGCCCGCCACGGGGTGCGTCTTTCGGATTTTCGCGGGGTGGTCATCCACTACGTCGGCAACCCCGCCACCACCGCGATGGCCAACCGCAATTATTTTAACCAGCCGACCACCGAGGTGGTATCCCACTTCGTCGTCGGGCTGGAGGGCGAGATCGTGCAATGCCTGCCGCTGCACGAGCGCTCGGTCGCGAGCAACAACCGCAACCGCGACACCGTCTCCATCGAGGTGTGCCACCCCGACGAGAGCGGCAAATTTAATGACGCGACCTATGCATCGCTGGTGCGACTGACCGCGTGGCTGTGCGACCTCGGCGGACTGAAGGAGACCGATGTCATCCGCCATTACGACGTCACGGGCAAAGAATGTCCCCTATATTACGTGCGGCATCCCGAGGCGTGGGAACAGCTGCGCGGGGACATTGCCGCCGCCCAAAAATAACCGAAATTTTTGTCGATTTTGCCACCGCAAATATCGCGGATTTTATTGACAAGCCCCCGCCGATTGACTATAATATATTCGTGGTAATTTTTAGTCACGCGCGTGCGCGTGACCGATTTATTTCCGGTTCTAACCGCATAGGCGGTTGAAATAAAACAAAAACGGAGGAGTAAATCATGAAAAAGATCCTGGCACTGATCCTGGCCGGTCTGATGATGTTCTCTCTGGTCGCTTGCGGCGGCGGGGACACCAGCAGCGACGCCCCCGCAGAGGAGCTGAAGGTTGGCTTCATCTTCCTGCACGACGAGAACTCGACCTACGACAAGAACTTCATCGACGCGGCGAAGGCGGCGTGCGAGAACATGGGCGTCACGATGGTCCAGAAGACCCAGATCCCCGAGTCCAACGCGTGCTACGACGCGGCTGTTGAGCTCATCGAGGTCGAGGGCTGCGACATCATCTTCGCTGACTCGTTCGGTCACGAGTCCTTCCTGATCAAGGCGGCAGAGGAGTATCCCGAGGTGGAGTTCTGCCACGCCACCGGTACGCAGGCGCACACCGCGGGTCTCGCGAACTTCCACAACGCGTTCGCTCACATCTATGAGGGCCGTTACCTGGCGGGTGTTGTCGCCGGTCTGAAGCTCAAAGAGATGATGGCTGCCGATTCCACCATCGTTCCGAAGATGGGCTACGTCGGCGCGTTCACCTTCGCCGAGGTCATCTCCGGTTACACCTCCTTCTATCTGGGCGCGAAGTCCGTTGTGCCCGAGGTGACGATGGACGTTAAGTTCACCGGCTCCTGGTACGACGAGACCAAGGAGAAGCAGGCCGCTCAGGCTCTCATCGACGGCGGCTGCGTGCTGATCTCTCAGCACGCCGACTCCATGGGCGCTCCCACCGCTTGCGAGGCCGCCGGCGTGCCCAACGTCTCCTACAACGGCTCCACCGCTGCTGCTTGCCCCAACACCTTCCTCGTCTCCTCCCGCATCAACTGGGTGCCCTACTTCGAGTATATGATCACTCAGGTCAAGAACGGCGAAGCGATCGACACTGACTGGGCAGGTACCCTCGAGAACGGCTCTGTTGCTCTGACCGACCTCGGCACCGCTGTTGCCGAAGGCACCGCTGAGAAGCTGGCCGATATCAAGACGAAGCTGATCAACAAGGAGATCAACGTGTTCGATACCGCGAACTTCACCGTTAACGGCGAGACGCTCACCTCCTATATGGCGGACGTCGACACCGACGCGGACTACACGAAGGACACCGAGGTCATCGAGAGCGGTGTGTTCTACGAGTCCAAGCATCGCTCGGGCCCCTATTTCGATATCGAGATCGAAGGCATCACCCTGCTGGATCGTAACTACGGCTAATTAACGTCTTTAAAACCGATAAGGCGGAGCCCCAAAAAGGCTCCGCCTTACCTGGTTTTAGGGTGAGCCGTTAAACCGGATCTGAACAGTGTACTGCCGATGGGGCAGTGCAGTCTTGAGAGTTGGTTTGAGAAACCGTGTGACAGGAGGTATTATGATGGCAAAGGCGGCAATTGAACTAAAGAGTATCACCAAGACTTTTGGCAGTGTGGTGGCGAACAAAAACGTCAACCTCACCGTCAACAAGGGTGAGATCTTGTCCATTCTGGGCGAAAACGGCTCGGGCAAGACCACGCTGATGAATATGATCGCCGGCATCTATTTCCCGGATGAGGGCCAGATCTTTATCGACGGCAAGGAGGCAGTCATCGCCTCGCCCAAGGACGCCTTCGATTATAAGATCGGTATGATCCATCAGCACTTTAAGCTGGTGGACATCTTCACCGCGACCGAGAACATCGTGCTGGGGCTGGACGAGGGGAAATACGATCTCACCGAAGCCGAAAAGCAGGTGCGGGACATCTGCGGCCGCTACGGCTTCGAGGTCGATCCGAAGAAGAAGATCTACACGATGTCGGTGTCGGAGAAGCAGACCGTCGAGATCATCAAAGTGCTGTATCGCGGCGCGGACATTCTCATTCTCGACGAGCCGACCGCCGTGCTCACCCCGCAGGAGACGCAGAAGCTGTTTGCCATCCTGCGCCGTATGCGCGACGACGGCAAGGCGATCATCATCATCACCCATAAACTGCACGAGGTGCTGTCCCTCTCCGACAAGGTGGCGGTTCTGCGCAAGGGCGAATACGTCGGCACGGTCAACACCGCCGAGACCAATGAGACACAGCTGACCGAAATGATGGTCGGCAAGAAGGTGGAGCTCAACATCCACCGCTCCGAGCCGAACAACGCCGTTCCTCGCCTGGAGGTGCACCACATCAACTGCTCCAACCGTGAAGGTGTCAAGGTGCTCGACGACGTGTCCTTCGTCGCCAAGGCGGGCGAGATCCTCGGCGTCGCGGGCATCGCAGGCTCGGGTCAGCGCGAACTGCTCGAGGCGATCGCGGGCTTACAGAAGCTCGACAGCGGCGCGGTGCTGTACAGCAACCCGCAGACGGGCAAGATGGACAACCTCGGCACCAAAACGCCCCTGCAGATCCGCGAGCTGGGCGTGCGGCTGTCCTTCGTCCCCGAGGACCGCCTCGGTATGGGCCTCGTCGGCAATATGGACATCGTCGACAATATGATGCTGCGCAGTTACCGCAAGGGTAAGAGTATGTTCGTGGAACGCAAGGCGCCCCGCGATCTGGCAGAGCACATCATCGAAGAATTAGAAGTTGTCACCCCCAGCGCCGCCACCCCCGTTCGCCGTCTGTCGGGCGGTAACGTACAGAAGGTGCTCGTCGGCCGTGAGATCGCGGCATCACCGACCGTGCTGATGGCGGCGTATCCCGTGCGCGGACTGGACATCAACTCCTCTTATACCATCTACAACCTGCTCAACGAGCAGAAGGAAAAGGGCGTCGCCGTCATCTTCGTCGGCGAGGACCTCGACGTACTGCTCGAGCTGTGCGACCGTATTCTGGTTATCGGGTCGGGGCGCGTCACGGGTGTCGTGGACGCCCGCACCGCAACCAAGGAACAGATCGGCCTACTGATGACCAAGACAGAAACTATGACCGAGGAAGGGGGCGACAGCAATGGATAAAGCAACCTCTAAAAAACACCGCGAGCCGTTTGTCCACATTGCCAAGCGGGACGATATCCCCACCTGGCAGGCGTGGCTGATCCGCATCGGCGCCATTCTGATCGGCTTTCTGCTGATGAGCACCGTGCTGACCGCTCTGGCGACCACCTCGAGCGGTCGTAATCTCTCCTTTGGCGACGTGCTCGAGCGCCTGTATCTGAGCGTGTTCGGTCGGTTGTTTGAGGGAAAATTCTCCCAGATGTGGAAGTTCCTGCAGGAGACGGCAGTGCTGCTGTGCCTGTCCCTCGCCGTCACGCCCGCCTTTAAGATGAAGTTCTGGAACTGCGGCGCGGAAGGACAGGCCTTGTTCGGCGGTCTGGCGGCGATGTTCTGTATGATCAACTTCGGCGGCAAGGTCTCCGAGGCAGTTCTTGTCCCCATCGTCATTCTCGCAAGCATCATCGGCGGCGCGCTGTGGGGCGTTATCCCCGCCGTCTTCCACGCCTACTACCGCACCAACGAAACATTGTTCACCCTGATGATGAACTACGTTGCCACCCAGATCGTCGCCTACTACGTCTACGCCAACGGACAGGGGTCTAACGTCATCACTCCCGTATCCACCGGCGCACTGCCCATCATCGGCAAACAGCAATACCTGCTCAACGTGCTCATCGTGACGGTGCTCACCGTTCTGGTCTACATCTACCTGCGCTACAGCAAGCAGGGCTACGAGGTGTCCGTGGTGGGCGAGAGCCAGAACACCGCACGCTACATCGGCATCAACGTTAAAAAGGTCATCATCCGCACGATGCTCATCTCCGGCGCGCTGTGCGGCGTCGCGGGTATGCTGCTCGTCGCGGGCAAGGATCACTCCATCAACACCGCCACCGTCGGCGGACAGGGCTTCACCGCAATCATGGTATCCTGGCTCGGTCAGTTCAACCCCTTCATCATCGCGGCGATGGCGGCGCTGGTCTCCTTCCTGCAGATCGGTGCGGCAGGTGCAGCAGACGCCTATTTCCTCAACAGTGCCTATGCCGACGTGATGGTCGGCGTGGTGGTGCTGTGTCTGGTCGCCTGCGAGTTCTTCATTCGCTATACCGTCAAGTTCCGTCACCGTAAGAAAGGAGGTGCGTCGGCGTGATCGATACCATTATCCGTTATCTGAGCAGCTCGATCCCGCTCGGCGTGCCGCTGCTCTACGGCTCCACGGGCGAGATCATCACCGAGAAATCGGGTCACCTCAACCTCGGTATCCCCGGCATTATGTACGTCGGCAGCATCAGCGGCGTCATCGGCGCATTCCTCTACGAGAACGCCTGTGGCAACCGGCTCGCCAATATGAGCCCCGCTCTTGCCATTCTGATTCCGCTGTTGTCCTGCATCCTCGGCTCGGTGCTGATGGGGCTGATCTACAGCTTCCTCACCGTCACCCTGCGCGTCAATCAGAACGTGACGGGTCTGGCGCTGACCACCTTCGGCGTGGGTCTCGGCAACTTCTTCGGCGGCTCGCTCGCCAAGCTGGTGGACAGCGATCTGCCTTCGGTCATTCTGACCAACACCAGCTCCTTCTTCGACGCGAGCCTCCCGTTCGCCAAAAAGCTCGGCTGGTTCGGTGAGATCTTCCTCTCTCACGACGTCCTGACCTACGCGTCGATCGTGATCGCTCTCATCGCATCCTTCGTGCTGAATCGCACCCGCACGGGTCTTAACCTGCGCGCGGTGGGTGAAAACCCCGCCACCGCCGACGCCGCGGGCATCAACGTCACCCGCTACAAATACGTGGCGACCTGCATCGGCAGCGCCATCGCGGGTCTCGGCGGTCTGCAATACGTGATGGCGTACGCCGACGGCGTGTGGTCAAACAACGCCTTCGGCGATCGCGGTTGGATGGCTATCGCGTTGGTTATCTTCGCACTGTGGAAGCCGTCGATGGCGATCATCGGCTCGTTCCTGTTCGGTATGCTGTGCAACCTAAACAACTATATGCCGCAGTTCGGCGTCCCGCTCGGCACCGACACGCAAGAGCTGTTCAATATGCTCCCCTACGTCGTGACGATCATCGTGCTCATCGTCACCAGTATGCGCAAGAAGCGCGAGCATCAGCCGCCGCAGAGCCTCGGTCTCCCCTACTTCCGCGAGGAGCGGTAATCTCACAATATAACGCCACAGCCCCCGCGAGGACAACGGTCCTCGCGGGGGCTGTTTTGGTTATTCTGTGGGGTTATCGGTTTCCGTCGACTTGACAGGCGGCTCGGGCAAATCGCCCTCTGTCTTCGCCTGCGCGGGTACGGGTGCTGCTGCAGCAACCTCCCGTAAAAACTCGGTGAAGGTATCCTCCTCATCGACGTTATCCACGCGCGGCTGTTCCGCGTCCTGCGCAGACTCTTGCAGTTGCGCAGCGAGCTTCGCTGCACGGGCACGGGTGACCCGCCGCTGGGCAAACCACAGCGCCGCGATCGCGATCGCACAGAACAGACTCACCAGGATGCCGAGCAGTTGCCCGGGGGCGCGGTAGGTCAGCACCACCGTGTGCTCACCGGCGGGGATCTCCACCGCCAGCATCGCGCCGTCCTCGTCGCTGTTATCCTTGTCAACGGGGATGGTCGCCGCAGGCTTGCCGTCGACCGTCGCCGTCCATCCGCTGTCGTACGGGATGGACAGGAACAGCGTACCGTCCTTCGGCGCGTTCACTGTGCCGGTCAGCGACGTCGAGGTGCTTTCGGTCACCTGCAGACCCTGTTTCTTCACCGCCGCG
>CAZVSE010000044.1:0-9626 GCA_964629445.1 uncultured Ruminococcus sp. | reverse complement strand
TTTCTCCGTTACAAATTTGATGTGAATATTATATCATTTTTTGCGCCTTTTCTCAATCCCCTTTTTCTTTGTCTACTGCGGATCAAAATTTGTTTCGCGAAAGGCTTAGAAATAACCGGAAAGGGCTATAAACCAAGTCGTTTTTATCATTCGGGACGGTGTCAAAAAATGTCGGTTTTGACAAGCTCGAATTTGGGAGAAATTCTTATTTTACGCGGAGTTTCAGTATTTGAACTTCATTCGAACCTATCTCTTTTTCGGTGTTTGACCACAGTTAATCCACTTGATTTATCAGTCGCAAAGTCTTGTTGATTTGTTCAACATCAACCGTACACCATCGGTTATTATCGAATCTTAAATCGATACTTTTACAGCACGGTATCTTTGCACAAAGGAAAGGGTCGAGGAACCAATCACAATTGTATAACAAAAAGCCGCGGAAGTCCGCGGCTTTTTTGATCCATATAATATTCAGGCGGCGATGATCCGCTGTTACGTGGCGGCTTTACTCATCAGCGGCTCCACGGTCGCGAGGAAATAGTCGGTGACGACCTCGGGCGTTTCGCGCATCCCGCGCGACAGCCACCACCGCACCGTTTCGACGAACGATGCGGAGATATGATCGATCAAAAAGTCCGTGGGCAGACAGTTGCGATCAAGCTGTTCGTTCTCAGCGTATTGCGAGATGACCAGCTTTTTGAGGTTTTCCTTAAAATAGCGCAGAAAGAGCTCGTTGTTTTCCCCTGCGAGCAGTTCAAGAATGTGCCGGTCATTCTCCTGCAGATGCTTTAGCAGATGCAGGAAGACCGAGTCGGTCACGTTGTCGCAGAAATCGTGGTGATGTCCGTGCGGCAGCCCCATTGCTGTGTCGATGATGTGTGCGAATAGCTCTTCGCACAGCTCTTTGAGCAGAAAATCCTTGGTCTCGAAATGGGCATAGAAAGTGGCGCGCCCGATGTCCGCGGTGTCGATGATGTCCTGCACGGTGATGTGGCTGTAATGCTTCTTCGAGAGCAGCGCGGTGAACGCGCCGAAGATCGCGTCCCGTGTCTTTTTCTGCCGTCTGTCCATCCTTACCTCCCGAACAAAACCGGAAATTTGTTCTGTATCGAACAGCCGTCGAATTTTGCCTATTGTACACGGCGATTTCGGCTCGTATAATGAGCATAGATACAGAACAGAATGTTTTGTAACAAACAAAGTATACAACGAACGGAGTGAGTTGTCAAATGGTGAAAGAACTGTTGGAACGCTTGGAAAGCATCCCCGCGACCATCGTCAGCGGTGTGTTTTTATTGCTGAGTTTTGTATTGCCGAAGGTCGGGGTAAATCTACCGATCGATCCCGCATGGGTGACGGTGGCGATCAGCGGCGTGCCGCTTGCCTGTTCGGCAGTACGCAAGCTGCTGAAAAATCGCGGCATCACCCGCATCTCGTCGGCGCTGCTCATCACGCTGGCGATGATCGCGGCGATCGCGATCGGCGATCTGTTTGCCGCGGGCGAGGTCGCGTTCATTATGGCAATCGGTGAGATCCTCGAGGATCTGACCACCGCCCGCGCAAAAAAGGGGCTTAAAAAGCTCCTCGCCCTCGCCCCGACGCAGGGGCGGCGGCTGACCGACGGCGGCGAGGAGCTGATCCCCGCCGAGGAGATATGCGCGGGGGATATTCTGCGCATCCTGCCGGGTGAGACGATCCCCGTCGACGGCGAGATCATCGCAGGCGAGACCTCGGTCGATCAGTCGGTGATGACGGGCGAATCCCTGCCGGTGGATAAAGGGGTGGGGGAGGAGGTCTTCTGCGGGACGGTCAACTGCTTCGGCGCGATCGACATCCGTGCGACAAAGGTCGGTGAGGACAGCACCCTGCAGAAGCTCATCCGGATGGTGCGCGAGGCGGAGGACAAGAAAGCGCCAATGGCGCGTGTCGCCGACAAGGCGGCGGCGTGGCTGGTGCCTGCGGCGCTGGTCATCGCGATCATCACGGGTCTTGTGACCCGCGATGTCACCCGCGCCGTGACGGTGCTGGTGGTGTTCTGTCCCTGTGCGTTGGTGCTCGCCACCCCGACCGCCATTATGGCGGCGATCGGTCAGGCGACCAAGCGCGGCGTGGTCATCAAGTCGGGCGAGGCGCTCGAGAAGATGGGGCGGGTGGATACCGTTGCGTTGGATAAGACGGGTACGCTGACCTACGGTCGTCCGCTGGTGTGCGACGTGTTGTGCTTTGGCGGTGGGTATAACGAGCGGGCGTTGCTTTCTCTGGCGGCGACTGCGGAGGCAAAGAGTGAGCACCCGCTCGCTCGGGCGATCGTCCACCGTGCGATGGACGATGGGCTGACGTTGCTCGAGGCGGAGGAGTTCCGTATGAGCGCCGGTCTCGGCATCGCGGCGCGCGTGGATGGCAGAGAAGTTTTGTGCGGTAACGCGGCGTATCTTGCCGAGTACGGCATCGTCGCAGACGAGTCGAGCGCAGTGGCGCTCGACACCTTGCGACTGCAGGGCAAGGCATCGGTGCTGGTTGCCGCCGACGGGCATCTGATCGGCGCGATTGCGCTGGCGGATAAGTTGCGTCCCGAGGCGGCGGATATGGTCACCCGCCTGCGGGGACTGCGTGCCGATGCGGTGCTGCTCACGGGAGATAATCGGCTCGTTGCGGCGCACTTTGCCCGCGAGGCGGGCATCGACGAGATGCGCGCGGAGCTACTCCCCGCACAGAAGGTGGAGATGATCGCTGCTCTGCAGGCGGCGGGTCGGCGGGTGTGTATGATCGGTGACGGTGTCAACGATGCGCCCGCATTGGGGAGCGCGGACGTCGGCGTGGCGATGGGCGATATGGGCAGCGACATCGCCGTTGAGGCGGCGGACATCGCGCTGATGAACGACGATCTCACCGCGATCCCGTATCTCAAGAGGCTGTCGGTCGCGACGGTGCGCACGATCAAATGGAGCATTACGCTGTCGATGATCATCAACATCCTTGCGGTGCTGCTGTCGGTGTTGGGGCTTCTGAATCCGACGACGGGCGCTCTGGTACACAACGCGGGTTCCTGCTTTGTGGTACTCATCGCGGCACTGCTGTATGATCGAAAATTTGAGTAAACCTAAAAAATCGGCGGGGAGTCGTCTCCCCGCCGATTTATGCGGTTTACCGTATGTAATTCGTGCGGATCTGCGGCTCCTTTTCGGGCAGGCCGAAGGCCTCCTTGCCGAGGGCGATGCTCTTCATCAGGAACACCATATTCTCCGCGAGAGTGCGCATCGTCTGCAAGCCCTCGCCGTCCTCGACGGCCTCGCCGACCTTTCGCCCGTGGACGCTGTTCCAATATTGGCTGGGCGCGACGGGCATCCCCGCGATGGTAAAATACTTGTTGAGCTGATCGAAGGTCGCGGAACAGCCGCCGCGGCGCGCGACCGCGACCGCCGCGCCGACCTTCATCGTCTTATTGAAATGGGTGGAGTAGAACAGGCGGTCGAGCAGGGACACCAGCGTGCCGTTCGCCGCCGCGTAAAACACGGGGCTGCCGACGACCAAACCGTCGCAGGCCTCAAATTTGGCGGCGAGCTCATCGTTAACGATGTCGTCGATGGCACACTTGCCCGTCTTAAAGCAGCTGCCGCACTCGATACAGCCGCGGATCGCCATATTGCCGACCTGCACGGTCTCGACCTCGATGCCGTGCTTCACGAACACCTTTTCCATCTCCGCGAGCGCGATGGCGGTGTTGCCGCCTACGCGGGCGCTGCCGTTGATCATCATTACTTTCATAGGGATCATTTCCTTTCTTATACTACAGATTAATATGTGTAATTCTTACAGCAAGGTGAACCGATTTTTCTCAAATTCCAGCAGGCCGTCGTCCCGCATTCGCCCGAGCTCGGCGGACATTGCACTGCGATCCACCCGCAGGTAGTCGGCAAGCTGCTGACGGTTGAAGGGAATGGTGAAGGTGCTGCCGCCGTTCTTCGCCGCCTGCGCGGACAGGTAGGAGATCAGCTTTTCCCGCGTGGTGCGCCCCGTGACGTGGAAGATCTTCTCGAGCAGACTGCGGTTCTTCTGCGAGATGGCAAAGACGAGATTCTGCACCACCCGCAGGTGATAGTCGCACGCGGCGGCACAGCCCTGCAGAATTCGGCGCATCTCGAGCGCGATGACGACGCTGTCCTCCACCGCCATCACATCGATGGGCACGGCACCGCTGTCGGGCGCAGCGTAGGCCTCGCCGAACATCTCACCGACACACACCGTCTCGATGATACTGCGGTTTCCCCAGTAGTCGTCCTTCTGTATGTGCAGGCACCCCTGCGCGAGCAGGTGGACGTCCGCTACTCGCCCACCCGCGCGCAGGACACATTCACCCTTATGATAGATGTGTACACGGGCGTTGAGGCAACCAACCATCGCGAGGATCTCCTCCTCTTTACAGCCGGCAAACAGCTTGGTTTCTTTCAGAATGGAAATAAATTCTTTCATAAAATGCCTCTTTTGTTGTAAAAACAACAGACTTTCTGCTTATAGCATACTATAATGAGGACAGAAAATCAAGAGAGGAATGAGTTTTATGATCCGAAAAATTATTAAGATCGATGAAGACAAATGCAATGGCTGCGGTGCTTGCGCCGCCGCGTGTCACGAGGGTGCTATTGAGATGGTGGACGGCAAGGCAAAGCTCACCCGTGAGGATTACTGTGATGGGTTGGGGGATTGTCTGCCCGCCTGCCCGACCGATGCCATCTCCTTTGAGGAACGAGAGGCGCCCGCGTACAATGAGGCGGCTGTACTCGCCGCCAAGCAGAAGAAACAGGCTATGCCGATGCCTTGTGGATGTCCCGGGACGAACATCAAAGCCATCCGCCGCGAGGAGACTGCGCCTATAGCGGCGAGCGCCGCGGTCAGTCAGCTCAGCCAGTGGCCGGTGCAGATCAAGCTCGTGCCGGTCAACGCGCCGTATTTTGACAACGCCAACCTGCTCGTTGCGGCGGACTGTACGGCGTTTGCCTACGGCAATTTTCATCAGGAGTTCATCCGCAACCACATCACCCTCATCGGTTGTCCGAAGCTCGACGAGGGAGACTATGCGGAAAAGCTGACCCACATCATTGCGGAGAACAATATCAAGAGCGTTACAGTTGCACGTATGGAGGTCCCCTGCTGCGGCGGCATCGAGAACGCCGTCAAGCGTGCTCTGCAGGCGAGCGGGAAGTTCATCCCCTGGAGGGTGGTCACTGTCTCGACCGATGGCCGATTATTGGATTAAAACGACACAAAGCCTTGAGAGCATCGCTCCCAAGGCTTTGTGTTTGGTGTCTTTAGACATGGAAATAACCCCCGGTTCTACCGGGGAAGATAAAAGAGCGGAGCGACCCCTTGCCTCCCCTTGTTTGACTTCGCTATGCGAAGTCGGTTGAGGTGGATTTTTGCCGCAGGCAAAAAGACGGAGGGGTAGTTTCGTTATCTCTCCCTCAGTCCTCGCTGACGCTCGGACAGCTCCCTCGTCAGAGGGAGCCGGGCAGGGTACGGCGCTTATAACCCGTTTACGGGTGGCAGTGCGAGCGATGCGATAATATAATTCGGGGGTCCCTTTTAGGGGTTAGGCAAACCACCGGTTGAACCGGTGGTTATGATTATCCGAGCTTTTGGTTCATTCTTTTGCTGACCGCCTTGACGCACAGCAGGACGATACCCCAGATGAGAAAATACCCGCCGACGAAGATCGCGGTGAAGATGAGCAGCACCGTCGGATCAAAGGGGATCCAGGTGTTGCCGATATAGCACAGCGTGTAAGCGGCATACAGTGTAGTGAAATGGCATAAGAGGGATTTGGCGAGCGGCCAGTGATCGATCTGATTAAACACCGTTGCCCCCGCTTGCAGAAATGCGAGCAGATAAGTGGATATGATCGCAAGCAGGACCTGTCCGCCCGTAAGGGAGAAGTCGACGACGGTCGCCTGCAGGATGGCATAAACGATCCCGAGCACGATTGGTCCGAAGCCACCGAACATAAGCCCGCGCAGGAAAAAATTCTTAACATAAGTATTCATACTTATAACCCTAACCTTTCTTTGACTTTTTTGACATTACGGCGGGAGACATAGTCCCGCTGCCCGTTTTGGAAAATGACGGTCAGTGCGCCCGCGAGCGAGGCATCAAAGCGGGCGATTCGGCGGATATTGGCGATGCAGGATTGATTAAGCTTGACAAAATGATCGGGCAGGTTCTCCTCGAGCTGATACAGACGGCATTTGACCCACAGTCGCTCGGCGTCGGTGACAGCGTAGACCTTGCCCGCCTCGACGGAAAAGCAGATGACCTCGCTGACAGTCAGCGGGACGGCTTCCTTGTTGCGATAGCCGACGAGCGGGCGGTCGCCGTCGGCGACGAGCCGCGCGATCTCTTGCACGAGGGCGGTTTTTTCGTGAGCGTAGATGATCACTTCTTCCTCGCGGTGCTCATCGATGATGATATGGCATTTCATAGTGCGCCTCCTTTCATCTGCATCCTAGCATGGATCTTTCGCTTTTTCAAGCGATCTTGCGTGTTCGGTCAGTTTGTATGGGTAAGCGGTAAACCCCGAGCCGAGCCCATACGGGCTCGGCTCGGGGTTTGTGTGTTGATCATTTGCTCGCTTGTGCCGCGGTCAGTGTGTTCTTGAGCAGCATCGCGATGGTCATCGGACCAACGCCGCCGGGCACGGGGGTGATCGCGCCGACGAGCGGCTCGACCGCATCAAAGTCCACATCGCCGCAGAGCTTACCGTTCTCGTCGCGGTTCATTCCGACATCGATGACGGTCGCGCCCTTTTTCACCATATCGGCTGTGACGAATTTCGCCTTACCGACCGCCGCAACGAGGATATCCGCCTGTCGACAGACGGCGGCGAGATCCTTGGTGCGGGAGTGGCAGATGGTGACGGTGCCGTTGTCGTGCAGCAGCAGCATTGCCATCGGCTTGCCGACAATATTGCTGCGTCCGATAACGACGCAGTGCTTGCCCTCGACCGACACGCCGGTGCGATGGATGAGTTCCATCACGCCCGCGGGGGTGCAGGGCAGAAAGCGGTGATCGCCGATCATAATGTGTCCGACATTCGCCGCGTGGAATGCGTCGACATCCTTGTCGGGGGCGATGGCGGCGATGACCGCCTTATCGTCGAGGTGGCGAGGCAGGGGGAGCTGGCAAAGAATGCCGTGGATGGCGGGGTCGGCATTGAGAGCCTCGACCTGCGCGAGCAGTTCCTGCTGTGTGGTGTCGGCGGGCATATTGATCTGGCGGGCATAGAAGCCGACCTCGTCGCACGCCTTTGTTTTATTACGCACATAGGTGCAGGAGGCGGGGTCGTCCCCGACCAAAATCACCGCCAGACCGGGGGTGATTCCCTGCTTTTTGAGTTCTACTACCTGTTCGGCGATCTCGCGGCGGATGTCCGAGGCGATCGCTTTTCCGTCAATTTTCGTTGCCATTGTCTGTTTCCTCCTCGGGGATAATGTCTTGTATCGTATCTTGTGAAGCGCTGTTCTCGGCGGGCATATCGAGGGTGGAGTCGCCGTCGGCAAGCAGGGTCTTCGGCAGTGCCTGCGCGCGGCGGTGCAGGAACCACAGCCCTGCCACACCGCCGACGATCGCGAGGATCGCGACGAGCCGGGAAGCCTTCATCGTGCCGAGCATCAGGCTGTCGGTGCGGGTCGCCTCAATGAAAAAGCGACCGATGCCGTACCAGATGATATAACTGCAGAAAAGCTGTCCTTTGAACTGATACAGTCGCTTGGAAACGATGTGCAACAGCACGAAGCCGAGGACACACCACAGCGACTCATAAAGGAACGTGGGATGCACGGGCAGGGCGGTATCATAACCGCTGCCGTGAATGCCGGCTTGGATCATATCGCCGGTCATTCCCCACGGCAGGTCGGTGTTGCCGCCGAACGCCTCTTGGTTAAAGAAGTTGCCCCAACGACCGAACGCCTGCCCGATAAGGAAGCCCATCGCGGCGATATCCATCATCGCGAGCGGGTTTTGTTTACGCCAGCGGCAGATGAGCGGACCGAACACAAAGGCGAAGATGACTCCGCCGTAGATGCCGAGTCCGCCCTCCCATATTTTGAGGATGGATACGGGGTCGGCGAGATAGTCGGCGACATCGGCGCTGAAAAACACGTAATACAGTCGCGCGCCGATAAAGGCGATGGGGGTGGTAACGAGGGTGATGTCGATCATCCGATCGGGGTCGAGGTCAAAGTCCTTGGCGCGGTAGATGCCGTACATCACCGCAAGCAGAAACCCGATGGCAATCATCACGCCATACCAGCGGATGCTGAAATTGTCCGTGATGGGGATCTCGTTATCCAGCGCGAACCGCCAGCCGAGCTTCGGAAATTCTATGTAATGCGTGAGGGTGAGCAGAGATGACATAGTCTTTATCCTTTCTATGTAATAGGGATAAACTCCCTAGGGTGAGCAATTAAACCCGAACCCGCCGCAAAACGGGAGATTTCGGCGTTTTTTTGCTCACCCTATCGTTATTTGACACTGCCGTCGGGTTTGACTACCGATAGCGTGCGGTGGTCGACGAGGATGCGCGTGCACAGCTGGCGGTCGATATCCTCGGCGGTCATCGCCGCGAGCGCGTCGAGCTCGCTGAGCGGCTCAATGCCGTCGAGCAGGTGGCTGAGGATCAGTTCGCCGCCGTTCATCGTATCGTCAAGACCGCTGACGATCTGCCCATAGATGCCCTTTTTGAGGGAGTCGAAGCGCTCGCGCGGGACGCCTTCTTTTTGCAGGCGGGTGATCTCGGCGCACACCTCGGCTTCGACGCGTGCGGGGTCGGCGGACTCCCCGCCGAACAGCCACACGCCGAAGGCGGGACCGTTAAAGTATTCGGTACCGAACTGCTCGTTGATAAGACCCTCCCGCATTAACCGTTCGTACAGCGGGCTGCTCTTGCCTGCGATCAGTTCCATCAGCAGTCGCGCCCCCGCGACGGTAGCCGCGTTGCGCTCGCCTTGCGGCTCCTTAAAGCCGAGGTAGAAGAGGGGCGCGGCGACCGGCATCGCCTGCTCGACGTAGGCTTCGCACACCTCGTCGGGCTCGTCGACGGTGAAGGGGGACGGCGGGAAATCGGGTGCGGGGCGCAGCAGCCGATCGGCGGCGTTCTGTACCTCGTCGGGGGTGATCTTACCCGCCACCACCAGCACCATATTGTGCAGGTTATAATAGCGGTCATAACAGCGGTAGAGAAGTTCAGCGGTGATGTCCGCAATGGACTCCACCGTTCCCGCGATGTCCACCCGCACGGGGTGGTTACGGTACATCCCCTGCAGGAGATTGAACAGCACACAGCGGTCGGGGTCGTCCTCGCACATCCGAATCTCCTGCCCGATGATGCCTTGTTCTTTCTGCACCGTTTCGGGGGTGAAATAGGGATGCTGGACAAAGTCGAGCAAGATTTCGAGAGAGGGGAGAATGTTCTCGGTCGCGGAGAACAGATAGGCGGTGCGCTCAAAGCTTGTGTAGGCGTTGGCGTCCGCGCCCGTTTCGGCGAAGCGGGTGAACGCGTCTCCCTCCTCGCTTTCAAACAGCTTGTGCTCAAGATAGTGGGCGATGCCCTCGGGCACGACCTCGACACCGCCGTC
>CAZVSE010000043.1:0-10022 GCA_964629445.1 uncultured Ruminococcus sp. | reverse complement strand
GTTTCGGCGACTGGCTGGAGAACGTGCAGGATTGGGGCATCAGCCGTAACCGCTACTGGGGCACTCCGCTTAATATCTGGGAATGCTCCTGCGGGCATATGCACTCCATCGGCAGCATCGAAGAACTGAAGAGTCTGTCGGACAACTGCCCCGACGACATCGAACTGCACCGTCCCTTTATCGACAATGTGACTCTGCGTTGTCCCGAGTGCGGCGGTGAGATGAAGCGTGTTCCCGAGGTCATCGACTGTTGGTTTGACTCGGGCGCGATGCCTTTTGCACAGCACCATTATCCGTTTGAAAATCAGGAGCTGTTCAAGCAGCAGTTCCCTGCAGACTTTATTTCCGAGGCGGTCGACCAGACGCGCGGTTGGTTTTATTCTCTGATGGCGATCTCCACGCTGATCTTCAATGAAGCACCGTTTAAGAATGTCATCGTGCTCGGTCATGTGCAGGACGAAAACGGGCAGAAGATGAGTAAGTCCAAGGGCAACGCCGTCGATCCGATGGAGGCTTTGCAGACCTACGGCGCGGATGCGATCCGTTGGTATTTCTACGCCAATTCCGCTCCGTGGTTGCCCAACCGCTTCCACGGCAAGGCGGTGCAGGAGTGCCAGCGCAAGTTTATGGGCACGCTGTGGAACACCTATGCGTTCTTCGTGCTGTATGCGAACATTGATAACTTCGACGCGACCAAGTATACTCTCGACTACGACAAGCTGTCGGTGATGGATAAGTGGCTGCTGTCACGCCTCAACAGCACCGTCAAGGCGGTGGACGACCATCTCGCGAACTACCGCATTCCCGAGACCGCCCGTGTACTCGAGGAGTTTGTGGACGACCTGAGCAATTGGTACGTTCGCCGCTCCCGTGAGCGCTTCTGGGGCAAGGGACTGCCGCAGGATAAGATCAACGCCTATATGACCCTGCACACCGCGCTGGTCACGGTCGCTAAGGCGGCGGCGCCGATGGTGCCGTTTATGACGGAGGATATCTATCGCAACCTCGTGTGCACCAACGACCCGACCGCGCCCGCGAGCGTGCATTTGTGCGATTTCCCGACGGTGGACGAGTCGATGATCGACCCCGAACTGGAAGCGAAGATGAAGACCGTCGTGGATATCGTGGTGCTCGGTCGTGCCGCGCGCAACGGTGCCAATTGCAAGAACCGTCAGCCGCTCGGCAAGATGTATGTGCAGGCGGCACAGACGCTCGATAGCTTCACTACCGATATCATTGCGGACGAACTCAACGTCAAGAGCGTGGAGTTCACCGAGGACACGGCGGCATTTATGAGTTACACCTTCAAGCCCCAGCTCAAGACCGTCGGTCCGAAATACGGTAAGCAGCTCGGCGAGATCCGTCAGGCACTGACCGACCTTGACGGCAACGCTGCGAAGGCGGAGCTGGATGCGAATGGTGTATTGACGCTGGATCTGCCCGGCGGCGAGGTCAAACTCGCGGTGGAGGATCTGCTCATCGACACTGCTCAGACTGAGGGCTATTATGCCGTCACAGACAAGGGCATCACTGTCGCACTGGATATGAACCTCACGCCCGAGTTGATCGAAGAGGGCTTCGTGCGCGAGATCGTCAGCAAGATCCAGACGATGCGCAAGGAAGCCGGGTTTGAGGTAATGGATCGCATCACTGTCTATGCCGCCGGCAACGACAAGGTGCAGGCGATCCTCGAAGCGAACGCCGACAACGTGCTCAGCGACGTGATGGCAACCACGCTCAAGTGCGGTGTGACCGCCGGCTTCGTCAAGGAGTGGAACATCAACGGCGAGACCGTTACCCTCGGCGTAGAGAAGAATGACTGACAACATTTTGCACTTGCCATTTTTGGTAAGAAAGGCTATACTGGAATAAAGTGAAACAGAAAGGTGGTCAATCGTATGATCGTTACTAAACAGAGCCTGATCGGCGACATTCTGGATGCTGATCGCAGCACTGCGCCCTATTTCCTCGAGATGGGGATGCACTGCCTCGGCTGCCCTTCCGCCCGCGGCGAGTCCATCGAGCAGGCGTGTGCCGTGCACGGCGTGGACGTCAATGTATTGGTTGAGAAGTTAAACAAGCACTTCGGCAACTGATGTGAGCGAGCGATATCCACCGACAATGTCGGTGGATATCGTTGTATAAGGGGTGCGTTATGATCAATTTAGATAAACGGCTGTCGATGGTGGCGTCGATGGTGCGCCGCGGCAGTCGTGTAGCCGATATCGGCACGGATCACGCCTATCTGCCCGTCTATCTGGTGCAGGCGGGTGCTTGCGTCGGCGGAATTGCCGCAGATATCCGCCCGGGTCCGCTTGAGGCGGCACGCCGTACGGTGACTGAGGCAGGGCTGACCGAACAGATCACCCTGCGTCTCGGCAACGGGCTTGCCCCCGTCGCGGCAGACGAGGTGGACGACATTGTCATCGCAGGAATGGGGGGCGAGACCATCGTCGAGATTCTTTCTGCCGACGACTGGGTGAAGAATGCTCGCCTGCGACTGGTACTGCAGCCGATGACGCGGGCAGAAGAGCTGCGCCGTTGGTTGCTGACGAGTGGGTTTACTATCACCGAGGAACGTCTTGTGCAGGATGGGCATCGGCTGTATTCTGTGATGGCGGCGGCGTACACCGCCGCCGATCCAGAAACAGACGAGTTTGTATTTTATGCCGGCTTTTTCTCTATAGAGGAAGGAGAGCCCTACCGCGAGATGATGGCACAGCATCTGATCCGTCGCGCGGCGGGTCTGCATCATAGCGGCGATGAGGTTGGCGCGGCACGTCTCACCGACATTGCCGAGCGTCTGCGAACAGTGACCTACGCTGACGCTTGACTGGTGCGTCGTCAGTGTGAGAAATAAGGAAAGCAACGCTCGTGTAAAGTGTTACAACTTCACACGAGCGTTTTTGCTGCTGTTCAATCTTTTTGGGGACGTTGCTTGTCTTTGACTGCATCCGGTATGCTCGGTAGCGCGACACCGTTAACTCCCGCGCCGAACGGACCGATCAGAGGAAAAACATTATCGGTATCGGTGGTGTCCTGCACCTCATAAGTGCCGTATTTGTTGATAAGATCGACCACATCGACCGGTTCTCCCGGTACAGCTTCATCCGGCTTCATTGAGCGGAGGGTCTCCTTGTGTTCGTTGTTTTTCATTATCTCACCTCGCGCTTATTGTGCGCGCGGGGCAAAAAAATATACGGCATATCGTCTGTGCGATATGCCGTAAGAATTATTGATTGGTCATTCGGTAGGAAAGGGTCATCAGGCTGTCACCCATATGGACATTCTCTACAACCGCTTCGGGGTGGTCGTGGCAGATATCGTAGTGAGAGAAATTCCAAAAGCCGCGTACATCACAAGCGAGCAGACGCTCAACGAGTACGGGTGCCGCTTCCTTTGGGATACAGAGGATCGCCATCGCAGGCTGCTCGATGGCGCAGATCGCCTCAAGATCATTGGTGGGGTGGATGATGTGTCCGTGCAGATCCTGCCCGATGAGTGCAGGCGCGTCGTCAAACACGCTGACAAGTCGAAAACCGCGCGCTTCAAAATTCATATGGTTGGCGACCGCCTTGCCAAGATTGCCCGCTCCGAGTAAGATCGCCTTGGTCGGCTCGGCGATGCCGAGGATGCGCCCGATCTCCTCATACAGCTGGTCGACAGCATAGCCGTAGCCCTGTTGACCGAAGCCGCCAAAGCAGTTGAGATCCTGACGGATCTGTGAGGCAGTCAATCCCATCCGTCGAGAGAGCTCTCCCGAGGAGATGCGGCTGATGCCGCCCCGCTTCAGGTCGTAGAGAAAGCGATAGTATCGCGGAAGCCGTCGGATGACGGGCATCGAGATGTTTTCGTTTTTAGCCATAATTATTACCTCTTCTATTTTTCCTCATTATTATGATGGATTGATGAGATTTTGTCAAGTGGTGAGCAAATATTTTGCGTTGCGGTTTTTTGCGGAATTTTCCGCAAAAAACCATTGACATTCGCATTGCCAAGTGCTATAATAGCAACGTTGATTTGCGAGGATGCTGGAATAGGCAGACAGGCACGTTTGAGGTGCGTGTGTCGAACGACGTGTGGGTTCAAGTCCCATTCCTCGCACCAAAACAGAAAGACCACCCCATCGGGGTGGTCTTTCTGTTTTGGCACACGGAATGCTTTGAGGTTCTTGTTCCACTATATTTTTCCGTAAGGAAAAATATCATCGTTTTCAGCCGAACATCTTACTTGTCACAGCGCACGCACTGTCCTCGGCGAAAACGGGGGTTCAAAGTCCCTCTCCTCGCACCTTCTCTGCCGTTCTATTGACAATTTTGCCGCTTGAACGTATAATAAATTATATGTTAATCAGCAAGAAGGTGCAGCTTATGAAATGGTCACTGGTCGTGCCCTGCTATAATGAAGAAGCGAATGTGCGGGCGTTCTTCACCGCCTGCCGTGAGGCAATCGGGGACAGGATGTCCTATGAGGTGGTGTTTGTCAACGACGGCAGTCGCGACAACACCTGGAACGAGCTCAAAGCTTTATATGAGGAATGCCCAGACAGGATCAAGCTGATCAACCTCTCCCGTAACTTTGGTAAGGAGGCGGCGATGTATGCGGGCTTGCAGCGCGTGGATGGTGACTTTGTCACCGTCATCGATGCGGATATGCAGCAGCGCCCCGAGATCGCGCTGGAGATGGTGGACTTCCTTGAGGCGAATCCCGATATCGACTGCGTCGCAGCGTATCAAGATGCCCGTCGGGAGAACAGGTTCATCTCCGCTTGCAAAAAGCTGTTCTATAAGTTTATCGATGCCGCCTGTGAGATCAGTTTCAAGGCGGGCGCGAGCGATTTCCGCACGATGCGCCGCGAGATGGTGCAGGCGGTGCTCTCGATGAGCGAATACCACCGCTTCTCCAAGGGCATCTTCGCGTGGGTCGGCTTCAATACCCACTATATCCCGTATACCGCCGAGGAACGACGGGGCGGAAAAACCTCTTGGTCGTTCAAAAAACTGTGTAAATACGCGTTTGAGGGGATCATTTCGTTTACGACCTTCCCCTTGCGCATAGCGACCATCGTCGGTGCACTGATGTCGGTTGCTTCGATGCTGTATATGATTGTTGTCGTGGTGCAGAAGCTGGCGTTTGGTATCGAACTGCCGGGCTATGCCACCATCGTGGTGCTTATCCTGCTTATCGGCGGGTTGCAGATGATTATGCTCGGCATCATCGGCGAATACATTGCTCGCATTTATATTCAAGGTAAGCACCGTCCTGTCTATATCGCAAAGGAGTACATCGCCCGTAAGGATGCGGCGGACAAGATTCAAGAATAACAAAAAAGCTCTGCTCAATGAGAGTCATTGAGCAGAGCTTTTTTGCATAGTCCACGCTGTCGGTGTCATATAGATACTCTGTGAGGTGGTGCTATGACGATTTACACGGTCGCGGTGGGGGATACCTTAAACAGCATTGCGGCAAACTTCGGCGTGTCCGCGGCACTGATCGCGCAGATCAACGGCATCGAAGCGGCGGTGCCGCTGGTGGTAGGACAGACGCTGTTGATCCTCATTCCTGCGGAGGTCTACACCGTACAGAGCGGGGACAGTATTTACGGCATCGCGCGGCAGTACGGCACATCGGTCATCCAACTTTATCGCAACAACCCCGGCTTGCAGGGTTTGCCGACAGTGCAGGTGGGGCAGACGCTGGTCGTCCGCTATGAGCCTTCGCCGACCGATCTACTGGACGTTAACGCCTACGCATATCCGTTCATTCAGCCATCGCTTCTGCGTCAGACACTGCCGTATCTGACCTATTTTACGCCGTTCACGTATGGTTTCACGCCGCAAGGAGAACTCGTGCCGCTGGACGATCAGACGATGATCGATCTGGCATTGGAATATGGGGTCACGCCGTGGATGCATTTATCTACCCTCACGCCCGAGGGCGTGTTTGACAGCGCACTGGGATTGGCATTGCTGCGGGACGAGGCGGCACAGGAGCGGCTTACGCAGGCGATTCTTGCTAATATGCGGGCGAAAAATTATCAGGGCTTGGATGTGGACTTTGAGTTCATTGGGCGCGAGGGAGCGGCGCTGTATGCACAGTTTGTCACCCGCCTGCGCGAGCAGTTGTCGCCGCTCGGGTATGAGGTGGTGGTTGCGCTCGCGCCTAAAGTCAGCGCCGATCAGCCGGGCAGCCTGTACGAGGGACACGATTATGCCGCGCTCGGCGCGGCGGCGGACGGGGTACTGCTGATGACCTATGAGTGGGGGTATACTTACGGTCCACCGCTCGCGGTCGCACCGATCCCGTCGGTGCGGCAGGTACTGGACTACGCGGTGACAGTCATTCCGCGGGAAAAGATTTTTATGGGCATCCCAACCTACGGCTATAATTGGCCGCTACCGTATCAGCGCGGGGTGACGCGCGCGGATTCGCTGTCCAATGTGCAAGCGCTGGAGCTTGCGCGACGGTACGGCGCCGAGATCCAATATGACGAGGTTGCACAGTCGCCGTTCTTTGTCTACACCGATGAGGGCGGCGTGGCGCACGAGGTGTGGTTTGAGGATGCACGCAGCATCGCGGCGAAGCTGTCGCTCATCCGCGAGTACGGCTTTCGCGGAGCGGGGTATTGGAGCCTTGATCGCCCGTTCCCGCAGAACTGGAGCCTGCTCAACAGCGAGTTTCTCATCCGCTATTGAAAAATTACGCAGAATATGTTACAATGCCGTCAAAGGCGGTGAAACGGATGAACGATGTGTTGTGCGAGGATTGCGAGAACTTCGACTATGATGAAGAATGCGACGAGTATGTATGTGTGATCGATCTGGATATGGACGAGTACGAACGCTTTGTGATGTCGGGGCATCGTCGCTGTCCGTATTACCGCGTGCGGGACGATTACCGCATCGTGCGAAAACAAAATTAAAACAGCCGTCAACGGATCATTCCGTTGACGGCTGTTTTTATGATCGTCAGATCACCTTGCTCAAAAACTCTTTTAGACGGGGGGCTTGCGGGTGGTCAAAGACCTCCTCGGGCGTGCCCTGCTCCATAATGTGCCCTTGATCCATAAAAAACACGCGGGTGCCGACCTCACGGGCAAAGCCCATCTCGTGGGTGACGATGACCATCGTCATTCCTTCGTCGGCGAGCTGTTTAATGAGATCCAGCACCTCGCCGACCATTTCGGGGTCGAGTGCAGAGGTGGGCTCGTCAAACAGGATCACTTTCGGGTTCATCGCGAGTGCGCGGATGATCGCCACGCGCTGCTTCTGTCCGCCCGAGAGGGTGGAGGGGTATTTATCCGCCCAGTCGTCGAGACCGATGCGCTGTAATAAGCGGTGGGCATTGGCCTCCACCTCGGCGCGGAATTTGGCGCGAGCTTCCTTACCCTTGATCTTCTTGAGACCGACGTGAAGGGGCGCGAGGGTGATGTTTTGCAGCACCGTCTTATTGTTAAAGAGGTTAAACTGCTGGAACACCATTCCCATGCGCTGGCGATGGTAGTTGATATCCACCTTCATATCGGTGAGGTCCGCGCCCTCGAAGATGATGGAGCCGGAGGTGGGATCTTCCATGCAGTTGAGGCAGCGCAGGAAGGTGCTTTTACCGCTGCCGGAGGGACCGATGATGACGATGCGCTCACCCTCGCGGATGGTCTCGGTGATGCCGTCGAGAACGGTGAGATTGCCGTATTTCTTGGTCAAATCAATTACGTCGATCACTTTTCCTCAAGCTCCTTTCCATCAGTTTAATGCCCAGCGTGATGAGGGCGACGAGCATGATGTAGATGAGCGCCATCGCCAGGTACGGCATCAGATACTCATAGGTGCGGTTGCCGATCTCGTTAAAGGTCTTATACAGGTCGACCGCCGCGACGAAGCTGACGACCGAGGTGTCCTTGACAAGAGCAATGAGCTCGTTGCCGAGGGTGGGCAGGATGTTCTTGACTGCCTGCGGAACGACGATCTTGAGCATCGTCGTCGCATAGCTCAGTCCCACCGCGCGTCCCGCCTCCATCTGTCCGCCGTCTACCGACAGAATACCGCCGCGCATAATTTCGGATACATACGCGCCGGAATTGAGACCGAACACCAAAATACAGGTGTTGAGCGAGCCGATATTGACCCCCATTAGCGGGAACAGCACGTAGTAAGCGAGCAACAGCTGTACCACGATGGGGGTGCCGCGGAAGAAGCCGACATACACCGTGCAGATCTTGTCGAGGATGCGGGGAAGGAGCTTATATTTCGGCATCACCTTGACGGTGGCGATCAGCGTGCCGATGACGATGCCGATCAGCAGACCGACAAATGCGATGATCAGGGTGTTGACCAAGCCCTCGCCGAGCACGCGTTGCCACGCGCCGCCGGGACCGAATTTTTCCCAGAACACCGACCAGCTTTTGATAATATCCATACTGCGTTCCTTTCACAACAGAAGCCTCGCCGCTGAAAGCCAGCGGCGAGGTCGTTGGTGGTTGTTCGATTAGCCGTTGACAGCCTTGGCGATCGCTTTGGCGGGAGCGTCGTCGACGATAACGTAGTCGATCTCGCCGTTGATCATCGCCGTGAAGGCGAGCGCTGCGTAGTCATACTCCATCTTGGTGGCGGGCAGACCGGCGAAGCCGTAGCCGTCGGGATCGTCACTGTCACCGTCAACGTAGATGGCACCGGTGGTACCTCTCTGGCAGCCGACCTTGCAGTCCGCATTTTTCGCGTTGAGGATCGCCACGACGTCGTCCGCGGTCTCGCAGGCATCAAACTCGGTGTTGTCGGCAGGGACGACCAGCATCTGATTCGCGCTGTAGTAGGAATCACTGAAGGTGACAACTGCCTGACGGGTGGCGGTGATGGTCAGACCGGCCATACCGATGTCGCACAGACCCTGCTGGACGGAGGTGACGACCGCTTCGAACTGCATATCCTTGATGACCAGCTCTTTGCCGAGGTACTTCGCCAGACCGTCGGCGATCTCAAGGTCGATACCGCTGTATTTGCCCGCGTCGACCATCTCGAAGGGCTCGAAGCCGGTGGAGGTCGCGACGATCAGTTGATCCTTGTTGGCATCCTCAGTGGCAGAGGTAATCTCGGCGGGAGTACCGTCGCCGAAATACTTGTCGCAGATGGCATCGAAGGTGCCGTCTTCCTTGATCTTCTTAAGGTACTCGTTGACCTTGCTGAGCAGCTCGGTGTCACTCTGACCGACGCAGAACGCATAGGATTCTTCGGACAGGGGAATGTCGATAACCTTCACCTTTGCGGTGTTGGTGCCGCCGCAAGAGCAGCACAGGATAGCCAGCATCACGAAAGCCAGCAACAGAGCAGTGAGTTTTTTCATACTAATTTCCTCTCTTCTTATGTAATGTGCGGGGCACCGCCCCTTGACAAACTAGAGTATACACCATAACCTGCATATTGTCAACAACTTTCTGCATAAAAATACCAAACAAACTGTGGTAATTGACGGCGTTGTGGTATGGATTTGGCGTGGCAAGAAAGCAATAATGAATTAAAACCTTTATAATACGTACGTATGTGGGGTCGATGGGGCTTTTGAGAATGTGCTCGTTTACATAAATATACAGTTCGATTAAAAAATATGCATAGTTCATAGTGATGTTGAGAAGTTTTGAAATGGCGAGTGTTATATTTTTTTGCTGTTCCTCATATAGTGTACAGAACACGAACGATGGGGTGATAGCATGAAGGGTGCCGTAGAAGAGCGAGCGGTAGAGCTGGGGGAGTACATCCTCGAAAACAAGGCAACCGTCCGCGCGGCCGCAAAGAAATTTCACATCAGCAAGTCCACCGTACATAAAGACGTGTCCGAGCGCTTGCGGGAGGTCAATCCGCAGCTCTATGGTCAGGTGCGCAGTATTCTCGAGGTCAACAAGGCACAGCGGCACATTCGCGGCGGCTTGGCGACACGGCGCAAGTATAAAGGACAATAAAAAACTCCGTCATCGGCTCTGCCGATGACGGAGTTTTGCGGTTATTGTGAAACAACAAGGTTCCGGGGCACCC
>CAZVSE010000042.1:0-10125 GCA_964629445.1 uncultured Ruminococcus sp. | reverse complement strand
AGAACCCCAGCCTTCCAAGCTGGTTGTGTGGGTTCGATTCCCATCACCCGCTCCAAAGAGATCGTCCTGGGGGGACAACGGATACGCGCCTGTAGCTCAGCTGGATAGAGCACCTGCCTTCTAAGCAGGGGGCCAGGGGTTCGAGTCCCTTCAGGCGCGCCATATGGTGGGTGTAGCGTAGTTGGCCTAACGCGTCAGTTTGTGGCACTGAAGATCGTGGGTTCGAATCCCATCTCCCACCCCACAAGAAACAGGGACACTTGCATGACGAGTGTCCCTGTTATGTAACAAATGACCGACGTTGTTCGGTTTTGATATTGGGCTGTAGTCTAGCGGTAGGACACGTGACTTTGACTCACGCCGTGGTGGTTCAACTCCACCCAGCCCAGCCACGCGAAGGACACCCGAAAGGGTGTCCTTTTTGCGTGGCTGGGCTGGGTTAGAGGAAGAGACACCACTTGTTTGCCCGTTTTCGCCTTCGGCGAAATGCGCGTTGTTTAAACCCGCAAGGTGGAAACCGTGGTTACAACTCCACCCCTCTTTTTCGATTTCTAGCACCCCGTGCGGGTGCTGTTTCTTTTTGTGGACAATTTGGATAATTGATGGTAAAATATAGATACTAGATACACGAAAGGCGGCATAACGATGGAAACGAAGGATATTCTTGCACGGGTGGATCACACCCTGCTTGCGCAGACCGCGACGTGGGAACAGATTCGCGCGATCTGCGACGACGGGCTGACCTATGCCACCGCGTCGGTGTGCATTCCTGCTTGCTATGTGAAGCAGGCGAAGGATTATGTCGGCAATCGGCTGGCAATCTGCACCGTCGTCGGCTTCCCGAACGGCTATTCCACCACGGCTGCCAAATGCTTTGAGGCGCGCGACGCGGTCGCGAACGGCGCGGACGAGATCGATATGGTCATCAACGTCGGCTGGTTAAAGGACGGTCTGCTCGACGAGGTGCGCGCGGAGATTGCGGCTGTCAAGGCGGCGTGCGGTGGAAAACTGCTTAAGGTCATCATCGAGACCTGTCTGCTGACCGAAGAAGAAAAGATTGCAATGTGCCGCATCGTGTCTGAGGCGGGTGCGGACTACATCAAGACCTCGACCGGCTTCTCGACCGGCGGCGCGACCCGCGAGGATGTCGCGCTGATGCGCGCGAACGTCGACGCGCATGTACGCGTCAAGGCGGCGGGCGGCATCGCCACAATGCAGGATGCGGCGGATTTCGTGTCGCTCGGGGCGGATCGCCTCGGCACGAGCCGCATCGTGAAGCTCGTCAAAGAATCTGAGAAAGGGAGTGCTGCTGATGGCAAACTATCCGACACCGCATATTAACGCGACCCCCGCGGACTTTGCGCCGACGGTGCTGATGCCGGGCGATCCTCTGCGGGCAAAATTTATCGCGGAGACGTTTCTTGAGAACGCAAAACTCGTCAACAACGTGCGCGGCATTCAGGGCTACACCGGTAGCTATGAGGGCACGCGGGTGAGCGTGATGGCGAGCGGGATGGGGATGCCGTCGATGGGCATCTATTCCTACGAATTGTTCAATTTCTTTGATGTGCAGAACATCCTGCGCATCGGCTCGGCGGGGGCTTATCGCGCCGACATCCGCGTGCGGGATATCGTGCTCGGGATGGGTGCGTGTACCAACTCCCACTACGCCGAGCAGTATGGTCTGCCCGGTACCTTTGCGCCGATCGCGGATTGGTCGCTTTTGCGTACCTGTGCTGATACTGCTGACGAGATGGGACTTCCTTTCCACGTCGGCAACATCTTCTCGTCGGATACCTTTTATCGCGACGGCGAGTCGGTGTCCGCTTGGGCGAAGATGGGAGTGCTTGCGACCGAGATGGAGGCGGCGGCGCTGTATATGAACGCCGCGCGGTGCGGCAAGCGGGCGCTCGCCATCTGCACCGTATCGGATCACCTCATCACAGGGGAGGCAACCACCGCCGAGGAGAGGCAGAATTCCTTCACCGAAATGATGGAACTCGCACTGAAAACCGTCAAAAATTGGGAGATTAACGAATGAAACGCGTGTTTTTACTGGTGCTCGATTCCTGCGGCATCGGCGCGCTGTCCGATGCGGCGGCGTTTGGTGACGAGGGATGCAATACCCTGCGTCGTATCGCCGCGTCGACTGCATTCGACGCGACCAATATGCGCCGCTTGGGGCTTGGCAACATCGACGGCGTTGACTACATCGGCGCGACCGACACCCCGACGGCGGCGGTGGCGCGCCTCGCCGAGCGGTCGATGGGGAAGGATACCACCATCGGACACTGGGAGATCGCGGGGGTGGTCTCGCCCCGCGCCTTGCCGACCTATCCCGATGGTTTTCCGCCCGAAGTCATCGACGCCTTTGCGGCGGCGACAGGACACGGTGTGCTGTGCAACAAACCCTATTCCGGCACCGAGGTCATTAAAGATTACGGACAACGGCACCTCGACAGCGGTGATCTCATCGTCTACACATCCGCGGATAGCGTGTTCCAGATCGCGGCGCACGAGGAGATCGTACCGCCCGAGCAGTTATACGCCTATTGCCGCATTGCGCGAGAGATCTTATGCGGAGAGCACGCCGTCGGTCGGGTGATCGCCCGACCCTTTGTCGGCGCGGCGTCGAATTTCACCCGCACCGCTAACCGTCGCGACTTCTCGGTTGAAACACCGCGAGACACCCTGCTTGACGCAGTAAAAGCGGCTGGGCAGACGGTCTACACCGTCGGCAAGATCGCCGACATCTTTGCGGGGCGCGGCGTGACCCGCTCGGTGCTTACTCATTCAAACGCCGAGGGGATGGACGCGGCGCTGAAAGCCCTTTCAGAGGATTTTGATGGTTTGTGCTTTATCAATCTGGTGGATTTCGATATGTTGTACGGTCATCGGCAGGATGTCGACGGCTATGCCGCGGCGTTCACGGCGTTTGATCGTTGGCTGCCGAGTTTCCTTGCGGGGATGCAGAACGGTGATGTCCTCTTCATCACCGCTGATCACGGTTGTGATCCCGGCGACGACAGCACCGATCACAGCCGCGAATATGTGCCGTTGCTCGTCTGCGGCGCGGGAGTAAACCCGATCAATTTGGGCACCCGCGCCACCTTCGCGGACATCGGCGCGACCGTTGCTGAGGCACTCGACGTGCCGTTTACTTGCGACGGTGTGAGCTTCTGGCAGGAGATTAGGAAGTAGAGGTGTCGTTATGGATGTAAAGGAACTTGCCTTAACAGCGATAAATGCAATGAATACTGCCTATGCGCCCTATTCGGGCTACCGCGTAGGCGCGGCGTTGCTCGCCGCGAGCGGACGCGTGTACACGGGTTGTAATATTGAAAACGCCTCATACACTCCGACGGTGTGCGCTGAGCGCACCGCCGTGTTTAAGGCGGTCAGCGAGGGCGAACGGGAATTTACACTGCTCGCGGTCGCGGGTGGCAAGGACGGTAAGGTTGCGGGTGCGTTTCCGCCCTGCGGCGTGTGCCGTCAGGTGCTGGCGGAATTTTGCCCGCCTGAGACACCGATCGTGCTCGTAAAAGATGCGGAGGGCAATTACGAGATGCATACGCTCGGCGAGCTGTTGCCGCTGAGTTTCACCTTAAAATAAACGGGAGGTAGACCGATGCTGCATACGGTGGACATCATCCGTAAAAAGCGGGACGGCGGCGAGTTGACCGATGAGGAGATCCGCTTTTTTGTGGAGCATTATACTGCAGGGGACATCCCCGATTATCAGGCGGCGGCGCTGATGATGGCGATCTATTATCGCGGAATGAGCCGTCGCGAGACCGTCACGCTGACCGATGCGATGGCGCATTCGGGCGACACGGTGGATCTGTCCCGTTATGGTACGCTGTCGGCGGACAAACATTCCACCGGCGGTGTGGGGGACAAGACCTCGCTCATCGTCGCTCCCATTGTTGCGGCGCTCGGCGGCAAGATGACTAAGATGTCAGGTCGCGGGCTCGGTCACACGGGCGGCACAGTGGATAAGCTTGAATCCATCCCGGGCTACCGCACCTCGTTGTCAACCGAGGAATTCCTGCGGCAGATAGACGAGGTGGGGCTTGCGGTTATCGGGCAGACGGGCAATCTCACTCCGGCGGACAAAAAGCTGTATGCCTTGCGTGATGTCACTGCGACGGTGGACAGCATTCCGCTCATCACCGCAAGCATTATGAGCAAGAAACTTGCCGCCGGCTCGCACAACATTGTGCTGGATGTCAAAGTCGGTAGCGGCGCGTTTATGAAAACGCCCAAGCAAGCCGAGGCGCTCGCCCGCGCGATGGTGGACATCGGCAAGGACTGCGGGCGTAATATGGCGGCGCTTATCACCTCAATGGACGCGCCGCTCGGCTGTGCTGTTGGAAACGCGCTTGAGGTGCAGGAGGCGGTCGCTGTCTTAAAAGGGGAGAGCCGCGGTGCTCTGCGCGAGGTGTGTGAGGCACTTGCCGCGCAGATTGTGTCATTGGTGTTTGACTGGTCGCCCGAGGAGGCGGCACGCCGCGTGCGCGAGACACTGGACAGCGGCGCGGCACTGGAAACAATGCGTGCATGGATCGCCGCGCAGGGCGGGGATGTCACCTATATCGACGATCCATCGCGGTTTCCCACTGCGCCGTATACGCATAAGGTACTCGCTCCCCGTGATGGGGTTATTGTACGGATGGATGCCGAGCAGATCGGTCACGCCGCTGTGCTGCTCGGTGCGGGTCGTATGACAAAGGAGGATGTCATCGATCACCGTGCGGGTATCGTCCTGCATAAGACACGGGGAGAGTATCTGCGTAAAGGAGAACCCCTTTTCACTCTTCACAGCAGTAATGAGGAGACGTTGGCACAGGCGCAAGATGTTGTGTTGCAGGCAATTGAGTGGGATAGTGAAAAACCGACGGATGTTCCGCTGATCTACGCGGTCGTTCGATAAATTCCGAAAAAGCGAGTGCGGACGTTTGCACAGTTCTCGCAAAAAACGGACAATAGTAAAAATCCCCCTATGGTAGGTTACAAAAAACTACCATAGGGGGATTTTTGTGTCAAGAGAGTGCCGACACATTCAAGGTTATGAAAGAGAAACCCTGTTTGTTGCCTGAAATTTCATTCTCTCTACCGCCAAGGGGCTTTTGTCGATTGTCCGCACAAACGGGAACAGTCCACAAGTTGCCTCTGCTTTTACTTTTTACAGTATATACCCTGCGATACATATAAACTGCAGAATACTTCCCGCCACCACGAACAGGTGGAAGATGGAGTGCATATAACGGTGCTTTTTGCCGAGTCCGTACAGTACGGCACCGACAGTGTAGGCGATGCCGCCTGCGAGCAGCCATAAAAGTCCTGCCGTGGGGATGGTCTCGATCGCGACCTTTGCCGCAAGCACGATGCACCAACCCATCCCGATATAGCAGATCATCGACAGCTTACTGTATTTTTTGAGGTCGATGGCGGTGAACACTGTCGCCATCGCCGCCAGCCCCCACACGATGCCAAACAGTCCCCATGCCCACGCGGGATGTTCGGGACGGATGCAACACAGCAGAATGGGAGTGTAGGTGCCGCTGATGAGGAAATAAATGGTGCAGTGGTCGAGTACCTGCAGCACTTTTTTTGCCATCGGTGAGCGAAGTCCGTGATAGACGCTGGACATGGTATATAATGTGATCATCGATCCTCCGTAGATGGAGGCAGACACAATTGCCCATACATCGTGGTGTAGGATTGCCACTGCCAGACAGGCGAGCAGCGCAATCACGCCGAAGCCGCCGCCGACAATATGAGAGACCATATTAAAGATCTCCTCACCGCGTGTGTAGTCCGGAAGCTGACGATCGGATAATCTGGTACGTGTCATCGGATTATTTCCTTTCTTCTCCAACGAAGAACAGTGCGATGGTGCCGGGACCGGAGTGAGAGCCGATAACAGGCCCGACATAGGTGATGACCTCGGTCTTTGCACCGTGCCGATTTTTGATCAGCGACGCGAGTTGTTTTGCCTCGTCCTCACAGTCGCCATGGGAAATAAATACCGTACCGTTCTTGTGATCGGTCGCAAGCTCGGTGTATTTATCCGCCAGCGCCTGGATTGCCGCCTTGCGACCGCGCACTTTCGAACGGCTGATGAGATGCCCATCATTGTTCATAAAGAGGATAGGTTTAATGCCGAGCAACCCGCCGACAAAGGCAACTGTCGGGCTGATGCGTCCGCCGCGCTTAAGATATTCAAGATCATCGACGGTGAACCAGATGCACAGCCGCCATTTCATTTCTTCGGCGAAGGCGGCGGCTTCTTCGATGGTCGCGCCTTTTTCTTTTTCCTGCAATGTGAGGTAAATGAGTAGACCGTGTCCCGCGGACGCGGCAAGACTGTCAACGGCGATGAGTTTACGCTCGGGGTATTGCTCCTGCAGCTCCTCGGCGGCGATTCGTCCCGAGTTGTAGGTGGTGCTCAAGCCTGAGGAGAAGCCTATGTACAGCACATCATTACCCGCCTTGAGTTCCTGCTCGAAGGCGTCCTTGAATTCTTCGATGTTGACCGCAGAGGTCTTGGCGGAATCGCCGTTGCGCATTCTCTGGTAGAAGGTTTGCGCATTCATATCACGGTTGGTGTAGTTCTTTTCTTCGCCGTTAAAGAGGAATCGCAGTTCACAGTGCTTGACGCCCCATTGTGCGAGTAGTTCGGGGGTGATGTCACAGCCCGAGTCGGTGTAAATAATGTAGTTGCTCATAAGACACACTCCTTGTCTGTTGTGATCAGGGTTCATAAAAAAGAAAACGTCGCTCGGGCTTTGCTTGCTCGACCGAACCGACATACATAAGTATATCCGCATCGCGGGACAATGGCAACCTACCGTTAAACAGCAGAACTAAACTGTGAGTTTTCGTTTGGTAGAGTTGAAAACAGCAAACTCTACCGTGGGTAGAGTGACAAAATCGGGCAGA
Source organism: uncultured Ruminococcus sp. (assembly GCA_964629445.1). Lineage (GTDB taxonomy): Bacteria > Bacillota > Clostridia > Oscillospirales > Acutalibacteraceae > UBA5905. The sequence continues at coordinate 3,180 of CAZVSE010000042.1, read as the reverse complement.
AATCGGCGATGCGATCGGCGGTTTCTGCCCGATCTGTCGGCAACTTAGCGATCCCGTTCCTTGGGTGAGGAAAACAGCAGCGAGATGCACCAGATACCTGCGAGACCAACGAGTGTGAAGATGATTCTGGCCCACAGAGTGCCGGCACCGCCGCAGATCCAGCCGACGAGATCAAATTGAAACAGACCGATGCTGCCCCAGTTGAGCGCGCCGATGATGGTGAGTGCGAGAGCAATCTTGTTGATCATAATAGTAACTCCTTTCCGTTGATTGGTCATTGGGCGTTGCGGATATTGAGAGTATGCGTAAATTTCCGCTTTTTATGCAAATAAGGCTTTCTTTTTTCACGCGATTGTGCTACAATAAAGAAAAATTTTGTACGGAGGATATATTATGCGTGCAGTAATCACGGTTGTCGGAAAGGATACGGTTGGTATTCTCGCGAAAGTGTCGACACAGTGCAGTGAACATCAAATCAATGTATTGGAGGTCACCCAGTCTATTGTCCAGGATATGTTCGCAATGATTATGATGGTGGACATTACCAAGAGCACCATCCCGTTTACGCAATTGGTGGACGAGATGATGGAGATGGGGCAAAAAAATAATTTAGTTATCCACTGTATGCATGAGGATATTTTTAATGCTATGCATACAATTTAAGTGAGGTTGTCGGTATGATCAATGTAAAGGATATTCTGGAAACCATCACAATGATCCAGGATGAAAATTTGGATGTCCGTACCATCACAATGGGAATTTCATTGCTCGATTGTTGCGATAGCGATGTCGACAGGATGTGCTCGAAGGTATACGATAAGATTACCCGCTCAGCGAAGGATCTCGTCTGCACGGGCGAGTCACTCGAAAAGGAGCTCGGTATCCCGATCATCAATAAGCGTATCTCCATCACCCCTGCGGCGATGATGCTTGCCGCTTGTGAAAAGCGCGATGCGGTCAAATTGGCAAAGACGCTAGAGCGTGCCGCGGTTGCTTGTGGTGTCAATTTCCTCGGTGGTTTTTCTGCGCTGGTGCATAAGGGCTTTTCCGCAGGCGACCGTGAGCTGATCGAGGCGATTCCGCAGGCACTTGCCGAGACTGAGCATATCTGCGCGTCGGTCAACATCGGCTCGACCAAGGCGGGCATTAATATGGACGCCGTCGGGCTGATGGGGCGTGTGATCCGCCGATCAGCTGAATTGACCGCTGACCGCGGTTGCATCGGTCCGGCTAAACTGGTAGTGCTGTGCAACGCACCCGAGGACAACCCGTTTATGGCGGGGGCATTCCACGGCGTTGGTGAGCCGGATTGTGTCATTCATGTCGGCGTTTCCGGTCCCGGTGTGGTGCGCGCCGCGCTCGCAAAAGCGGGTAAGGATAAGAATTTGAGCGAAATCGCGGACATTATCAAAAAGACGGCGTTTAAGATCACCCGCACAGGGCAGCTTGTAGCGCAGGAAGCGTCCGCGCGGCTCGGCGTGCCGTTCGGTATTGTCGATCTGTCGCTCGCGCCGACTCCTGCGGTGGGCGACTCGGTCGCGCACATTCTCGAGGAGATCGGACTTGAGCAGTGCGGCGCCCACGGCACGACTGCCGCGCTCGCGATGCTTAACGACGCGGTCAAAAAGGGCGGTGTAATGGCATCGTCTCACGTTGGGGGTTTATCGGGTGCTTTTATCCCCGTAACTGAGGATGCAGGGATGATCGCTGCGGCACGCCGCGGTTGCCTGACGATAGAAAAGCTTGAAGCGATGACCGCTGTTTGCTCGGTCGGTCTCGATATGATTAACATTCCCGGCGACACGCCCGTCGAGACCATCTCTGCGATCATCGCGGACGAAGCCGCCATCGGGATGGTCAACTCCAAGACCACCGCCGTGCGCGTCATCCCCGCCATCGGCAAGGGCGTCGGGGATGAGCTGGGCTTCGGCGGTCTGCTCGGCGAAGGTCCCGTGATGCCGCTCAACGCGGCATCCTCTGCGACCTTCATTCACCGCGGCGGACGCATTCCGGCCCCGATGCAGAGCTTGAAGAACTGAATTTTAATAATAAAGAAATCCGCAGATCGGACGATCTGCGGATTTCCTTGTATTCCTATTCTTTATCCCACCACTTACTGGGGGAGACGCCGGTCGCGCGCTTAAAGGCTATGGAAAAGTAGTTCTGATCAGTAAATCCGACGGCGAGTGCGGTGTTGCGCACGCTTTCTCCCTGCGAGAGCAGCACCTTCGCGCGGTTGATCTTCATCGTGAGGAAATAGTCGTGTACGCCGGTGAGCGCGTATCGTTGAAACAGCCGTTTAAGGTGCGATTGACTGATGTTGAGCTCGTCGGCAAATTCTTTGATCGTGACGGAGCGCTCTATGTAGCTTTCCATTTTAGCGACCGCGGCAGAGAACAGCAGCGCATCTCCCGTCATTTTCGGTGCGATGATATTTTCGGATTTGGCGCAGGCGTATAGAAAATACTCAAACAACGAAATGAACTGTGCAGTGGTGGCGTTATCGTTGTGGAAGGTCTCCGTGGCGATTTTATCGCTCTCGTCGTTTGGTGCATTTTCGATGATGATCTCCTGTAGTCGCTGTATGATGCCGCGTTCTTTCTCGTCCGGAAAGATCATCTTGCTGCGCAGCTTATCCATCCATTCGCCCTTCGCGGTGAAAGTGACGATCATAATGTTGATAGTACCTTTTCCGGCATTCCACAGTCGGTGAAATTCATCCGGCTGATGAAAGATCAGGGAGCCGGGACGGCATTTTATTATGCGTTCGCCTGCGGTGATACCGACGTATCCGTCGATAACATACACCATTTCCCAGTGCGGATGGGTCTGTCCGGGGGCCAAGTAGTTTTCGCCGCGGCATTTGATGAATACGCTGCCGACGCTGTCGACGCAGATTGGTCGGGTAAACTTAATCATACGCATCTCCTCTTGTGTGAGCTGATTTAAAAGATTGTTGGTCAGTATTTCTATAGAAATAAGAAAACGACTCATTTATACTATATCATAGATAAAATAAAAAGGGAAGAGTCTTTGAAGAGTTTTCTTGATACGAATAGGGGTGAGGATATGAAGAAGTATGTAGAGCCTGAGTTGGAGTTTCGTCGCATCACGGTGGAGCAGATGATGGCGGACAGTATGTCCGGCGACGACAACGAGCTGGATATCGGCGACACCGGC
>CAZVSE010000041.1:0-10526 GCA_964629445.1 uncultured Ruminococcus sp. | reverse complement strand
CGAGATCCATCGGGATTCCATTAAGCCCGGTCAGCGGGTGGTGCTGATCGACGACCTGCTCGCGACGGGCGGCACACTCAAGGCGGCGGCCGAGCTCATCGAGCAGCTCGGCGGCGAGGTGGTCAAGGTGCTGGTGCTCATTGACCTTGTCGACCTCGGTGGGCGTGCGGCGCTCGACGGCTACGATGTCGACACCGTCATCACCTATCGTGGGGAATAAACAACCGGATATAAGCAACGCCGAGGCGACATTTTGTCGCCTCGGCGTTGCTTATATCCGGATACTGACCTCGCCCGAGAGTAAGGTCACCGTGTTGCCGTCGTCCGTTTCGACGAGCAAATGCCCGCGGTCGTTGATGTCCCGCGCGGTCGCGGTAAACTGCTCGTTGCCGCGGGTGACCGTCACCCGCCGCCCGAGCACACAGGAACGCGCGCGGCTCTCGGCGAGAAACGCGCCGCTGTCGATGGCGGAGTAGGCGGTCTCCCATTCTTCGAGAATGGCGGCGATGAGGGCGTTTCGGTCGACCGCACAGCCCTCGTTGCCGAGCGAGGTGGCGATGTCAGCGATATCGGGCGGAAATGCCACTGCCGCAACGTTTACCCCGATGCCGAGCACGACATAGTCGAGGCTGTTATCGGAGGTGAAGCCCGCCTCGGTGAGGATGCCGCATAGCTTTCTGCCACCGATGATCAAGTCGTTGACCCATTTCACCTGTACCGTCAGCGGACACAGCCGCTCGATCGCCCGCGCGACCGCGATGGCGGCGCAGGAGGTGATCAGACAGCCGTCCGCCTCGCGCGGGCGCAGGATGATCGACATATATACCCCGCCTTGCGGGGAGAAAAACACACGGCTACGGGTGCCGCGCCCCGCGGTCTGTGCCGCAGCGACCACGACGGTGCCCTCGGGCGCGCCTGCTTGCGCGAGCTCGCGGGCGGTGGTGTTGGTGGAGGGGAGCACCGCCGCGACCTGTATGTTGCGCCCGAACACAGCGGTGTGCAGATGCCGTTTAACAGCGGCTTCGGTCACGTTATCCACGGCTTTCCCTCCTTCGGGTATTTCGCTCTACCTAATCGTCAAATTTCTTTGCGTACAAAAACTCATATTCCCCGCCGTAGGTGCCGCCGCCGAAGGGGCGCACCGTCACGTCCTTGCAGTTTGCGGCAACGCCGTAGGCGCGGTGGGGGAAGCTCACGGGGATGAGCGGGCAATAGTCGCGCAGCATAGCCTCAGCGGCGGTGACCTCTGTCCGTCCGCCGCGCGTTGCCGCGGTATAGGCGGCATCGAACGCGGGGTCGGAGAATCCCGTCAGATTATTCGCCGCGCCGCTGACGAAGGCGGTCAGATTATCCGCGGCGGTGAGTCCGCCGCCGACCGCGGTGAACAGCGCGATCTGGTAGTTGCCGCTTGCTACACGCGCGGCGAGGATCTGTTCACTGACCAGCTCAAGTGTGCAGGATAGTTTGAGATTTTTCTGCCACGACTGGACAATATACCGCGCGGTGTCGGCGCTGACGGTGTCCTCTGCCGCGAGGAAGGTCAGCTGCGGCATCGCGGGATGTTCCTGCTCGGGATACACCGCCGCCAGCCCCTCGCCGAGGGCGGTCTGTGCGGCATCCACCTGCGTGGACCATATCGCGGCGTTGTCGCCGTTGCGGTAGACTTCATTGCCGACACGCGCATCGGGCGGGATATATCCCGTCGCCTTCGCTTCGCCCGCTGTGGCGAGATGGTCATATACCGTCGACCACTCGATCGCGTCCCGCAGGGCGCGGCGGACGGCGGCGTTTGCGAGGGCGGTCTCGGCGGTGTTGAAATACACCCCGCGCACCGCATCCTCCAACGTGTGCACCGTCACCCCCGCCTGTCGCGCGGTGTCGACTGCCTCAACGGATAGAAAGGCGGCATCGAGGCTGCCCTCCGTTAACGCGGCGGCGGGATTCTCATTGTCGACGACAAAGCGCACGGTACTCGGCGCGACTGTATCGGCGGCGTGATAGTATTCGTTCTTGCTGAGCAAAAGAGATTGGTTATGATTCCACGCGGTGAGGGAAAACGCGCCGTTGGAAAGCAAATAGGTATTCTCCAGCCCGTATCGCCCTGCGGTGTATTCGAAGAACGCCTGATCGCAGGGCATAAACGGCGCAGTCGCCAGCCGCGCCGGGAATGAGGGGTCTGCCTGTTCGAGCGTGACGGTCAGCACGGTGGCGCTGACGGCTTTCACGCCGAGGGAGGACAGCTTTGCCTCCCCCTTGTGGATCGCTTCGGCGTTTTTGATGCCGTAAAAAGCGGTGGCGGTGCCGCTTTGATTATCGGGAGACACCGCGCGGCGCCAGCCGAACACAAAATCCTGCGCGGTCACCATCGTCGGCTCGTCCCAGTTGGTCTGCTCGCCGCGAACGGAGATGGTGCTCCAGTAGGATTCCTTGAGCGTAAAGGTGTAGGTCAGCCCGTCGTCCGACACGGTGTAGGTTGCGGCACCGTCGACGACGTTACCGTCCGCGTCGAGGCGGGTGAGTCCCTCAAACAGGGCACAGATCACCGCCACGGAGGAGGCTTCGGTGGCGGATTGGGGGTCAAGCTGCCGCGGCTCGCTGTCCAGCGGCAGGCGGAAGCTTTTGTCCGTGCCGTCGTCGCCGCAGGCGGTGAGGGCGAGTAGCAGGATCAGTGCGGTCAAAACCGCGAGGATACGGCGCACACCGATGCCTCCTTTCGTTTGTATGATCATACTATTATTATAACAAGAACCGTCCGAATTGCAACATTCCGCAGGAAAAATTATCAAAAAATAAATTAAGCATAAAATGCAAAAAGGATCAGCAAATAGAATAAGAAGAGAGTCGGTCGGCCTCCCACTGATGAGGGAGGTGGATTTTGCCGTAGGCAAAAGACGGAGGGAGAGAAAAGGAAAACAAGAAAACCACCCCTCAGTCACAGCTAACGCCGTGCCGGCTCCCCTGACAAGGGGAGCCTATCTTTATACAAGCGACATCGTATTTACGCGTTGGACGCGTAGCGAAGATCATAGGGCTATGCCCGCATAAGAAAAACCACCCGCTTGGTGGATGTTTATTATTCCTTTGCGTCGCCGCGGTCGTAACGACGGCGCAGTTTTTTCAGTGCCTTGGTCTCCAGACGGCTGACATACGAGCGGGAGATGTCCAGCCGCTCGGCAACCTGCCACTGGGTCAGCGGTCGACCGCTCAGACCGTAACGCAAGGCGATGATCTCCCGCTCGCGCGGATCCAGGCTCTCGCGGATATATCTGCCGAGCTTTTCGACATCGATCTTGCGAGCAAGGTCGTCGACGATGGTATCCTCCTGCGCGAGCACATCCATCAGCGTCAGCGGTCGACCCTCACTGTCGGTGTCGATCGGCTCGGACAGCGACACGTCCTGTGCCGTCTTCTTCGCCGTACGAAAATGCATCAATATCTCATTCTCGATACACCGTGCGGCGTAGGTCGCAAGGCGCGGTCCCTTGGTTTCGTCGAAGGTATCCACCGCCTTGATCAGCCCGATCGTCCCGATAGACACCAGATCCTCCTGATTCTGCGCGTTGGCGTAATATTTTTTGATAATGTGCGCGACCAGCCGCAGGTTGTGCTCGATGAGCCGCCGGCGTGCGGCGCTGTCACCCTGCCGCATCGCGGCGAACGCTTCCCGTTCCTGCGCGGCGCTCAGCGGCTTCGGGAACGAGCCGCTGTTCACCACATGCAACACCATAAACAGCATCCGCGACAAGACTTGCATCACCATTTCCCACATAGGGCATCCCTCCTGCCCTACTGTATGCGCGCGGCACGGAGGATTTGCCAGTCCCGCTGCGGGAAATCATTTGACCCCCGACCGTGGTCACGGTCGGGGGTCCTGTTTCACAGAAAGAACGCCTTAAATTGGCTGTGACAGCGCGAGCAGGTCACAGTACGCCGTCCGCGACGGATCGGCAAGCGAAGTCGCGCCTTGCAATACGGGCAGGTGCGGTACCGCCAACGACGGATATCCCGCAGGCGGGTACCTTGCCGCCGAAACCACGCGGCGATCGGTGTCCAAAAGCGGATAAACCGCTCGTTCTCTGCCTGACGACGGGGGATGTTGCGGGATAATGTGCGCCAGATGATCACCACCGCGATCACCGTACCGAGGGTGGACAACACCCACCCAACAACGCCGCGGCGCAAAAACAACTGCACCACCCACATCACCATATACGTCCAAAAAAGGACATTATTCAATTTATCCGTGCCGTAACGGCCCGCCATAAACCGCATCAAGGAATTGCGTAACCGATAGAACATATTCGATCCCTCCCAATACCCATAGTTTACCACGCGATTGTGAATAAACCCGCACGGGATTGTGAATTTTTTGTGTCGGTATAATCGCAAAGCCGCAAATTTCCGTTGCGGCTTTGCGGCTCATATCTTGGTAATATCGTAGGGGGTGGTCTGATAGACGTAGTAGTTCAGCCAGTTGTAAAACAGCAGGTTCGCGTGACTGCGCCAGGTGACCAGCGGCTGTTTGGTGTCATCGCCGTCGGGGAAATAATTTTCCGGCACATTGATCGGCAAGCCCGCCTCTTTGTCCCGCATATACTCCTTTTTCAGCGTGTCCGCGTCGTACTCAGAATGTCCGAACACGAACACCTGCGAGTTGGACTCATTCTTGAGCGCATACACGCCCGCCTGCGGCGAGGATGCAAGGATCTTTAAGCACGGGACGGCTTCCATATCCTCGCGGCGAACGGTGGTGTGACGGGAATGGGGTGCCATAAACACATCGTCAAAGCCACGAAACAGCATCGCGTTCTTATGCTCAACGGTGTGGGGATAGACGCCAAACAGCTTCTTTTCCAACGGCACCTTGTCGATGCCGTAGTGATAGTAAAGCCCTGCCTGCGCACCCCAGCAGATGTGCAGGGTGGAATGGACGTTGGTCTTGGTCCATTCCAAGATCTCGCACAGTTCCTCCCAGTAGTCCACCTGCTCAAAAGGCATCTTCTCCACCGGCGCGCCGGTGATGATCATGCCGTCAAACTTGCGGTCACGCACCTCGTCAAAGGTCTTATAAAACGAAAAAAGGTGCTCCTCTTCAACGTTCTTCGCCTTGTGGGTCTTGGTGTGCAGCAGCTCCATCTCGATCTGCAACGGGGTGTTGCCGAGCAGTCGAGCGAGCTGGGTCTCGGTGACGATCTTGGTGGGCATCAGGTTGAGCACCAACAGTTTAAGCGGTCGGATGTCCTGCGTGATCGCCCGCGTTTCGGTCATCGCAAAAATATTTTCCTGCGCCAGCGTCTGTACTGCGGGCAGCTTGTTGGGTATTTTGATCGGCATTAAGATCCCTCCTTTTTCGTGAGATGCGCCAATGGGATTGATCAGATCTTATCCAACGCCTGTGCGATGTCCGCGATGAGGTCTTCCGTACCCTCGATGCCGCAGGAGAAGCGCACAAGATCGGGGGTCACGCCCGCCGCGACCAGCTCGTCATCCGACAGCTGGCGGTGGGTCGCGCTCGCGGGATGCAGGCAGCAGCTCCGTGCATCCGCAACGTGGGTCTCGATCGCGGCGATCTTGAGATGACCCATAAACGCCTCGGCGGCGGCTCTGCCGCCCTTAACGCCGAAGCTGACCACGCCGCAGGAGCCGTTCGGCAGATATTTCTGAGCAAGGGCATAGTCCTTGTCGGTCGGCAGACCACAGTATTTCACCCACGCGATCTTCTCGTGCGCAGACAGGAATTCCGCTACCGCCTGTGCATTCTTGCAGTGCTGCTGCATACGCAGGTGCAGGCTCTCGAGACCGAGGTTGAGCAGATACGCCGACTGCGGTGACTGTGTCGTGCCGAGGTCGCGCATCAGCTGAGCGGTCGCTTTGGTGATATACGCCCCCTCGATGCCGAATCGCTCGGTGTAGGTGATGCCGTGGTAGCTCTCGTCGGGGGTACACAGACCGGGGAATTTGTCGGCGTATTTCGTCCAGTCGAATTTCCCGCTGTCAACGATGCAACCGCCGACCGCCGAGCCGTGACCGTCCATATATTTGGTGGTGGAATGGATGACGATATCCGCGCCCCACTCAAACGGGCGGCAGTTGACGGGGGTAGCAAAGGTGTTGTCGATGATGAGCGGCACACCGTGCGCGTGCGCGGCATTCGCGAAACGCTCAATGTCCAGCACGACCAGCGCGGGGTTCGCAACCGTCTCGCCGAACACCGCCTTGGTGTTGGGCTTAAACGCCGCCTCCAGCTCCTCGTCGGAGCAATCGGGCGCGACGAAGGTGAAGTCGATGCCCATCTTCCGCATCGTGACGTTGAACAGATTGAACGTACCGCCGTAGATGCAGGACAAGCAGACGATGTGCGAGCCCGCCTCGGCGATGTTGAAGATGGAGAAGAAGGACGCCGCCTGCCCCGACGAGGTCAGCATCGCGGCACTGCCGCCCTCCAGCTCACAGATCTTCGCCGCGACCGTGTCGCAGGTCGGGTTCTGCAGACGGGAGTAGAAATAGCCGCTCGCCTCAAGGTCAAACAGCTTGCCCATATCCGCGCTGGAGGTATATTTGAAGGTGGTGCTCTGAATGATCGGCACCTGACGGGGTTCGCCGTTGCCGGGGGTATAGCCGCCCTGTACACATTTGGTTTCGATGGTTGCCATAACGCATTACTCCTTTATTTTGAAATAAAAAAACCGTCCCAAAGCCCTGCTTTGAGACGGATAGTATCCGCGGTACCACTCAAATTGCCGCCCTGCGGGCGACCTCTCACAGGCTCGATCAAGCCCTTTGCCTTAACGCGGCATCACGGACGACCCTAATGCGGCATACGCCGCCCTCAGGCAGTCGGCTCAAAAGCCATAGATCACGGGGACTCTCCGCCGTCGGCTCGCACCGCCCGCCGACTCTCTGATGACATCCTGTCCCGATCCTCTTCATCATCGCCTTTCCTGCATTATAACAAACCCTGCGGACGGTGTCAATAGATTTTTTTGCCCGCGCACTTGCGGCGGGCGGCACAGCGTGGTAAAATAGGATAGATTAGGAGAGATGCTTATGTCACACACCGTCCCGATGAATGTCATCGCGCGTATACACACCGATTTTACCACCAAGTTCGGCGTACCGCGCCAAAGCGGACTTGTACCCGAGGTCAAGGCGACGATCGTCTTCGAGCCGCAATACCGCAACCCCGATGCCCTGCGCGGACTCGACGGGTTTTCGCATCTGTGGCTTGTGTGGCACTTCTCGGAAGTGAAGCAGGACGGTTGGTCGCCGACGGTGCGCCCGCCGCGGCTCGGCGGCAACACCCGTATGGGGGTGTTCGCCACCCGCTCTCCCTATCGCCCCAACCCCATCGGGTTGTCTTCGGTGACCATTGAGCGCATCGAGTGGGACACCCCCGAGGGCGCGGTCATCCACATCGCGGGCGCCGACCTGATGGACGGCACGCCGATACTGGATATCAAGCCTTACCTCGCGTATACGGATAGTCACCCCGATGCCGCAGGAGGCTTTGTCGCCGACCTCGGCGACCGCACGGTAGAGGTCAACTGCCTGCCCGCTCTCCTCGCGCCGTTATCGGAGGAGCAGCGCACCGCGCTGCTCGGCGTGCTTGCGCACGATCCCCGTCCCTCCTACCAGAACGCCCCCGAACGGGTGTACGGGATGGCATTCGGCGGATGGGAGGTCCGTTTCACCGTCGCCGACGGTATCCTGCAGGTGCGGGGTATCCGGCCACGCAACGATTAACGAAAATTTTAACGAAAATTTCGCGGAATTTTCGTTAAAAGCCTTGCGTTTCCCGAAAATTCGCGATATAATGCCCGCGAGGTGATAGTATGACACTGAAAAATATCGCGGAACTCGCGGGCGTATCCGTCTCAACTGTTTCGAAAGCATTTTCGGGCAGCAGCGAGATCAGCGAAGAAACCAAACAGCGCATTTTCAATCTGGCGAAGGAACACAACTGCTTTGACCGCTACAGCAAGCAGCGGTTTGAAAAGAAGGTCATCGCGGTCATCGTGCCGGAGTTTCGCAGCGATTACTATGTGACCATCCTCAAGATGCTCGACGAGGTCATCACCCGTCTGGGCGGCGTGATGACGGTCGCGGCGAGCAACTTCTCCGCCGCACGGGTCGAGGAGCTGTTTGCCTACTATTCCTTCTACTGTCACGCCGACGGCATCATCATCATTGAAAACAATGCCAACATCAAAAACTCGCTGTTCATCCCCGCGGTATCCATTTATCCGACAGTCAGCTGCAAAAATATCGACGCGGTCAAGAGCGATATGGTCGGCGCGATGGAGGATGCCCTGCGCCACCTCAAAGAAAACGGGCACACCAAGATCGGCTTCGCGGGCGAGCCGTATACCGCGAGCGAATTAGAGATCTTTAAGCAGGCGATGAACAAGGTCGGTCTGCCGGTCGAGAAGAAGTATATCAAGACCAGCACCAGCCGCTTCGAAAAGGCGGGCAAAGAGATGATGGAGCAGTGGCTCGCCGAGGACGACCGCCCGACGGCCATTATGGCGGCGTATGACTACATCGCCATCGGCGCGATCAAGGCGATCCGCAACCACGGCTACAGTGTGCCGGAGGATTTCTCGGTCATCGGGATCAACGACATCGGCATCATCCCCTATCTCGATGTGCCGCTGAGCACCATCCGCACCTACAGCGACAAGGCGTGCGAGATCGCGGTCGAGTTGCTGATGAAAAAGCTGAAAAATCAGTATTTTATGTTGCGGGAAAAGGTGACGGTGTCCTCCGACTTCGTCATCCGCAAGTCCACGGGCAGGAATAGGAATCGGTAAGAAAAACAGTTAAGCCCCCGACCGTGTGGTCGGGGGCTTTTTGGTTTTATACGCGTTCGGCGGCTTGGAACACTTCGGGGAGAACGCCGAATATTATAATTTTATATCCTCGTCCCCGCAAAGCCAATCCATAGACACATTCAACGCCTTAGCAAACATTCGAAGTTCGGCATCACAAACGTGTCGTTGGTTTTTCTCCACACGCGAAATGATGATCGGCGTAATATCCATACCCATCAACTGCATTTTTCTTGCCAAGTCCTCTTGCGTCATAGGCGGTTTTTGAACCGCACGTCCTAGGCGAATACGCTCACCGCAAATGTTCCCTTGTATCAAAAATAAACCTCTGGACACAAAATCACCCCTATTACCATCTACTTTTTAGTATTTTTATCATTTATATTGATTTTATCTGAAAAGTAGATATAATAGATGTATAGAGTGTATTATTAAAATCTAGTTTAGATAGTTTTAAAAATTTCCGGGGTGTTTTTATGATTATAGATATTACCGGCGTTATGCTAATTCCGGGGAATGGCGGCAAGGACTGTCCGGGAAATGGAGAGCACTACGACGAAAACGGCAACAGCATCGAATGGTGTTGTGATGAGTGTAATTATGCCGTTTGCTGTTATGAGCCGTCGCTGTTGGAAGAGCCGTGCGAACGATGCGACGATCCTCGGTGTCCACGTTCGCCGACAAATGAAGACGGAGATCAGCCACTTCCGGCGGGAGCAAGCCCCCACCCAACAAAACGTACCCTGAGGACGAAAAAGCGGAGATGAGCGAGACTTTTGAGGAGTGAACTTGCCGCGAGTTTTGCGTGTTCGCCGTCAGGCGAAATGCGAGGTGTCTAACCTCGCAAGCAAAATCTCGACCGACTTCGCCGTAGGCGAATGTTCGCATAATTAATATTAAGCACAGACCGCGAGTTTTGCGTGTTCGCCGTCAGGCGAAATGCGAGGTGTCTAACCTCGCAAGCAAAATCTCGACCGACTTCGCCGTAGGCGAATGTCGACGAGACTTGTGAACTCACGGTTGTTGACCGAGTTCATTTTGTGCGCAGCCATTTTTTATAGCTTCGGTCAAAACCATGATATTTTCGCCTTTGGCGAAAATATGGCGGATCAAGAACTTCCATCCACCACGTGGACAAAAAAGCAGGGATACCGCTTTGCGGTATCCCTGCTTTTTTGGTGCGGGTGGCGAGACTTGAACTCACGGCTACCTCTTGCGGTGCCCGAAATTCGCTCACCTCGCTCTCGCTCGGCGAATTTCGACCGCTACGCCTTTGCCTTGCTCGCTGCATCCGCCACCGGCGGCGCTCGCAGGCAAAGCCTGACCCGGGGGTCAAGAGGCTGCGCAAACCCTTACCGCCCAAAATAAGAAAAGCAGGCAGACCAAACGGTCTGCCTGCTTTCTTGGTCCGAGTGGCGAGACTTGAACTCACGGCCTCTTGACCCCCAGTCAGTCAAGACTGAAACGCCAAAGAATAAACCGTGATTTTACAAGACATTTCAAGCATAGAAGTGGTTTTATGTATCGAAAAATATTTGCGTATTGCTACGCCTATTGCTACACTAAACTCACACAAATCGAACCGTCACCTTGCGCCTCTTCATTTTCCGCATAACCTGCGCTGGTTTGCGCTGCCGACGATCCTTTTGCGGTAGCGACCTTATCTTACTCCACGCCGAGCATCTTCTTCCACGAGTC
>CAZVSE010000040.1:0-10817 GCA_964629445.1 uncultured Ruminococcus sp. | reverse complement strand
CCCCCACCTCCAGTCTGTATATTCTCTCCAACTTCCCCGCTATGGTGATGATCGCGCCGCTGCTGTTTTTACTGAGCTTTGCAGGAAAATCGGCGACAAACGCCGTTATTGCCTGCGCGATCTTCTTCGTTCTGTGGTCAGCTTACACCGTATATTTGTTCCGCAGAAAAATTTTCAAAAAGCGGTATAAAGATACCCCTAAAACCATTTGGACAGAGGAACCGTAATATGTCAACTAACCCATCAAAGCGTGATGATATAAAATTTCAATGAGGTGTTTTTTGTGAGAGACCTGTTTTTTAAGCTGTTCGAGATGTCCCATTTCGACACGGGGATCACGATCACCCCCTTTTCCATTCCTCACATCGTATATATTGTGCTGATTTTCGGCGGCATTGCGGCGTGCTGGCTGACGGCGCGAAACAAGAGACCTCAAGCGAAAGAAAAGATCCTGCGTTTCCTTGCCTATGCGCTGGTGCTGTCCTATCTGTCCGATTTCTTCGTGCACGAGTTCGTGTACGACGGGCTGAAGACCGACAAGCTCCCATTCCATCTGTGCACCGTGCTGTGCCCGCTGCTCGCGGTCGCGCAGTTTAACCGCAACGGACACAAGATCGCGGAGCCCGTCGCTATTCTGGCGACCATCGGGTCGCTGATGTACCTCTGCTATCCTGCCTCCATCGGCAGCGGCGAACCGTGGTGCTATCAGGCGGTGCAGACGATGTTCTACCACGGCGTACTGCTCGCGTGGGGCGTGCTGACCGTTGCGCTCGGCGTGGTCAATCCGCACATCCGCCGCTCGTGGAAATGCGCTGTGCTATTAGTCTGCATCACCCTGTGGGCGAAGTTCGGCAATATTCTGATGGAGCACAACTGGTTCTTCCTTGAGGAGGATGCGCTGTATATCGGGCTGGTGGAGAACGGCATTATCCCGAAATGGTCGCTGATGATCATTAACCCCGTCGTGTTCTTCCTCGCGGTGTTGCTCATCTACGGCGTTATCCACGCCATCCGCGCGCTCGCGAGCAAAAACGCCGCGGACAAACAGCCCATGACCGTATAAGCAGAACGGACACCCGCACGGGTGTCCGTTCTTTGGTTATTTATCTTCGTTCTGCTTTTTGAGGCGCATCTTTGCCTCTTCGACAGTCTCGCCGTCGCGCGTCAGGTATTGATCGACGAATTTGTCCTCGAGCTTAGTATAGCCCTGAACAACGCTCTGCTCGATCTTCTTGTAGCCGCCGACCACGCCCTGTTCGATCTTTTTGTAGCCGTCAACGACACCCTCGGCGATCTTCTCGCCCGTTTTTACGATGCGCGATTTTGCCATCGTAACCTTCCTCCCTTCGATCAGATTAATGCCGAGCAGCAATACCGCGATGCACACGCCACTGCCCGTCAGGATATTAAACAGCTGCACCTCCTGCGCGCTCATCCCCTCGAACGTCACCAGCATCGAGCGTTGCAAGGAGAACACCGACACCAGCGCATCCGCAAAGGAGATACTGCGCAAGGTTTTGAACGCAGGCGACGGATACCGCCGCGTTTGTACCAAATGAATGACGGCGAGTGTCACCTTGGTAAAGGTATAGACCGCGATGGAGATCATCACGATCTCGTGATGTTTTGTTCCGCGATCGGTCACCGCCGCGAGGATCACCGTTCCCGTCAGGCACACCGCCAGCAGCACGAGCATCACCCCCGTAAAGCGACGGGCAAAGTGCTCGGTCGCCGTGTCGCTGTCGCTATGGCGCTTGATCTGCAGGACGGCGAAGCGCATCACGCTCAGCAGGATGTAATACACCCCCAGCGTGATAAACCACCACGAATGGGTCGACAGACCGACCGCCGCGTGAACTGCACCGACCGCCAAATTGGCGCAAAAGCTCGCCGCGGTGGTCTTGCCGAGCCGATCGCGGGTCATTGGATGCCCTTGACGATCGGGATGAGCGAGAGCAGCGCCACGATGCCGACCAGCCCGATGAGTGTGCCGACAACAATGTTCTCCCACACCAAACAGAAGCACATCCCGACACCGAGCAGCAGAGCACCCGCTACGCCGAACAGCACCGTCAGCACGGTCTTCTTATTGCACTTGAGCGGACCTTTGTTCTCCATCTTACGCCAGATAAACACCGTGGCGATGCCGATCACCAGACCGACCGCGCCGAAGACGATCCCCTCGGTGAACGCGTTCCACTCGGGCAACAGCGCCATACACATCCCGAGCGCGAACAACACACCGCTCACTGTCCCGAGGATCATCGCAACAAAACTACTTTTCTTCACAAACATTCTCCTTTCATTAAAACAACAGTTGTGTTTTTATTGCACTTGTAGTATACTACTCTTGCGGACGCAAAACAATCATCAATTTATCAACAAGTGTTGAGATAATGGAGGAAATATGAACGTCAAGAACAACAAACGTCGCCGCGAGTCGGTGGGAAAGATCGAAAAAGCCTTTGTCGAGCTGTTGCAGACAAAGGAACTCGGCAAGATCTCGGTTTCGGAGATCTGCACGATGAGCGGACTTAACCGCACCACCTTCTATTCCAACTATATCGACATCTACGATCTCGCAGACAAGGTGCGCGGCAACCTTGAGCGCGAATTCACCGACTTGTTCGCCGACTACGATTATATGAACGGGCGGGACGGGGTATACAAAATGTTTACCCACATTAAAGAAAATCAACTATTTTATAAAACCTATTTTAAGCTGTGCTATGATGAGAGCCATCTCATCAGCGTGTACGATCCCTTGCGCGCCGAAAAGGAATTCGGCACGCATAACGTCAAATATCATATCGAATTCTTCCGCAACGGCTTTAACGCAGTCATCAAGCTGTGGCTGGCCGGCGGCTGTGTAGAATCTCCCGAGGAAATGGCGAACATTATCAAGCAGGAATACCGCGGACGGTAAAGAGGAAATAGCATATTTTTGCCAATTCAGGGAAATAATTTTAAAAAATTTTGTCGAAAATCGCAAGAAACATTTGAAATATGAAACATTCTATGGTAGAATGGATTTTAATGAGGTGTCGGGCATGTCCTTGCACCTTATAAGTACGTTAGGAGGGTATCTATGGAAAAGAAACTGATCTACGACATCCACGACAAACCTAAGTTCGGACAAATGCTCATCTTCGCACTGCAGCAGCTGCTGGCGATCCTCGCGGCGACCATCGCCGTGCCAACCATCATCGATCTGCCCGTGCAGATCCCCGCCGCTATCCTCGGCGCCGGTATCGGCACACTCGTCTATCAGCTCTTTACCAAGTTCAAGAGCCCCGTGTTCCTCGGCAGTTCCTTTGCGTTCCTCGGTTCCCTCGGTGTCGCGCTCGCCTATGGCTATTGCGGCATCATCCTCGGCTCGATCGTCGCCGGTCTCGTCTACGTGATCATCGCGATCGTCATCCATTTCGTCGGCACCAACTGGGTGGACAAGCTGATGCCCCCTGTTATCATCGGGCCGACGGTCGCTCTGATCGGTCTGTCCCTCGCGGGTGCCGCGATGGGCGACATCGTCAAGGCGAACGCCTCCGCGATGTACGGCTCGTATAACCTCGTCGCGCTGTTCTGCGGCCTGGTGGCGTTCCTCGTCATCGTCATCTGCTCGACCCAGAAGCGTTACACGATGCCCCGCCTTATCCCCTTCATCCTCGGCATCATCGCGGGCTACGCTGTCGCCGCCATCTTCACCGTCATCGGACAGGCGACCGGCACCGACTATCTGATGATCGTCAACTTCCAGCCCGTCATCGATAACTTCATCGCCGCGGACGGCTCGTTCAAGGGCATCACCGCCATCATCGACTACCCGCACTTTGCATTCCTTGAGGGTCTCAAGGAGCTGACCTCCGGCAATATCTCCGCCGAGGTGCTCGCCGCCAACCCGAACGCCACCTTGCTCAATGCAGGCGGCATCGTCGAGGTGGTCATCGCATTCCTGCCGGTCGCGCTGGTCGTGTTCGCGGAGCACATCGCCGACCACAAGAACCTGTCCTCCATCATCGACCGCGATCTCATCAAGGAACCCGGTCTTAAGCGTACCCTGCTCGGCGACGGCGTCGGCTCCATCGCGGGTACGATCTTCGGTATCTGCCCCAACACCACCTACGGCGAGTCCGTCGGCTGCGTGGCGATCACTCGCAACGCCTCCGTCGCGACCATCACCACCACCGCCTTTATGTGCATCATCCTGTCCTTCATCAAGCCCGTGATGGTCATTCTGCAGACCATCCCGTCCTGCGTGATGGGCGGCGTCTGCCTGACTCTGTACGGCTTTATCGCTGTTTCGGGTCTTAAGATGTTTAAGGACCTCGATCTCGGGGATAATAAGAACCTGTTCGTCGTCGCATCGATCCTCATCTCGGGTATCGGCGGTCTGACCATCCAGATCCCCTATATGTTTGCCGACAACGGCGCGGTCACTGCGACCATCCAGATCACCTCGATCGCCACGGCGCTCATCATCGGCATCGTCACCAATGCCATTCTCTCTAAGGTGGAGAAGAGCAAGCTGGGCATTTCACCCAAGGAAGAGGAGTAATATGAAGCACTACGATAACGTTACCATCTTCGACCACCCGCTCATTCAGCACAAGATCGCTATCCTGCGAGACGAGAAGACCAGTATGAAGGAGTTTCGCGAGCTGATCGAGGAGATCACCACGCTGATGACCTTCGAATGTCTGCGCGAGGACGTGCCGACCACCGAGCGTGAGGTCAAGACACCGCTCGAGACCTGCACACAGCGCGTCGTTAAGGATAACGCCATCGCCATCGTCCCCATCCTGCGCGCAGGACTCGGGATGGTCAACGGCGTTCACGTGCTGTTTCCCTCGGCACGCGTCGGGCACATCGGAATGTACCGCAACGAGGAGACCCTCGAGCCCTGTGAGTACTACTGTAAACTGCCCGAAGGCATCGAGGACAAGCTTGTGATGGTCGTCGATCCAATGCTCGCAACAGGCGGCAGTGCCTGCGACGCGATTTCCCTGCTTAAGAAGCGCGGCTGTAAGCACATCAAGTTTATGGCGGTCATCGGTGCGCCTGAAGGTGTCTCCCGTGTAGCGGAGACCCACCCCGACGTTCACGTCTTCGTGTCCACGCTCGACCGTTGTCTTAACGAGAATGGCTATATCCTGCCCGGTCTCGGTGATGCGGGCGACCGCCTATTCGGCACGAAATAAGATTTGTATAAACCGTCTCCCGTTACTTAAACGGGAGACGGTTTTTGTTCTTGCCATACAGCAAGGCTTTTGTTATAATTAAGGGGAGAAATTATTAATCACAGTATGAGGTGATATGATGGATAATTTCACTTTCTATTCCCCGACTTTTTTTGCCTTCGGTAAAGACACGGAAAACGCTGTCGGCGATTACGTTCAGCGCTTCGGCGGCAGTAAGGTGCTCATACACTACGGCGGCGGCAGTGTCCTGCGCTCGGGACTGCTCGACCGCGTCAAAGCCGCACTTGACGGTGAAGGTATCCCCTATGTCGTGCTCGGCGGTGTAATGCCCAATCCGCGCAGTGGCTTGGTATATGAAGGCATCGACCTGTGCCGCCGTGAGGGCGTGGATTTCATCCTCGCGGTCGGCGGCGGCAGCACCATCGACTCGGCAAAGGCGATTGCCGCGGGCGTGCCGTACAATGGCGATTTCTGGGACTTTTACAGCGGCAAACCGATCGAAGACGCGCTGCCCGTCGGCACGGTGCTCACCATCGCCGCAGCGGGCAGCGAGGGCAGCCCAAACTCCGTCATCACACACGAGAACGGGATGTTCAAGCGCGGTACCAAAAGCGACCTGCTACGCCCGAAATTCAGCATTTTGAATCCCGCGCTGACCCAGACGCTGCCACCCTACCAGACCGCCTGCGGCATCACCGACATCATTGCCCATCTATATGAGCGGTATCTCACCGACACCCCCGAGGTGGAGGTCACCGACCGTCTCATCGAAGGGTTACTGCTAACGATGATCCACGAGGCACCACGGGTGATTGCCGACCCCGACAACTATGATGCCCGCGCCAACATTCTATGGGCGGGGATGCTCGCACACAACAACATCTGCGGCGTCGGACGGCGGCAGGACTGGAACAGCCACGGCATTGAGCACGAACTGTCCGCTCTGTACGACTGTCCCCACGGCGCGGGACTTGCGGTGACGATGCCCGCGGTGTTCACCTACGTGATGCACAAGGATGTCGCCCGCTTTGCGCAGGTCGCGGTGCGGGTGTGGGGCTGTGAGATGGATGAAGACCACCCTGAAAACACCGCCCGCGCGGGCATTGAGGCACTGCGACAGTTCCTTATCTCCATCGGGATGCCGAAGAACTTCGCCGAACTCGGCGCGAAGGAGGAGGACATCCCCTATCTGGTCAAGACCCTGATGGTCAACAAGGGTCACAACGGTGCGATCCACGGCTTTGCCACGCTGAACGAAGAAGACTGCGCAAATATTTACCGACTGATGCTAAAATGATAAACAACAATGCCACCTCGTACGAGGTGGCATTGTTGTTTATCTACACAATCTGTTGTAGCAAAGAAATCAGGTCCTTCGCGATCTCCGCAGGCAATCCCGCCTGCAGAGCCGCGGTCATCTCGTCCACGTCAAAGCGATGACCGACCAGAGCGGTCTGTACCCGCTCGGGCAGTGTCCAGTCTATCGCGTCGGTATACATCTGCACGCCGCCGATAATGCCCTTCTGCACCGACAAGCGTACCTCGGCGTGTCCCCACGCAAATCGCCCCTCGCAAGCGGCAGTGAAAGGCGGCTGCGCCCCGTAAAGATAGTCCCAACTGCCGTATTCCCTCGCCAATCGCTCGACCGCGACCGCGTCAAGCTCACCGAACGGCGCGCCCGCCAACCCAAACACCTCTTCGGCGGCGGCAAGCATAAACCGCGTCATCGCCTCGGTCGTCAGGTCGGGGGCTAATTCCGTGAGGTTGACCACCCGCCCGCGCACCGATTTGACCCCCTTTGCCTCAAGCTTCGCCTTCGAAGGGGTGAGATAACGCTGCATCCGCTCGGTATCGGTGCGGATGAGCAGTGTGCCGTGATGGTACACGCGCCCGCCCGCGTGGTAAAACGCGTTGCCAGAGAACTTGCGCCCGCCGGCGAGAATATCGTTGCGTCCCGACACTGTCGTATCGATCCCCGCCAAACGGCAGGCGGTCGCGATGATCTGCATATTCCGCGCGACATCCATCTCCTGCTCGGCGCAGAGGAAGGTGAAATTCAGATTTCCCGCATCGTGGTATACCGCACCGCCGCCCGACAGACGCCGCGCAAGATGCCCACCCTCCTGCTCGAGCAGGGCGCAGCGGCACTCCGCCCACGGGTTTTGATTGCGCCCGATGACAACGGTGTTCTCGTTACGCCACAAATACAGCGTACAGCACTCCGCCGGCGTGTTGTCCAACAGGACTTTTTCTATCGCTAAATTGGTATACGGGTCGACACTGTCATTGAGGAGAAATCGCCATTCACGTATCATACAATCACCGCCCTCATTATATCCCTTTTTTTACGCTCCGTCAAATTTTCCGCCACTTTCGAAAAATTTTCGTACAATTTGGAATTGACGGACGTTTTTGAGCGTAGTACAATAAAACTGCCGTATTATTTACATATTTATATATATTACATAAGGGAGGAATCATTTTGGCAAACGCAGTCATTATGCCCAAGGCCGGTATTACCGTTGAGAGTTGTATTATCGGCAGTTGGGAGAAGAAGGTCGGCGACGAAGTGAAGGTCGGCGACATTCTCTTCACCTACGAAACGGACAAGGCCAGCTTCGAGTGTGAGTCCACCGAAGAGGGTACCCTGCTCGAGATCTTCTATCAGGACGGCGACGAGGTCCCCTGTCTCGTAAACGTTTGCGCCATCGGCAAGGTTGGCGACGACTGCGCGGCTCTGCGCCCCGCCGATGCCGCTACCGCAGCAGAAGCCGCACCCGCACTCGTCGAAGAAGTCAAGGCGGCTCCCGCCGCGGTCGAGGTCACACCCGTCGCGACGGCATCCACCGAGGGTAAAACGGCGGTCTCCCCGCGCGCAAAGAAGCTCGCCGAGCGTGCCGGCGTCGATGCCGCACTCGCGACCCCCACGGGTCCGAACGGTCGCATCATCGAGCGCGATGTGCGCACACTGATGGATAACCCCGCCGCGGCAAAGATCGCCGAGGTCGCTCCCGCCGCCGCGCCTGCGGTCGCCGAGGAGGAATACACCGACGTCAAGTTCAGCGGCATTCGCCGTGCGATCAGCAAATCGATGCACACCTCGCTGTCCACGATGGCACAGCTCACGCACAACGCGTCCTTCGACGCCACCGCGATCCTCAACTACCGCAAACAGCTTAAAGCCGTCGGCGGTGACTGCGCGGGAATCACGTTGGGCGATATGGTGCTCTTCGCCGTGTCCCGCACGCTGAAGAACCACCCCGACCTCAACGCGCATATGCTCGACGACAGCAGCATCCGCCTGTTTAACCACGTCAACCTCGGCGTGGCGGTGGATACCCCCCGCGGGCTGATGGTCCCGACCATCCCCCACGCGGACGAGCTGAGCCTGCTTGAGATCTCTCAGGCGACCAAGGAACTCGCCGCGCAGTGCCGTGAGGGCAACATCAGCCCCGATAAGCTGACGGGCGGCTCCTTCACCGTGTCCAACCTCGGCAGCCTCGGCATCGAGTCCTTCACCCCCGTCATCAACCCCCCGCAGACGGGCATCCTCGGTGTCTGCACCACCATCGACCGCGTGCGTAAGACTGCGGACGGCTCGATCGAGATCTATCCCGCGATGGTGCTCAGCCTCACCTACGACCACCGCGCCGTCGACGGCGCTCCCGCCTCCCGTTTCCTCAAGGAGCTGGGCGAAAATCTGGCGAACTTCACCGCGTTGCTGGCGAAATAAGGAGAAATACCGATGGAATTATTTGATGTATTAGTGGTGGGCGGCGGCCCCGGCGGCTACCTGTGCGCCGAACGCGCCGCACAAAACGGACTGAAAGCGGCGGTCTTTGAGAAAAAGGCGCTCGGCGGCACCTGCCTTAACGAGGGCTGTATTCCCACCAAGACTCTGCTCAACTCTTCGAAAATGTACCGTCACGCCAAGGAAAGCGAAGTCTACGGCGTGACCGCACAGAATGTGACCTACGACCACGCGAAGGTCATCGACCGCAAGAACGAGGTCGTCAAGGCGCTGGTATCGGGTGTCGGCTCGACGATGCGCGCCAACAAGGTGACGGTCGTCACTGCCAACGCGGTCATCAAGGGGCGCAGCGCGAACGGCTTCGCCGTTGAGGCGGACGGACAGACCTACGAGGGCAAGCGTCTGGTCATCGCCTCCGGCTCTGAGACGGTCGTGCCGCCCGTCCCAGGTCTTAAGGAAGGACTCGAGAGCGGCTTTGTCGTCACCAACCGCGAGGTGCTCGACGACAAGACCCTGCCCAAGAACCTGGTTGTCATCGGCGGCGGCGTGATTGGTCTGGAGATGGCGTATTACTTCGCCAGCGTCGGCGTGGCGGTCACCGTCATCGAGATGATGCCCAAGATCGCCGGCGCGACCGATCCCGAGATCTGCAAGGTGCTCACCGACGCGTTTGTCAAGCGCGGGATGGTGTTCAAACTCTCCTGCAAGGTGTTGGAGGTCAAAGCCGACCGCGTCATCTATGAGGAGAACGGTGAAAAGAAAGAGATCGTGTGCGATAAGGTGCTGCTCAGTGCGGGACGCAAGCCCGCAACCGCCGGTATCGGGATCGAAAGCCTTAACCTCGAGATGGACCGTGCGGCGGTCAAGACCGATCGCCACCTCTGCACCAACGTCGGCGGCGTGTACGCCATCGGCGACTGCAACGGCAAGCTGATGCTCGCGCACACCGCCTATCGCGAGGCGGAGGTCGCCGTCAACCATATGCTCGGTAAGCCTGACGAGATGCGCTACGACGTCATCCCGTCGGTCATCTACACCGATCCCGAGGTCGCGAGTGTTGGTCTGAGCAAAGAGGAGGCGGAGAAGCGCGGGATGACCGTCAAAGAGGTCAAACTGCCGATGTCTTATGCGGGACGTTACCTCGCCGAGACCAACGGCGGCAAGGGCTTCATCAAACTCATTGTCGACACGGATAAGAAGCGACTCGTCGGCTGCCATATGGTCGGCTCGTACGCATCCGAGATCATTATGACCGCTACGATGATGGTGGACACCGAGATGACCCCCTCCCGTCTGCAGAAGCTCGTGTTCCCCCATCCCACCGTTGCTGAGATCATTCGCGAAGCGATCTTTCATATTTAAGGAGGAAGAAGAATATGCCGAAGAATTTATTTGTTGATCCCGCCGAGGTGCGTGCATCCGGTAAGGTGACCTTCAAGGATATCCCCGTTAACCAGTACAATAAGACCATCAAGGAAGAACTGAAATCCGGTAAGTACACCAAGGAAGATCTGGTGCGTATTTTCCGCGATATGACCGTTCTGCGTGAGTTCGAGACGATGCTCAACCTCATCAAGACGCAGGGATCCTACAACGGCATCGACCACACCTATCCCGGTCCTGCTCACCTGTCCACAGGTCAAGAGGCGGCATGCGTCGGTCAGGCGTATCTGCTTGATGAGAACGACTTTGCTTTCGGTTCTCACCGTTCTCACTCCGAGATCCTCGCCAAGGCGCTGTCCACCATCAACAAGATGTCGGATGAGCAGCTCATGGACGTGATGGAGTCCTTCCTCGACGGCAAGTGCCTGCGCGCCACCCAGAAGTTGGGCGAAACGAAGGACGTCAAGGAACTCGCCATCCGCTTC
>CAZVSE010000039.1:0-11193 GCA_964629445.1 uncultured Ruminococcus sp. | reverse complement strand
TGCCCATACCCATACCACCCGTGGGCGGCATACCGTATTCCAGAGCGGTGAGGAAGTCCTCATCCAGCATCTCGGTCTCATCGTCACCGCGATCGCGCAGTTCAAGCTGTTTCATAAAGCGAGCACGCTGATCGATCGGGTCATTGAGTTCGGAATAGGCGTTCGCCAGCTCGCTGTGGCAGACAAACAGCTCGAAACGCTCGGTCAGACGAGGATCAGCAGGAGATGCCTTTGTCAGCGGGGAGACCTCCACGGGATACATCGTAATGAAGGTCGGCTGAATCAGCTTCTCCTCCACGCGCTGATCAAAACAGGCATAGAGCGCGTTGCCCCAGGTCTTGTCGGCGGTGTCCGCCAGCTCCACGCCGATCGCGGCGGCGGCGGCGACAGCCTCGGCATCGTCGGTGATCGTACCGAAGTCAATGCCGACATATTCCTTGACGGCATCCACCATCGTCAGGCGACGCCAGCCGGGGGTCAGGTCGATCTTTTCGCCCTGCCACTCCACCTCGTAGGTACCGAGGATCTCCTTCGCCGCGCCGGAGATGATGCCCTCGGCGATGTCCATCATATCGTGGAAATCCGCATAGGCTTCATACAGCTCGACAGTGGTGAACTCGGGGTTGTGCTTAGGATCCATACCCTCGTTGCGGAAGATACGCCCGATCTCATACACGCGGTCCATCCCGCCGACGATCAAGCGCTTGAGCGGCAGTTCGGTCGCGATACGCATATACATATCGAGGTCCAGCGTGTTGTGGTGGGTAACAAAGGGGCGAGCGGCGGCACCGCCGGCGATGGTGTTAAGCACCGGCGTCTCCACCTCGATGTAGCGGCGGTTATCCAGATACTGCCGCATATACTTAATGAACTGCGAGCGGATGATGAAATTCCGCTTCACCTCGGGGTTGACGATGAGGTCGACATACCGCTGACGGTAGCGGGTGTCGGTGTCCTTGAGCCCGTGATACTTCTCGGGCAGAGGACGCAAGGATTTACTGAGCAACTTAATCGAGGTCGCGTGGATGGAGATCTCCCCCATCTTGGTGCGGAACACCCAGCCGGTCAGACCGATGATGTCGCCGATATCCCATTTCTTAAAGCCGGCGTATTCCTCCTCGCCGACATCGCCGCGGCTCACATACACCTGAATGCGACCCGTCGAATCGTGCAGATCGACGAAGCTCGCCTTACCCATAATGCGGCGGCTCATCATACGGCCCGCGACCGACACCTCGATCGGCTCGGGAAGCTCGATGCTCTGCCCCTCCTCGGGAGCGCCGTGCTCGGCGATATACGCCGCTTCCTTTTCTTCATACTCGGCGCGCAACTCGGCGTTGTACGCGGTGACGGTATATTTCGTCACTTCATAGGGGTTCTGTCCCGCCTCGCACAGTGCAGTGAGCTTGTCGCGGCGCACCTGCAGCAATTCACTGAGCTGCTGTTCGGTCATTTCCTCCGCGACGGGAGCGTTGTTCGGATTGTTACTCATAGGATCACGTCCTCTTTTAATTTCATAGTAAAACAGCGGGCGGTCAACCACTGCCGCCCGCCGCCGATTATTTCGAGATCTCCAGCACCGTGTAGTTCACGATGGTGCCATTAGGCAGGACCGCCTCGCCGGTCTCGCCCACGCGCAGACCGATAATCGCCTTGCCGACCGGCGACTCGTCCGAAATCTTGCCGTGGAAGGGGTCCGCCTCGGTCGCGCCGGAAATGGCGTAGTGGTATTCCTTGCCGCTTGCGTCGGCGATGCGCACCTTGGAGCCGACGTGGACATGTTCGCTGCTCAGCTCCGACTCGTCGAGCACGCGCACATTCTTGAGCTGTGCTTCGATGGCGGCGATGCGGCTCTCGAGCAGCGCCTGATCATTCTTCGCCTCGTCGTATTCGCTGTTTTCCGACAGGTCGCCGAAGGACAGAGCAACCTTGATCTTCTCCGCCACTTCCTTGCGTTCTACGGTCTTGAGGTGCTCCAACTCGTCCTGAAGCTTCTTCAGGCCCTCGCCGGTCATAACCACTTCTTTCATATCTGTCACACGCCTTTCGGTCATTATTCATTCAGTATGCCCGCTATTTTGGGACTTTATCATTATACCATCCTTTTTATGGTTGTCAAGTCCCGTCATGGAATTTTCTTTATTATATAATAAGGTATATACATTATATTTCACTTGCAATTTCACAGTGGCGTGCTATAATAAATGAGTATGTATGTGAAAAGAAAGGAATTCCCCTATGAGTCAAGAAATCACCTTCGAGTCCTTGAACCTCTCTGAGCCGACTCTGCGTGCGCTGGGGGCGATGGGCTTTACCGCGCCGACACCGATTCAGGCGCAGACCATCCCGTTGGTTGCGGACGGCTATGACATCATCGCCAAAGCCCCGACCGGCACCGGCAAGACCTGCGCCTTCGGCATCCCGATCATCGAGTGCCTCAACCCCGATATGAAAGATCTGCAGGCAATCGTGCTCTGCCCGACCCGCGAACTGTGCGAGCAGATCACCACCGATCTGCGCGCACTCATCCGCTTTAATCCCGCGATCCGTGTCGCGTCGGTCTATGGCGGCGCGAATATGCAACGACAGGTCGAAGCGCTGAAAAAACATCCCCACATCGTCGTCGCGACTCCCGGTCGTCTGCTCGACCATATGAGCCGCGGGAACATCTGGTTGGGCAACCTCTACACCGCTGTTCTCGACGAAGCGGACGAGATGCTCAAGATGGGCTTCATCAAGGACGTGCGCCGCATCCTCAACGCCACCCCCGGCGATACGCAGGTCGTGATGTTCAGTGCGACCCTCTCCCGCGAGGTGATGGACGTCGCGTGGGAGTATCAGCACGACGCGATCGAGGTGCAGGTTGCCGCCGAGGGCGACAACCGCCCGCACATCAACCAGTACATCATCCCCTCAAGCGGCTCACAGCGTATGGAGGATATGTTGGACATCATCCGCGCCGAGGACTATCACCGCGTGATGGTGTTCGCGAATATGAAATGCACCGTTAAGCAGCTCACCGAACGCCTGCAGAAGCGTCACGGCTCAGTTGACTGCCTGCACGGTGATATGCCGCAGTCCCTGCGCAACAAGGTGATGGCGAAATTCCGCGAGAATAAGCTCGAGATCCTCGTCGCGACCGACGTCGCCGCCCGCGGTATCGATGTCGAAGACGTGGAGGCGGTGTTCAACTACGACATCCCCGACGAGAACGAGTACTATCTCCACCGCATCGGGCGCACCGGTCGCGCCAAGCGCAAGGGCAGCGCCTACACCTTTATGACCGACAGCGACAAGTTCCGTATGCGGGACATTCTCAAATACACCCGTTCGGACGCAACCACGAAGGTGTTCGATGATCATCGCCGCCTCATCCCCGCCGCCGACGCGGAAACGGAGGAAGAAACCGAATAACGTTCCCTCTCCCCGCCGAAAAACGATCGTTTTTCGGCGGGGCGTTTCTTTTTACGTCGACTTTACTGACAAAAGAAATGGTAATTTTTCTTAAAATGCATAGATTTTCGCAAAAACGGATATTTATGCCTCGAAAACGACCCGTTTCGAGGGATTTTCGAGGATCTCGACCCCGTTTTCGGGGCTTTTTATCCACCGTCAGGGTGGTAATTTCAGCCGGTTGCACAAAAAAATCGCGCAAAACGCAAAAACTCGTTTCCATTCCCATTTATGGTATTTTTTGGGGTTTTCGACCCGTGTTTCTGCCAAAATCGGCTCTGCATTTCCATTTTATTGGGGCAGATTGTGAAAAAAATCTCGTTTTTTTCATCAATCTCCGTCCAAAGTGCCTGTCCGGTTTCTCGCCGCCCTAACAGATCTCTTGCGGCAAAACAATGGTTTGTTTTTGTGCAAATCAACCAAAAACCACCCGCTTGTCCACGGTTGACAATGTGTAATTGTGTGGCTATAATACACGAAGTTATGTTGATACCCCAATTTGCCACCCCGAAAACGAGCGCCGCACATCCCCTGCGCTCGGCACCGCGGAGGACACGATCCCACCGTCTTTTGACAGACGAGGGAAATATTGCATAAGTTTGCGTATACGACGCAAACTGTTCGTGTCCACCAGTTCAGAAAGGAAGCATTTATGGATAAAAACACGATCACACATCTATGGGAGATCACCAAACGCGTTGTTTGCAGTCGCAAGTTCGCCGCGCTCGTGCTTGCTTGCTCGACGCTGATGATGGCAACGATGGTGTCGGTTCATTCCCGCGCCGTCACCGTCACCGACGGCGACAAGAGTATGATGGTGCTGACGATGCACCGCGACCCCTACAAGGCTCTGGAGGCCGCCGGTATGACGATAGAGGAGCACGATGAGCTTGAGGTGAGTGAGGACGAAACCACCATCACCATCAACCGCGCAATGACCGTCGAGGTTAAGGCGGACGGCACATCCACCCTCTTGTACATGGTGGACGGCACCGTCGCCGATGCGCTCGAAAAGGCCGAGGTCACCGTCGGCAAATACGACACGATGAACACCGCGGCGACCGCGGCGGTCAGCGACGGAATGTCGATCGTCGTTGAGCGCGTCGCCTATCGCGAGTATACCGTCGACGAGGTCATCCCCTATGAGACCGTGACCAAATACACCAACGTCATCAACCCCGGCAGAACGCTCGTGCGCACATACGGCGCCAACGGCAGCAAGACCATCACCTACCGCGAGACCATCGTCGACGGCAAGGTCGTCGAGACCGAAAAGGTCGGCGAGAAGATCACGAAAAACGCCGTCACAAAGGAAATTCTCCAAGGCTCGTCTTACGGCACACCGCTCTCCGAGGCTCCCTATGACATTCAGCTCAATTCCAAAAATCAGCCGGTCAACTACAAAAAAGTCTACACAAGCAAGAGTTGTACCGCCTATGCCACCGGCACGCGCGGCGCGTCGGGTATGCGGCTGGGGGTCGGCACCATCGCCGTCAACCCCGACATCATCCCCTACGGCACGAAGTTGTGGATCACCTCGGCGGACGGCAAGTTCGTTTACGGCTATGCGATCGCCGCGGATACCGGCAATTTTGCCAACGGTACGAGAACCTTTGCCGATCTGTATTTCGGCTCCTACACAGAAGCATGCTATTTCGGTCGCCGCGATCTCAATATTTACGTTATCGGGTAATCACTGCACGGGCAGCAAGAGAAATCTTACTGCCCGTGTTTTTTTGTACACGTGAAAGGTTACAAAAGTGTAACTTGCTTTTCCATCCCCTTATGCTATACTGAAATCGAATCAGTAACAAAGGAGTGATCGGTCTATGTTCTGGGGAGAGGTCTTACAATTTCTCGACACCTCGATGACCACGCCCAAGCCTTACGGTGTGTTCCATCTGATCAGCTTCGCGCTGTCGATCGCCGCCGGCGTGCTGCTGTGTGTCTACTGCAAGGACACCGCGCGGTATGCCCGCCGCGTCGTGCTCATCACCGCGATCATCGTCACGGTGTTGGAGATCTATAAGCAAGTGAACTACACCTTCTCCTTCGACGGCACGGCGATCACCGCGGATTATCAGTGGTACGCGTTCCCGTGGCAGTTCTGCTCGACGCCGATGGTTGTCGGCTTGCTCGCGGGGCTCACCCGCGGCAAGGTGCATGACTCGCTGTGCGCCTACCTCGCCACCTTCTCGATCTTCGCGGGGGTATGCGTGATGTTCTATCCGAACGACGTGTTCATCTCCACCGTCGGCATCAATATCCAGACGATGATCTGTCACGGCTCGATGCTGTCGATCGGCATCTATCTGCTGGCGAGCGGTTACGTGAAGCTCGAGCATAAGACGGTCCTCAAAGCCATCCCTGTTTTCGCCGCGGCGGTCGCCATCGCGGTGATCCTCAACGAGGTCGCCTACGCGACGGGCTTGCTCGAGACCGAGACCTTTAATATGTTCTTTATCAGCCCCCACTGCGACCCGCATCTGCCGGTCTACTCCATCGTGCAGCAGCACGTCGCCTTCCCGTGGTGTCTGATCATCTACATCGCGGCGTTCACCCTCGCTGCTTATTTGATGTTGCTCATCGCGATGGGCATCAAGGCGATCGTCGTCAAAGCAACCGCGCCCAAAGCAAAAAAACAGGAAATTGCCATAAACTAAAAAATTTTTCTTTACAAACGGAAAAGTTTGTGGTATAGTATCATTTGTCTGCGCGACAGACGCATTCGGTTTCTCGGATCGCGGAGAATGCCCCGATGGGGACACGCCGTTTCCCGATACTGAGTTTCCCGAAAATTTTGTAAAGAGGTGTATGTATTATGATGTTACCCGAAGAGAAAACCGCGATTATGCAGCAGTACGCTACCCACGAAGGCGACACCGGTTCCCCCGAGGTTCAGATCGCTGTGCTGACCAAGCGCATCAACGACCTGACCGAGCACCTGAAGGCTCATCCGAAGGATCACCACAGCCGCCGCGGTCTGTTGAAGATGGTCGGTCATCGCCGCAACCTCCTCAACTACCTGACCAAGAAGGACATCAACCGCTATCGCGCGATCGTCGAGAAGCTGGGTCTGCGTAAATAATGTGAGCAAATAAACAGGCGGAGCTCTCGCTCCGCCTGTTTGTACGAAAACACCTGTGTACGCAAAAGTGAGACGCCGGAGGGAAAGGGTGTGTGCGGGGAAACCGTCAGGGTTTCCCTGCGCTACAATCAGAAAGCCGAAGGCTGCCTCAGGCGAAAGCGAGAGGCGTATGCCGAACGATTTCGACTGAGGCAGGCGGGGTTTATATCCCCTCCTGCCTCGTCTTGCGTATTGAAATCGTCCGTATCGGAGGACAAGTCGGTCTTTTAGCAGTGAAACGAGTGCTGCCAACACCTGTGCAGGATTGGTTTTATTGCTAAAATCCGTGTGTCCTCCGTGGAAATAAACAATCAAAATGGAGGTAAACCACTATGTTCGACACTTTCCGCACGTTTGAAACCACTCTGGCAGGTCGTCCGCTGATCGTCGAGACCGGCAAGATGGCGCAGCTTGCTAATGGCTCCTGCCTGGTGCGCTACGGCGACACCAGCATCCTCTGCACCGCCACCGCGTCGGCGAAGCCCCGCGACGGCATCGACTTCTTCCCTATGTCTGTGGACTATGAAGAGAAGCACTACTCGGTCGGTAAGATCCCCGGCTCCTTCCAGCGCCGCGAAAGCCGCCCCAGCGAGAAGGCGATCCTGACCTCTCGCGTCATCGACCGCCCGATCCGCCCCCTGTTCCCGAAGGATATGCGCAACGACGTCACACTGGTATGCACCGTGATGAGCGTTGATCCCGACTGCCAGCCCGAGACCACCGCGATGATCGGTGCGTCCATCGCCATCGCCATCTCCGACATTCCGTGGGCAGGTCCCATCAGCGGTGTCGTGGTGGGTATGGTCGACGGCAAATTTGTCATCAACCCCACCGCCGAGGAGGAGAAGCGCTCCGAAATGCACGTCACCGTCGCATCCACCGCTGACCTCGTCGCGATGATCGAGGCGGGTGCGAACGAAGTCGACAACGACACGATGTTCGACGCCATTATGAAGGGACACGAAGCCAACCAGCAGAT
Source organism: uncultured Ruminococcus sp. (assembly GCA_964629445.1). GTDB lineage: Bacteria > Bacillota > Clostridia > Oscillospirales > Acutalibacteraceae > UBA5905. Next base: position 3,634 of record CAZVSE010000039.1, on the reverse strand, counting down.
CGTCGCGTTCATCAACGACATCGTTAAGGAGATCGGCAAGGAGAAGTTTGCTTTCACCTCCAACGATCCCGATCCTGCTATGTTCGAGGCGATCAAGGACTTCGCCATCGAGGACGTGCGCTTTGCACTCGACACCGATGACAAGCGCATCCGCGATGAACGCTTAAAACCCGTGTACGAGAAGGTGCACGCCCGCTTTGACGAGGAATATCCCGAGGCGATCGATAAGATCGACGAGTGCCTGTACAAGCTGCAGAAGTATGTCGTGCGCCGCTGGCTGCTCGACGACGGCAAGCGTGTGGACGGTCGCGGCATCAACGAGATGCGCCCGCTCGACGCACAGGTCGACCTTCTCCCCCGTGTGCACGGCAGCGGTATGTTCACCCGCGGTCAGACGCAGGTGCTCACCACCGTGACGCTCGGCGGCTCCAAGGACGCCCAGTTGCTCGACGGTCTGGACGATCAGACCGAGAAGCGCTATATGCATCACTACAACTTCCCCTCCTACTCCGTCGGTGAGACCAAGCCCTCCCGCGGCCCCGGCCGTCGTGAGATCGGTCACGGCGCGCTCGCTGAGCGTGCGCTCGTCCCTGTTCTTCCGACCATAGAGGAGTTCCCCTACACGATGCGTCTGGTGAGCGAAGTCCTGTCCTCCAACGGCTCCACCTCGCAGGCGTCCATCTGCGGCTCGACCCTCGCACTGATGGCTGCCGGCGTGCCGATCAAGGCACCCGTCGCGGGTATCTCCTGCGGTCTGATCAGCGAAGGCGACCGCTTTATGACGATGGTCGACATCCAGGGCCTTGAAGATTTCTTCGGCGATATGGACTTCAAGGTCGGCGGTACCAAGAAGGGTATCACCGCCATCCAGATGGACCTCAAGGTGCACGGTCTCACCCCCGCGATCATCCGCGAGGCGCTCGACAAGACCTACACCGCTCGCTGCTATATCCTCGACGAGGTGATGCTCAAGGCGATCCCCGAGGTGCGTCCCGAGCTGTCCAAGTATGCGCCCAAGATGCTGTCCACCAAGATCGACACCGACAAGATCGGCGGCGTGATCGGTAAGGGCGGCAAGGTCATCCAGCAGATCCAGTCCGACTGCAACTGCACCGTCAACGTCGAAGAGGACGGCACCGTGACCATCCTCTCTACCGACCTGAACGATGCTCAGCGCGCACTGCAGATCATCGAGACCATCGCGAAGGATCCCGAGATCGGCGCGATCTACAAGGGCAAGGTCACACGTCTGATGACCTTCGGCGCGTTTGTCGAGATCGCCCCCGGCAAAGAGGGGCTCGTCCACGTGTCCAAGCTCGACCTCAAGCGCGTGGAGCGCGTCGAGGACGTCGTTGCTGTCGGCGACACCATCGCCGTCATGGTCACCGAGATCGACGAGCAGGGTCGCATCAACCTCTCCCGCAAGGATGCCATCATCAAGATGGAGGGGCTTAACCCCGAGGATTATGCCGCGGCTCCCGCTCCCCGTCGTGAGGGTGGCTTCCGCCGTGAGCGCGGTCCCCGCCGCGATCACAACGCGTAATCTCCCATATAAACGCATCGCCCGCCTCGGCTGTTGCCGAGGCGGGCTTTTTTGTGTCGCATTTTAGGGGTTGGCAAAATGATAAAGCTGTGGTATACTATATCTATATGAGCATTCCTGCCGAAGGAGGTTTTCCCTATGGATAAGGAAAAAGAATTGGAACTACAAGCCGACGAGGTTATCGAGCCCGAGACGGTCGCGGCAGCAGAGGTCGTCGAAACCGTAGAGGCGGTCGAAGAAGCCCCGGCGACAGATGAGCCCGAAGCGGTGATCGAAACCGACGAGCCCGTGTCCGCGCGCGTCAACGAACGCGGACAGCGCCGCGGCAGAAATAAATATGCCGCGCTGATCGGCGGACTGATCAGCTTCCTGAGCATTGTCGGTGTCATCGCCATCATCTGGGGCGGCATCTGGTGGGTGCGGCAAGCCGCCGACACCACGGAGCTTAAAGAGGAGTTTTACTACTTCCTCGAGCCGGTGCTCGCGTACACGCCCGAGCCGTTTGAGAACATCGCCGAAACCGAGCAGGATGCCTTCCTCGATGCTGCCGCCTACCGCGTCTCGCTCGCGGAGCAGATCCGTATGATGCAGGAGCAACAGAAGAACAGCAGTGCCGAGGTCGTGTGCAACTACGCCGTCGACGATCAGGGGCGCATCGCCATCCCCGTCGAGGAGATCGAGGCTTCCTACCGCGCGCTGTTCGGTCCCGACGCGCCGCTCGTCCACCGCTCGGTGGAGGATAACGCCCTGACCTACAGCCAAGCGGACAACTGCTACTATGTGCCGTTTAACGAACTGATGACAGGCTATCGTCCGGTCATCGAATCGATCAAGCGAAGAAGCGGCACCTACACCGTGCGCGTCGGCTTCGTCGCGAACAACGACATCGCCATTGACGACCACGGCAACGAGGTCACCCCGACCGCCGATATGGCGGCGTATTTCCAGACCTATACTTTTACGCGCGTGGATAACGACACCTACTATATCAGCGCCTGCGCCCACGAATAAAACAACAAACCCGCCGCTTTGTTCGATTGAACACAGCGGCGGGTTTTCTTATTCTATAACATATTCTGCCGTTTCCGCGAGCAGGCGCGCACCGAGGGTGACGGTCATCGATAACCCCTCGGGGACGTACTCCTCGTGTTCGACACTACCCTCGCGGCGGCACTGCTCGGCGAGCGCCCCTTTCGAGAAAGGCAAGAGCAATTCGACCTTGCGACGATCGGGCGGCAACGCCAGCGCCACCGCCTGCAACAGTTCGGGGATTCCCGCACCCGTCGCGGCGCTGATATATAAGCAACGACGATCGCTCTGCTCGGCAATATCGGGAACAAGATCGCACATGTTCATCACCTGCAGGACAGGGGTGTCGCCGCAACCAAGCTCAGCGAGCAGATCGCCCGTCACCTGCAGATGCTCCGCGGCGTGCGGGCTGGAGGCATCGCAGATGTTGAGGATCACATCCGCCTCCACCGCCTCCTCCAGCGTGGAATGGAACGCCTGCACGAGCTGATGCGGCAGGCGACGGACAAAGCCGACGGTATCCACCAGCATAATCTCCCGCCCGTCGGGCAGGCGCAGGGCGCGCGCCGTCGGGTCGAGGGTGGCGAACAGCTTATTCTCCGCAAGCACACCAGCGTCGGTCAGGCGATTGAGCAGGGTGGATTTTCCCGCGTTGGTATAGCCGACGATGGCGACAGTGGGAATGCCGTCCTTGCGGCGGCGTGCACGGCGCAATTTGCGCTGGCTCTCCACCTTTTCGAGCTGTTCACGGATCGCGCCGATGCGGCGGCGGATGTGGCGGCGGTCACTCTCGAGCTGGGTCTCACCCGGACCGCGCGTACCGATGCCGCCGCCGAGACGCGACAGCGCCGTGCCCTGCCCCGCAAGACGGGGCAGACGATATTGCAGCTGGGCGAGCTCCACCTGCAGGCGACCCTCTGCCGAGCGCGCGCGTCCCGCGAAAATGTCCAGAATGAGCGCGGTGCGGTCGATGACACGGCTGGGAAAGATCTCTTCGAGATTGCGTAATTGGGTCGGGGATAGCTCGCGGTCGATGATCACCAGATCGATGTCCTCGGCGGC
>CAZVSE010000038.1:0-11249 GCA_964629445.1 uncultured Ruminococcus sp. | reverse complement strand
CTTTACCGCACCTACATACTGTCAGAAAATGTCCCTATGAACACTAACAGAAGGCTTTCCGGAGTTTTTCGATGGTCGAGATGACAGGATTCTGAACCTCGGTTTTGCGTGAAGTTTTTGCGAACAGATAGTTTGTATTGACGCAAAACCTAAACAAATCCTGCGGATTTGAACCTGCGGCTACCGTTTGCGGTACCCGAAATTCGCTCCCCTCGCGATCGCTCGGCTTTAATCTATTGTCGGGTGTTCAGCCGTTTGGCGAGGGCAGCGTGCTGATGGATCTCGAGGATTTTATCATCAGCAACAACATTCTGCCGCTCGGCTCGCTGGTGTACGTGTTGTTCTGCACGTCGAAACGCGGTTGGGGTGCGCAGAACTTCCTAGAGGAAGCCAACGCGGGTCGCGGTCTCGTGTTCCCGAGATGGCTCGTGCCGTATACGAAATACGTTCTGCCCGTCATCCTGTTTGCGCTGTGGGTGTGGGGCTACGTGGATAAGTTCTTGTGATTAGCAACAAAAAGCTCCGCACACCCTCGGGCGTGCGGAGCTTTTACTGTATAGGGAAATTTATTTAATGATCTCGCCCATCGTGCCGGGGGCAACGCAGCCGGCGTTGGACTCGTCGGTGTCGATGTGCATCGCGAGCGCGTACTTGTCGCTGACGCGGACGACCACGTCGCCGAACACGATCGCACGACCGTCGGAGGGGACCTTGACGGACACGATCTGCTTATCCTCGAGACCCATCGCCGCGGCATCGGCGGTGGTCATGTGGATGTGGCGCTTCGCGGCGATGACGCCCTCGCTCAGCTCGACCTCGCCGCAGGGGCCGACCAGCTTGCAGGCACCGCTGCCCGCGATGTCGCCCGACTCACGGATGGGGGCGGCAACGCCGATCGAACGGGCGTCGGTCAGGGACAGCTCGACCTGTGTCTCGGGACGGACAGGACCGAGGATGGACACGCCCGCGAGGGTCTTCTTCGGACCGACGACGTCGACGCGCTCGGCGCACGCGAACTGACCGGGCTGGGACAGATCCTTCTTCTTGGTCAGCTCATAGCCCTTGCCGAACAAGGTCTCGAGATCCGCCTGCGTCACGTGCAGGTGACGGGCAGAGGTTTCCACTAAAACTTCCATAGACATATTCTTGACACTCCTTTTTCTTGGCGGCTGTGCCGCACGATTTATACCATTGTACTGCAAATCAGCAGGTAATTCAAGAGAAAATATGGGTTTTGGCAAAGAATTTCTGCGTCCAACACGTGGATTTTTCATTGCAATTCTCCGAAAGTGTGGTAGAATACAAGTATATACTAAAAGTAACGGGGAAGATTTATGCTGAAACGACGGATACTCGGCGGACTGTTGTCCGTGATCATTTTCATCAGCTTGTTTTGTGTCGGCGCGCCGCTTGCGCACGCGGCAGAAGACGGCGCGATCGGCTATACCTTACCTGAGGGCACGGTGGTGTATGCAGACTCGGCGTTGCTCGTCAACCTCGGCAGTGACATCGACCGCGATGTGGTGCTGTACGCCAAGGCGGCGGATGAGGTGCATGCGCCCGGCGCGATGATGCGCTTTATGGTGGTGGCGTATACTCTGCACCGCCTTGAGGAGACGGGGATGGATCTTGATGCCGTCACCGGTGCGTATACTGTGGAAATGTTTAACAATTACGTCGCGGGTACCGGTGTGCCGACGGCGAATATGCAGTTCGGGGAGACCTGGACACTGCGCGATCTGCTGACGGTGTCTTTCATTCAGAATGCGAGTGATGCGGTGACCGCTCTTGCCTGCACGCTGGATGGCAGCGTGTCCGCCTTCGTCGAGGGGATGAATGCCCTTGCGAACGAGATCGGGTGCGATTACACCCATTTTTCGAACGTGACGGGGCTCGATTCCCTCGGTCAATATACCACCGCGCGGGATGTGTACCGCATTATTCGTTATGCACAGCGGTTTTCGGTGTTTGAGGACATCGTCGGCTGCCGTCAATACACGGTTAAGCCTATCGCGGGCGGCACAGAGCGCACGCTTACGTCGGTGAACAGTATGCAACAGTCATCCAGTCCGTTTTATTATTCGCCGCTGGCGTTCAGCCGCACGGGTCTGTCGGAGCACGAGGGGCGCACCTGCGCTTCGGTCGCGCGGGACAGCGGGTATGAGTATCTCGTCGTGGTGATGAGCTGTCCCGAGACGAACGAGGCGGGAGAGAGCGGCTTGCACTTCCGTGACACCCGCACGCTGTTTCGCTGGGCGTTCAATAAGTTTGAGCACGCGACCATTCTCGCCAAGAGCGAGATTCTTGCAAGCGTCAAGGTGCGACTGTCGTGGAGCACCGATCGTGTCAATCTCGTCCCCGCGCGGGAATTCTCCACCGTGGTGGAGAGCAGTCTTGACCCTGATCAGGTCATCAAACGCGTGACGGTGTATGAGGAGGAGATCGACGCGCCCGTGACCAAGGGCACGGTGCTCGGCAAGGTCGATTTGATCGTCAACGTTGATCAGAAGATCGGCGAGGTCGACCTTGTTGCCGCGGACGATCTGAACCGCAGCTGGCTGCTTTATGCATTCAGCGGTCTTGGCGGTTTTTTCACCTCGCCGTGGTTCTGGCTGGGACTGGGTCTGCTCATCCTGCTCATCGGTGGCTACGTTCTTCTCAATATTACCTATAACCGTCGTCGTCGCCGTGATCGGCTGCAGCGAGTAAAAAGATATTAAGGAGATCGTTATGTCGGACACGAACAAAACGCCGCGCCTGACGGATATCGGCTATATTCGCGATCTCCTCGAGCGGCACGGCTTTCACTTTTCTAAAAAACTGGGACAGAATTTCCTTGTCAATCCGTCGGTGTGCCCGCGCATGGCAGAGGCGTGCGGCGCATCGCCCGCGAGCGGGGTGTTGGAGATCGGACCGGGCATCGGCGTGCTCACCCGCGAGCTGGCACAGCGTGCGGGGCGGGTGGTGGCGATCGAACTTGACGACCGTCTGCCGCCTGTGCTCGCGGAGACGCTCGCGGGGCAGGATAATGTGGAGATCGTGCAGGGGGATTGCCTCAAGCTCGATCTCACCGCGCTCATCGCCGAAAAATTCGGTGACCGCGAGGTCGCGGTATGCGCCAATCTGCCGTATTACATCACGTCCCCCATCATTATGAGCCTGTTGGAGAGCCGCTTGCCGGTGACGAGCATCACCGTGATGGTGCAGAAGGAGGCGGCACAGCGGTTGTGCGCGCCGGTCGGCACCCGTGAGGCGGGCGCGGTCACTCTCGCGGTACAGTATTACGCCGAGGCAGAGACGCTGTTCACCGTGTCACGCGGCAGTTTCCTGCCCGCGCCGAACGTCGACAGTGCGGTCATCCGCCTGACGGTGCGTAAAACGCCGCCGTGTCAGGTGCGGGACGAAAAGGTGCTGTTCCGTCTCATTCGCGCAGGCTTCGGACAGCGGCGCAAGACCTTGCTCAATTCCCTCGCCACCGCGGGGTACAGCAAGGATACGCTCGCCGCGGCATTGACCGCGGCGGACATTCCGCCCACCGCCCGCGCCGAACAGCTGACGCTCGCGCAGTTCGCCGCGTTGGCTGACGCGCTGACAGAATAAATAAAACAACGCCGCTGTGCAGATTAATGCACAGCGGCGTTTATCTTATTCTTTTTCGTGGGTGATGCTGAGCAGCTCGCGTTCGGTCTGCAGCAGCAGCCGCTGCTGCCCATCGGTCAACTGACGGAACAAGGTCACCAGATCCAGTTCCTCATCGGTGAGGGGGATCGCGCCGTTATCCGCCAGCGAGTCCTCGGGAGTTTCGGTATCCTTGCCGAGCAGGTAGTCCACCGACACGTGGAACAGCTCCGCCAAGGTCAGTAGGCAGTTGTGATCGGGACACGCCTTGTCGGTCTCGTATTTGGTGTAGGCGGTGCGGTGCAGATTGAGCGCATCTGCCACATCCGCCTGCGTGAGGTGTGCCTGCTTGCGCAGTGTGCGCAGTCTGATGGCAAACGCCGAACGGTCATCGCGATTCATCTGTCTGCACCCCCTTTCCTTTCTTCACATCATATCACGCGTTGCCGAAAACCACAACAAAAACCGTCAAATAAAAAGTGAATATATGGCACATATTGAGTTAAGCGTGCGGAGTGGCGCTCTTTTTTACGCATACATAAAAACTCTTGTATTTCTTCGAAAGGTTTGGTATACTATGGATATATAAAAAGGAGGTGCCGAATTTGGAACGAAAAAACCCACCCCAACGGTGGCTGTGGTATTTCAGCCTATTGGCGGCACTTATTGTGGTGTTTAAGCTGTTTGACAATCTCGGGAAGGTGGTAAACGCGATCGGGTTTATCCTGAACATTCTCACCCCTTTTGTTGCGGGTCTGATCATCGCGTTTTTGCTCCATCGCCCGAGTTTGTGGATCGAAAACAAGATCGGTGCGCTTAAAGGGCGCTTTTGGCAGAGTGCGGCACGCCCGCTCTCGCTGGTGGTGGTGTATCTGCTGATGCTTGGCTTGGTGACGCTGATCATTTCGCTGGTGTTGCCGCATCTGATGTCCAGCTTGACGGATCTGGTGCGCTCGCTTCCGGGGTATTTTGAGAGTGCGATTACCCGCCTTGATGGGCTGATCCATTCGGACTTCCTGCAGCAGTATGATCTTGCGGCGACACTCGATCAGCTGCAGAAGACACTGCTTGACACGGTCACCCGCCTGCTCAGCACCGAAAATGTATTGACTGCTCTGCGGGGGGTACTCAATATCACCACCTCGATCGTGGACGTGGTGATCACCATCATCGTGTCGATCTACATGTTGTCCGGTCGCGAGCATCTTATGCGCGCGGCGCGGGCGTTTTGCGGACTGTTCTTAAAAGAGGGTCGCGTGCAGGCCGTTACCTGCTACGGACATCGCATTGCCGCGATCATTTACAACTACTTCTACGGCGCACTGCTTGATGCGCTGGTCGTGGGTATGGTCGTGTCGGTGGGTCTGGCGATCTTCCGCGTGCCGTATGCGGTGTTGCTCGGTTTTATGCTGGGCCTGCTTAATATGATTCCCTATTTCGGTGCGCTCATCGGCGGTATTTCCATCGCGTTGGTCACCCTGCTGACCGGCGGATTTTATGCCGCGCTCGGTGTGACGATCTTCGTCATTGTGGTGCAGCAGGTGGATGCGAACATCATTCAGCCGCGTGTTGTCGGCGGGTCGGTGGGTTTACGCCCGATCTACGTGCTGCTCGCGATCACGCTGTTCGGCGGCCTGTTCGGGTTCTGGGGTATCTTCCTCGGCGTGCCGCTGATGGCGATCGTCCAGATGTTCCTCAAGGACGCCATTGCCGCCAAACGCGTAAAGAACGCGGCGAAAGAGATCCCTGCGGACAAAACGGAATAACATCAAGAAAGACGTCCCACCCGTTTCGGGTGGGACGTCTTTTTTGCTTGGCGGCGCAGAGCCTGCGTCTATTTGTAGCTTAATAGCATCATAAATAGCCTACACGGTCAAGCGTCATAGGCTACAATTAGCCTATGCTGATATGACGGGGTGAGCAATTTGAATACGTATGAAACGGCTAAAGCACGTATTTTGACTTTGTGTGAAGAAAAGCAGCTGACGATCAATAAATTGGCGACGGAGTCGGGTGTTGCACCGTCCACGATCAAAAACATCTTGTACGGCAAGAGTCAAAACCCCGGTATCGTGACATTGAAAATGCTGTGTGACGGTATGGGGATTTCACTAACAGAGTTTTTCAACACGTCGGAGTTTACGATGTTAGAGCAAGAGTTAAAATAATAAGCCGCCGAGGTAAACGGTACCGTTTACCTCGGCGTTTTGGTTTGTATAATTCGTAAATGTTCTTTCACGGGGCATCGAGGACGCCGCCCCTACGATATTCGTTTCGGCTTGCGTTGTTCACATCGCCAGATACAGCAGCGCGATAGCGAGTTCGGGGCGACAGCCACTGCGAAACAGCAGTAACGCCAGCCCGAGCAACAGCCATTGCTCGCTGTCAAAGGTGGCGGTGTTTTCGGGCTTTTGCGGCGTGATCGCCGTCTGCTCGCGCGTGTCGCCTGTCGGCGGGCAGTCTTTTTTGGCGGTGTCCGCGGGCGGTGCGCTACGGGTATACAGTCCCGGCGAGCGCATCGTCGGCTGGGTAAACCCCGCCGCCTGTGCTTCTCGCGGCGGTACCGGTGTCGAGGGCGCGCGTCCGTGATATTCCTCAAACATGCGGCGGGAGTGCTCCTGCATACGGCTGACCCGCCGCGCCGCCTCGCGCTGCATCTGCATCATATCCTGAGTCGTGTCACCTTACCCCCTTTCGGTCGTTTTGCCGAAGATGCCCTGCTGCTGTAGCAACGGCAGGAGTTTTGTCAAACGCAGCATCTTCATCGTATCGTCAAGCCGTTGTTCGCGCTCGCCGTGCAGATAGGGGCGCAGCGCTTGCAACAGGCGGGTGTCGTCGTCTTCTTTGTTGAACGCGCCCATCAGCGGCGCGAGCTTTGTCAGCATCCCGAGATCCGGCAACGCGTCAAGCGACAGACTCGGCGTGGGCTCGCTCGGCGGCGCAGGTGGCGGCGCGGGTGGCGATTCGGTTGGCGCGGGTGTGTCCCCGCCGCCGAGAGCCGCCATCATCGACTGGATCTTTGCCATACTGCTCGGGTCGCCGAGCAGACGGGTAATCTTCTCATTGAGATCGTCCATAGCGTACCTCTTATGTCTCGCCGAGCAGTTGAGCGAGCAGCTTTTGCACCTGCGGATCGTTCATTAGACGGGCGGCGGCGTCCTTGTCCTTGAGCATCGCCTCGGCTTTGCTCGCCTCCTCGGGGGAGAGTGCGCTTGACAGTCCTGCCAGCCCGCCTTGTTGAAACGCCGCCTTAAGCTGATCGGGAGTCGTGCCGAGCCGGCGGCTGGCATAGCCCACCAGCTTTTCCAGTTGATCGGGGGAGAATGCGTTTTGTGCCATGGAAAAAACCACCTTTTCAAACAGACTATTGTATGGTATTATTATGAGCGAACAGTCAGTATTATGACGGAGGGATGACTATGCGGATATTGGTGGCGTCGGATACCCACGGCAACGCGGTTGCGCTTTGCCGCGCGATCGAGGAGCAGCCGACCGCTCGCACGGTCATCTTCCTTGGGGACGGTCTGCGGGATGCCGAGGATGCGCAGGCGCGCTATCCCGATCGCACGATCTACACCGTGCCGGGAAACGGCGATTTTGCCTGCCGCGACCCGAAGGTACGGGAGGAGACGCTCGGCGGTAAGCGATTTTTCTTTACTCACGGACATATTTATGATGTAAAATACGGATTGTATAGATTAGACCTCGCCGCACGGCAGTATCGGGCGGATGTTGCGCTGTTCGGGCACACCCATCAGCCGTATGAGGAGTACGCCGACGGACTGTATTTGTTCAATCCCGGCAGTCTCGGTTATGGTGGGACGTATGGGTATATCGACATCGTCGGCGGTGGGATCGTCACGAACGTGGTCTCCCTACGGCACTAACCTCGGTCAAGCCAGTATATGCGCGGGCGTTGCGGATTGTGCAGGTTGAAAAAGGCTTTCCCTTGAGGTGAGGTGAGGGGAAGCCTTTTTCTTTTCTCTTTCCGCGAATTTCCCCTTGCGGGAAATCACGTTTGGGTGTATACTTATAAGATACCGAAATTCACGAAAGGGGGTGGCGGAATGCCGCTGTATTCGCTCAAAAAGATCGGTCAGCTTGCCTCGACGCGGCAGGCGTACCTGCGCGGCGTCGGCGGGTATAACGCGGGATGGGTGCAGAATTACACCGCCGCCGCCAATGCCTTTTATCCCGAATATGTGACCGCCGACGTGGTGGAAAAGACCGAGTGCCATCGCGTGGAGATCGGCTTTGACCATACCGACGAGGCGGAATATGTGTCTTGTGATTGCGGAGCATTTCGCGGCGAGGACGGCGCGTGCAAGCATATTGTCGCCGCGCTGGTATTCAAGTATTATAAGGATATGATCGAGGGTCTGCCGACCGCGGCACAGCTTACCCCGCGCGCACCGCAGGCGGCGACCGATCCTGCCGCGCGACGGCTCATTGACCGCTATATGACGTGTCGGACCGACCATATCGCCGCCGAAGTCGCGGCACAGCGGGCGGTACTCACCCCGATCCTGTCTTTGCAGGGCGCGTGCGCGAGCCTCGCTTTTACGGTCGGCACGACCCGCCCCTACCGTATTAAAAACCTGCCGCAGTTTGCCCGCCGAATGGCGCAGAGCGAAACCGCTCAGTACGGTGCTCAGCTGACGCTGATGCATCACCGCGACAGCTTCGATGTGGGGAGTCTGCCGCTGCTGGATTTCCTGCTCGGGGAGCTGAGCGATCGGCAGGCACAGTCGACCGTCGTCGGGGTGGACAGTCTGGTGCTTACCCCCGCGGGGATGGATCGCTTTTTCGCCGCGATGGGCGGCGGAACGGTCACTCTGCGTGAGGCGGGAGAGGATACCCGCGTACTGCTCACCGACGGCGATCCGACGCTGACGGCGACGGTGGAGAAGCGGGGCGACGGCGTGCTCATCTCCTGCACCGGTGTTGCGTTTGCCTGCGGACTGCGCACGGTGTATGTGCGACAGGGGGACATCCTTTATCGCACCTCGCCTGATTACAGCCGCCGTATGGCGGAATGGTTGGACACCTGCCGTCGTGCGTTGGGAGGGCTGTATGTCGCGCCCGCCGACCTCGGCGCGTTCTGCGCAGGTGTGCTCGCGACGGTGAAGCCGCACCTGACCCTCGTCGGCGATACCGACGCGCTCGCGGCGTATCAGCCGCGCGCGCTGGCGGTGGAGATCTATCTCGACGCGCCCGAGGAAACGTGTGTCACCGCCGAGGTGCGCTTTATCTACGGCGAGGATACCGTCGCGGCATACAAGGATACGGACACGCAACCGTGGCGCGACACCTTCGGCGAAATGCGGGCGAAGGCGGCGATTCAGCCGCATTTCACCGCGTTGCAGACCGACACGGGACTACTGGTGCTACGCGGCGACGACGACCGTCTGTTTGATTTTGTCACCCGCGGGGTGGATGCTCTGCGGGGCGTCGGTGCGGTGTACGCCACCGACGCGTTCGACGCCCTTGCCGTTTCGCCGCCCGTGCGGCTGTCGGTGGGGCTTAGCCTGTCGGGCGACCTGTTGGATATGACGCTGGATCTCGGTGATCTTGCGCCGATCGAGCTGGACGGCATCATCAGCGGTTATCGGGAGAAAAAGCCCTATCACCGTCTGAAAAGCGGGCGGTTCATCCGCCTTGATGACAGTGCGCTCGCCGATCTCGCGGCGTTGGCGGACACCCTTGGGCTGTCAAAGCAGGAATTGCGCACGGGGCGGCTGAGGCTGCCGAAGTATCGGGCGATGTACCTCGAACAATTGCTTCGTCGCCGCGCGGGAGTGCAGTTCTCCCGCGATGAGGCGGTGCGGGCGCTTTCCCGCCGTCTGCGTGAGGCGGGGGAGGCGGACGAGCCCGTACCGGACAGCCTGCGGGATACCCTGCGCGGCTACCAGGTGACGGGTTATCGCTGGCTGCGCACAATGGAGCAGCTCGGCTTCGGCGGTATTCTGGCGGACGATATGGGTCTCGGAAAGACCCTGCAGGTCATCACACTGATGCTTGCGGCGAAACAGCGCGGCGAGGCGGATGCCCCGTCGCTCGTCGTGTGCCCGACCTCGGTGGTGCTTGGTTGGGAGCGGGAGATCGCCCGTTTCGCGCCCGAACTTCGGGTATTGTGTGTGATCGGCGACGCGCCCACCCGCGCCGCTCTGCTCGCGCAGGCGGGGGAGTATGATGTGCTTGTCACCTCGTATGATATGCTCAAGCGGGACATCGCGCTGTACGAGCCGATGCGGTTTCATTATCATATCCTCGACGAGGCACAATATATCAAGAACAGCACCACCCAGAACGCGCGGGCGGTCAAGCTCATTTGTGCCGCGCACCGCTTTGCGCTCACCGGCACACCGATGGAAAATCGTTTGTCGGAATTGTGGAGCATCTTCGATTTCCTGATGCCGGGACTGCTGTTCTCGTACACGAAATTCCGCACGCGGTTCGAACAACCGATCCTGCGGCAGCAGGATGCCCGCGCACTTGAGCGGGTTGGGCAGATGGTATCGCCCTTTATTCTGCGGCGACTCAAGCGTGATGTGCTTACCGAACTGCCGAAAAAGACGGAACGGGTGCTGCCTGCGACAATGGACACCGCCCAGCGGCAGGTGTACCTCGCTACCCTGCAGGAGTTGCGCGGACAGCTGGTGGGCGGCGGGCGACTCAGCGGGCAGAGTCGGATGACGGTGCTCGCGATGCTCACCCGCCTGCGACAGATCTGCTGTGATCCGCGGCTGTGCTGTGAGGGCTATACGGGCGAGAGCTGTAAGCTCGAGACGTGTATGGAGCTGCTGCGCGAGGCGACGGACGGCGGGCATAAGACCTTGCTGTTTTCCCAGTTCACCTCAATGCTGGAACTGTTGCGTCACCGCCTCGATGAGGAGGGGATCCCCTACTATCTTTTGCAGGGCTCGACACCGAAGGAGGAGCGCGCGCGGCTCGTCGAGGCATTTAATGCCGACGATACCCCCGTGTTTCTCATCTCGCTCAAGGCAGGCGGCACGGGTCTTAATCTGACGGGTGCGGATATGGTCATCCACTACGACCCGTGGTGGAATCTGTCGGTGCAGAATCAAGCGACCGACCGCGCTTACCGCATCGGGCAGAAGAACCCCGTGCAGGTGGTACGGCTTATCGCACGGGACACCGTCGAGGAGCGGATCCTGCGCCTGCAGGAGGATAAATGGCAGCTTGCCGAATCGGTCGTCGGTGTACAGGGCGTATCCATTGAGCAAATGTCTGCGGAAGAACTTCTTGCGATTTTAGGTTAAAAAGCCTTTACAAATAAGCGAAAGAATAGTATAATACATTGCATAAGTGCCCTTGCGGGCGAAAGGAAGGAACACGGATATGAAAAACATTAAGCGGATCATCAGCCTTATGCTGGCGTGCGTGATGTTGCTCACGGTGTTGGCCGGCTGCTCAATGCCGAAGATTATCATTGGCGGTACTCCTAAGACTGTTGGTACGATCGACGGACAGGACGTCCCGACGGGCGAATATTTGGCGTATATGTACACTGCCTTTATGGACGCGTATTTCTCTCAGGGGCTGTATCAGTATTCCCAGTATGGGCTGGATGTCTGGTCGCAGGAGCTGACCTACGGCGAGGGGGATGC
>CAZVSE010000037.1:0-12214 GCA_964629445.1 uncultured Ruminococcus sp. | reverse complement strand
GAGCGCATGACTGTTAATCATGATGTCGTCAGTTCGAGCCTGACAGGAGCAGCCAAAGAAAAAGGACACCCACACGGGTGTCCTTTTTCTTTGGCTTTTTCTATTAGTTCAATCCGACGACATCGTAGTTGATAGTCATGCTCTAACCGACTGAGCGAACGCGAAGTCGGTGGTAGCCGTTTGCGAGCGCGTCCGGTGGACGATACAGCGAGCAAAAAGGCTGGTGCCGCGGTCGAAACGGTGCGAGCGATCGCGAGGTCACACCGTTTCGGGCACCGCAAACGGTAGCATGACGGATAGTTTGTGCAAACTACGGGTGCTGTCGCGAGTCGTCATAGTTCGAGCCGGATGAATTGCGCAGACCTATTATGGCTTCCCCTTGAGGGGAGGCTCCGCCGCAGGCGGTGGTGAGGTGTAGGGCGCGGAGCGCTCGTTATCGTATGGCGTAGGCGGTTTAGGACACCTCATCCGTCAAAACCTGTAGGTTTTGCCACCTTCCCCTCAAGGGGAAGGCTTTTACGGGGCATCGAGGGCGCCGCTCTCTACGAGCCGGTTTGCGGTTTATACAAACGAAAATCGTGACCGTACGGTCCGACCTGCGTGTCGGCCCGTAAAACGGAACGGCACACAGACCGTTCCCTACGGCGGTTTTTTGGTCTGTACAGATTATGCATTGTAGGGGCCGGGTTTCCCGTCTCGCCCTTGCGCTTTTCCACTTTCTGTGCTATCATAACTCCATAAACACCCCACACAAGGAGGACTCCCTATGGTCAAACACATCATTCTTTGGACGCTCAAGCCCGAGCACAACGCTCCCGAGATCAAGCGGGGAATGAAAGAGGCGCTCGAGGCGCTCGTCGGCGTCGTACCGGGGCTACTCGAGATGCACGTGGAGATCGCGCCGCTGGCGAGCTCCAACGCGGACGTGATGCTGTATTCGGTGCTGGAGAGCGAGGAGGCTCTGAAGGGATACGCCGTGCACCCAGCGCACGTCGAGGTCGCGAACACCCGCGTGCGTCCCTTTACCGCTACCCGTGCGTGTATGGATTGTATTGTGGAATAAACGAGAAGAGGTCGCCCCTCACAGTGCGACCTCTTCCCTTATCCTATTCCGTGCGTGTCAACGAGCCGTTGTCGGTTCGGTTGATGGATATATTATACAATACGAACTAATATTTGTCAACAATCGATAATAATTCGTCAAAAATTCATAAAATTCTTCGCTTCGACTTACAATGAAAAAGGGAGACATCTTGCTGATTTTTCAAAAGCCATCACCGCCACGCGAATTGCGTGGCGGTGATGGTGGCTTTCAAAAAATATGTCGCAAGGTCACAGCTTTTTTTGCATATACGGGTTGTTGGTTCTGTCGAGCAAATAATCGACGCTGACATTGTAATAGTCGGCTAATTTGATCAAAACTTCTGCTGTCAACGAAATAACCCCTGTTTCATATTGGGAGTACGTGTTTTGTGATACATTGAGGTATTTGGCGATTTCCTTTTGTTTGATATCTCGATCTTCCCGGATGCCGCGCAGATTCTTATACAGCATAATCATCACCCAAAATATTATGCAATATCTTGAATAAAGATATTGACATTTATCTGTAATACAGATATAATACTACTGGCAAAATTTTTACGCCGAGTGAATTGTGTCGAGGACAGGTGGTTAAGAGCAGGTATCCGTTGGATCGAAAAATTGTTTGTAATGGTCATATCGCAGGGTATTGTGACGGTTCCTGCCTAAAAATTATACTATATAAGTAAAATATCTGTTGCTAAACCAAAACATATGTGATACAATGAAACGGAAAATGAGGTAGTGTCCCTGCCGGACGGCGGCGCGTATCTGGACGCTTAAGCGGCGAAATCTTCAATGCGAGTTTGGCTACCCACCTGTACCCGGGCGTGTTTTAAGGAGCGAAAACAAATGGAAAAACAAGAAAGCAATGCAAAAGAGTATTACACGGTCGACCTGCGGCATATCATCAAAGCGTTATGGCACCGAGCGTGGGTCATTGCGCTGAGCGGATTTTTGGCGGCGGTCATAGGGTTTGTGATATCGGCGTTCGCGATCGCCCCTACGTATTCGTCATACATCAAACTTTATGTTAACAACAGTTCGTTTTCTTTGGGAAACACGAGTTTCAGCATCAGTTCCTCGGAACTGACGGCGGCGCAGGGTCTGGTCAAGACTTACGGAGAGATCCTGGGCAGCCGCAGCACTTTAGAGCGTGTTATTGAAAAGGCGGGCGTGGATTATACCTGGAGAGATTTGTCCGATATGATCGTCTACGCGCCGTCAAATGATACAGAGATCATGCGCGTGACCGTCACGTGCGAGGATCCGTATGAGGCGAGTAAGATCGCAAACACGATTGCAGAGGTCCTGCCTGTTCGAATAGCGGAGATCATTGACGGTGCCTCGATGGAGGTCGTTGATTCCGCTGTTCCGGATCTGGAAAAGATTGCTCCGAGCATCACTCGTTATACGGCTGCGGGTTTACTTCTCGGTGTGTTACTGTCCGCGATTGCGCTGGTGGTCTTGGCGTTGCTGGATGACACCGTCCACGACGAAGAGTATGTTCTCAGAACGTATGATTACCCGATCCTCGGTAAAGTTCCCGATCTTCTGAATACCGGCAACAAGGCTTATGGGTATTATTCTCAGAAGCAACATCCAGCGAGGGCATAAAGGAAGGACGGGTCAAGAGTTATGGGACTGTTTGAAAAGAAACAAAAGCACAAGCAATTTATAACTGCGAACGATGCGAACAAGAAAACGCTTCATAAAAATCTGGAATTTACTGCGACGGAACAATATAAGCTTATTCGTGCGAATTTGGATTTCACCCTTCCCGCTGACGAGAAGTGCCCGGTAATCGGGGTGACCAGCTCGATGCGCGGTGAGGGGAAGAGCACGACCGCGGTCAACCTGTCCTACGTTTGTGCGGAAAAAGGCAGTAAGGTGTTGTTGATCGACGCGGATCTGCGAATTCCGTCTATTGCCAAGAAATTGGAGATTGAAAGCACCCCCGGTCTTGCCGATCTGTTGAGAGGGAAGGGTGCCCAGCTATCGGAATTCAAATCGCACCTGTTGAAAAACTGGTACGTCCTGCCTGCCGGAGATATTCCGCCGAATCCTTCAGAGCTGTTGGGCTCGGGTAGAATGAAAAAGGTTCTGGACCAATTACGCGAGGTATTTGATTACATCATCATTGACCTTCCGCCTGTCAATATTGTATCCGACGCCATATCGATCTCGAGCCTGATCTCCGGAATGATCGTCGTCATTCGCGAAGAATACACCGAGAAAAAAGAGTTGGAGCGTTGCTTCAGACAGTTGAAACTTTCCAACGTCAATATTCTCGGCTGTGTGATGAACGAAGCAAAATCCGGCGGTAGCTCCTACGGCAAGTATAAAAAGTACAAGTATTGCAAGTACTATCAGAGCGACGCGAAAGGCGACGAAACGTGATCGATTGGCACAGTCATATTTTGCCGGGGATAGACGACGGGAGTCGCGATGTGGCGGAGAGTTTAGCACTGATCGATATGCAGGCAAGGCAAGGAGTAAACACGGTTATTGCAACACCTCATTTCTATGCCAATGATGAATCGGTGGATTCTTTTTTGGACAGACGAGGAAGATCCTTGGAACTTCTGAAAGTGGAACTGCCTTTCCGATCACCCGCGATCATTCCGGGCGCAGAGGTTCGGTATTATCAGGGGATCAGTCGATTGTCGGGCATAAAGAAGCTGAGGATCGAGGGAAGCGACATCCTTCTTTTAGAAATGCCGATAAGTCGATGGACAGAATATATGGTCAGGGAGCTCATCGAGATGTCCACTGTCAGCGGCGTGAAGATCGCTCTTGCGCATATCGAGAGATATTGGCGTCTGCAAAGCCGGAACGTATGGGCGCGTCTCTATGACAGCGGCATTTTAATGCAGGTGAATGCGAGCTATTTTACATCGCTCGGCTCGAGACGGCGAGCGTTAGCCCTGCTGGAAGACGGCAAGATACATTTTGTGGGGTCTGACTGTCATAATATCACAGCGAGGCCTCCGCAGCTGGGCAGAGTTTTCGAAGTCATTCGAAAGAAGTTCGGCGAACAGTTTATTGGTCAGATGAACGAGTATGGATATTCTATGCTCGAGCATAAATAAGCACAATTCAGAAAGGATGAAATGAAAATGAAAAAAGTATTGGTTATCTGTTTGGCAATGTTGATGGTCGTGGGGATGAGCGTCAATGCGTTCGCTGCCTCCAACGCCTTTGTGTCCAGCCCCTCGAAAAATCCTGCTCCCGAATTGATCGAAGGGATCAATGAGAGCGAGGACTGCACGGGTAATGCGTTCATCACCTCTTACGGCGATCGCGATTCTTTGTCTGAAGAAGATCGCAAGCAGATCGAGAAGGCGTATGAGGATATCTTGGCGACGACGGATCTTACCACGATCAACAGTGATCTTAAGGAGCTTGCTTCTAATCTGAATGTGAATGCCGCCAACCTGTCTGTCAGCGACCTATTCAACATCGGTCATGAGAACTGCGACGATCACGACAGCCATGGCGATTTCACCGTGACCATCAACGCCGAAATGCTGGATCGCTTTGTCGGTCTGCTGTACTACAGTAACGGCAAGTGGGAATTGATCAAGGATGTCAAGATCGAGAACGTCAACGGTGAGATGCAGTTGAAGTTTGCGTCGGAAGGTGTTTCCTCTTATGCAATCGTTGTGGACACGACCGAGGCGCAGGGCGTTTCCCCTGAGACGGGCGATAACAGCCGTATCCATATCTATATGATCGTGATGGCTGTTTCTGCTCTGGCGATCGTTCTTGTTAGCCTGAAATCCAAAAAGCAAGCGGCGTAATTATTGCAAGGGGAGAAGGAAATGAGTAAAAACAAGCACAAAAAGAGCAAGACTGTGAAATATAGTGTAATTGCTTTGGTGGTCGTTTTTCTCATTTCCGGAGCCCTTTTGCTTTTGGAAGTCTGGGATAAGCAACGAGGGGTATTCCCTTCGATCGATGTAACTGACGATTTTATTGAATACGAGGGTAAAGAATATGTTCCAAAAGAAAACGTGGAAACGTTTTTGGTTTTGGGACTGGATAAATTTGTCGGTTCTTCGCAGGCGGATTCGTATAATAACGACAAGCAGGCGGATTTTTTGATGCTGTTTGTGTTTGACCATTCTTCCCGAACGTGCTCCGCTATTCATATTAATCGCGACACGATGGTCGATGTGAATGTGCTTGGCGTTGACGGAAGCAAGATCGACACAGAGATCAAACAGATCGCCCTTGCGCACACCTACGGCAACGGAAAAGATGTCAGTTGCCGAAATGTAGCCGATTCGGTGTCGAGCCTTCTGTATGGAATGAGAGTCAACCACTACATATCGTTCACGGTGGATTCCGTGGCGGTCTTAAGCGACCTCGTAGGCGGTGTGGAGGTGACGGTTCTGGATGATTTCACCGGCGTTGATGATACGCTCCTGAAAGGTGAAACGGTGAAACTGACCGGAGAACAGGCACTGCGTTATGTGCGAACGAGATATGGCCTTGAGGATAGCACCAACAGTGCGCGTATGAAGCGTCAACAGCAGTTTGTGGATGCTCTGTACGATCAGTTCTTTTCGTGCATTGAGGCGGATGATGCGTTTATCGTGGAAGCCTCGACCAGGATGGCTGATTATATTGTTTCCGATCGGTCTGTGACGCAGATGCAAGAGCTCGTGAAAAAATTTCAAGAGTATGAATTCGTCGGAATACGCAGTGTTGACGGCGAGTCGAAGCACGGAGAAGAATTTATGGAATTCTATCCGAGCACTGAGGCTATTGATAAAACCGTTGTTGAGCTGTTTTATCAGCCTCGATAAGTGTCGCTCGTGTCGCAAATTCCGTGGGAAACTTTGCGACAAGGCGAGCTTGGAGGTAGGCGATTTTTTCGAATTGGTTTACTTCAATCGGAAAAGAACGACGTCGTATCAGCCGAGGACGAGGAAACCTCGCTCGGCTGTTTTTTATGAGCCCGACTGCAATTAGACTGCGGGCAGTAAAAGCGTTTCTCGTAAAGGTGAAGTGTTTGCGCGATTCATTCTAAATCGGGCATTCCTATGGATGGGATGCCCGGCGAGATCAATACATGGGAGACTTTCAGACGATGTATAAGCATGTTATCAAGAGGTTGATCGATGTTTTGTTGTCAGGCGTTGCGATCATTCTATTAGCGATCCCGATGCTGATTATAGCGATCATCATTAAAACGGATTCGCCCGGGCCGGTGTTTTTCAAGCAAAAACGTGTCGGTATACATAAGAAGACGTTTATGATCATCAAATTCCGCAGTATGCCTACGACGGTTCCGAGCGATCTGCCGACGCATCAATTCACGTTCGACGATCAGCTTAGCAAGTGGCAGCTCTTTATGCGCAAAGCCTCGATCGATGAGCTCCCGCAGTTCATTAATATCTTTATGAATGATATGAGCCTGTGCGGACCGCGTCCTGCGTTGTGGAATCAGGATGATCTGGTTGCCGAACGGGACAAGTACGGCGCGAACGATGTCAAGCCCGGACTCACCGGATGGGCACAGATCAACGGTCGCGATGAGCTGGATATCCCCGCAAAAGCCAAGATGGACGGGGAATACGTCGCCGCTTTGAACGCCGGCGGATTTAAGGGACTCGCGATGGATATGAAGTGCTTTTTCGGCACGATCCGATCGGCGCTAAGGCATGACGGAGTAGTTCAGGTCGACACGGGTGATATGATGATGACGGAAAGGGAAGAAGTAACGAAATGAAGATCCTGGTCGTTTGCCAATATTATTCGCCGGAACCATTTCGCATTTCGGATATTTGCGAAGAGCTTGTCAAGCGTGGGCATGAAGTATTGGTGGTGACCGGTGTTCCCAATTACCCTGAAGGAAGAATCTATAAAGGCTATCGATTCGGGAAAAACCGTAATGAGAACATCAACGGTGTACGAATACATCGCTGTTTTACGATCGCAAGAAGAAGCGGGGCGTTGTTTCGCCTGCTGAATTATTACAGTTACTCTTTTTCGTCCGCGCTGTACACCTCTTTGTTAAATGAGAGATTTGATGTGGTGTTTGTCAACCAGCTTTCTCCTATTATAATGACAAGGGCTGCGATAACATACAAAAACAAGCACCGAACAAGAATGGTGTTATATTGTCTGGATTTGTGGCCGGAAAGTCTTGCGGTCGGCGGAGTGAAAAAAGGTTCCGCACTATATCGATTTTTTCACAGGGTGTCCCGAAGGATGTATGCGAAGCCGGATCAGATACTGGTTTCATCAAAAGACTTTTCAACATATTTCAAAGAAGAATTCGGTATCACCAACACGTTGTATTTGCCGCAATACGCGGAAACGGTGTTCAGTCCAGAATGTTGCAAAAAAGAACCGAATCAGACGATCGATGTTATGTTTGCCGGCAATATAGGGGCTGCTCAGAGTGTGGATACCATTATTTATGCGGCACATAAAACCAGAGATATACCGTCGTTATATTGGCATATTGTTGGTGAAGGCTCGGAGCTGACGCATATACAGGAATTATGCCGATCACTGGAGCTTTTGAATGTGATTTTTCATGGGCGACAGCCGCTAGAGTCGATGCCGAAATACTATGCTATGGCAGATGCTATGCTGGTAACTATGCAAAAAGACGACGGTATTTCTAAGACGCTGCCCGGTAAGGTGCAGACCTACATGGCAGCCGGAAAGCCGATATTGGGAGCCGTTGGCGGAGAAGCGGCCGAAATAATTACGGATGCGAAATGCGGAATGTGTTGTCCCGCTGAGGATGCGAACGGACTGGCGAGGATCGTTCGGGATTTTGCGAAGCATATAGCGACTCAGCGATATGGTGAGTGTGCCTTGGAGTATTATCACAGATCGTTTTCCAAGAATAGAATCATCGAGGATCTGATAAAAAGCTTCCGCGACAATGGCGACAAGGAATGAAACAGGTAATTCTGCGTAAGCGCCTTATGACTTTCGAACAATATGGTGAGTTATGTCTTGATCTTAAGGGATAATGACGAAAAGCGATAAACGAAGGATCGTCCCATGGGGATTATTCTCAACGCGGCTTTTTCTCACCTCACGTTCGTTGCGCATATTTATAAGGGCATAGGTGGTAGGATGATCAAACTATTGTTGGTATCGCCAAAAACCGAACAATCAAAAGGCGGCATTGCTGTTTGGACAGACATTTTTTTGAATCATTGTGATGATGCAGCGCTTGATTGTGATTTGGTGAATATTGCGACGATCGGAGCAAGAGCCGCACAAGGCAATGCAAAGCGCCATATTGTTGATGAGTTCAAGCGTACTGCAGCGATCTTCAAAAATCTTCGTCGTTTTTTAACAACAGAAACATATAATGTCGCACACATCAATACATCCTGCGGTGCATTCGGTTTGATTCGTGACTATCTTACCGTGTACAAGATCAAGAGAGCGCAACCGCAGTGCAGAAGAGTGGTGCATTTTCACTGCGATATTCAAACGCAATGTATCTCAAAACTCAGCCTGTGTATTTTGAAACGCTTGCTGAATGTGACGGATGTGGCGTTGGTGTTAAATGAGAAGAATGCTCGGTTCTTAAAAAACCGCTATATGGTCAATGCTTCGGTGGTCGCGAATTTTGTGGAAGAGTTGATCGTTCGCACGGATGAAAAAGTGATCAGCCCGATAATCCGAAAGGCGGTATTTGTCGGATATGTACAGCCCGCTAAGGGCGTTCGTGAGATCTATGAGTTGGCGTCCCGTTTGCCATTGATTACGTTCCGATTGATTGGGGAAGTGCACGATGAGGTAATGGGATGGGATAAGCCGCTCAATGTCGTTTTATGTGGTCCGTTAAATAGAGACGGTGTAACGGCCGTTCTTGATGAGGCAGATGTGTTTATCTTTCCGTCGCACAGTGAAGGCTTTTCTATGGCGCTGTTGGAAAGTATGGCGAGAGGCTTGCCGGCGATTGCAACTGCCGTCGGCGCGAATGCCGAAATGCTTGAGGAGCATGGAGGGCTTGTCGTTGATGTTGAGGATGTCGACGCGATGGAACGGGCAATGTGTGCGATGCAACCTGCGCACGCGCGCGCACAAATGTCCGCGTGGGCTGTGCAAAAAGTAAAAACACAATACACAGCCCTTGCTGTAATAGACCGCTTGAAGCAGGTGTATACACAATCCTTTTGACGAAAGGTGGGCGTTGCTAATGAAATGGTTATTGCGAATGATATATAAAACCTGTCAGCTTTTTGCCAAAGCATGGTACAGGCTGATCGTTATGCCGATGAAAAAGGCGATGTTCGCCCGTTGCGGCAAAGAGGTATACATCGGTGAGCGAGGCTGTTTTACGTATGAAAACATCGAGTTGGGCGATCACGTGTTCATTTCTACCGATGTGAATTTTATGAGCACTCGTGCCAAGGTATTGATCGGCGATCATACGATGATCGGCGCGCGCACGTTTATCGTGACAGGAAATCATCGTGTAGATATTAAGGGGAAATTTCTCGATGAGGTGACCGATGAAGATAAACGTCCGGAGGACGATCAGGATGTCGTGATCGAAGGAGATAATTGGATCGGTGTCGGTGTATGCATCTTGAAAGGTGTTACGATCGGACGAGGAGCGGTGGTTGCTGCCGGATCGGTTGTGACGAAAGATGTACCGCCCTACAGCATCGTAGGTGGAGTCCCTGCAAAACTGCTCAAAATGAGGTTTGAAGAATGAAGAAAGCCCTTTTGATTTGCTTGGATAAATACCCCAACGGCGATGCAGGCGCCGTGCGTACGCACGTGTTTGCCAAACTGCTTCGCCGAATCGGGTACGAGCCGATGGTTGTCGGCATGGGACGGTCTACGTCGTTTCGCACCTTCGAGGAAGACGGTATCGCCTATATGTCGATGCGCACACCCTCAGACGGTCTTTTGGAAAAGATCTGTAACTATACGCAGTTTTCTAAGCGTTTGATGACGTATGTTTTATCGAAAGAGGCATCATGGGATCTAATTCTGGTGTCCGATGTTCCTCGAAAGACATTTTCGCTGCTCAAGACGTATGCGGTTGAGCGTGGTATCCCGCTGCTACACGACAGTGTGGAATGGTATTCGCCTGAACAGTTTTCAATCGGCCGATTTCATCCGGTATACATTGCCAAGGATCGCCTGAATCGCCGACTGATAGATCGCCATGTGCGGGTGATAGCCATTTCGTCGTATTTGGAAACGCACTTTTTACAAAAGGGGATTGCGACGATTCGCATTCCCGTGATTATGGATATCGCAGAAACGGCTTGTGATAAACATATTGATCCCCAAAAAATCGTGTTTGCTTATGCGGGAATGCCCGGTAAAAAAGATTATTTGAAAATCGTCGTCGAAGGCTTCGTAATGATAACGAAGAACACGGCGGTGCCGTTCGAATTACGTTTGATCGGCATAACAAAAGAGCAGTTGATCACGCAATGCGGGGTCTCCCCCGAGGATATCCGTGTGTTGGGAGGGAGCCTTTGTTGTATGGGGCGTGTTTCTCGTCGGCAGGTCCTCGAACAGCTGAGTCAAGCGGATTTTACCGTCCTGATCCGTTCGGAGGAACAGCGCTATGCAAAAGCGGGATTTCCGACAAAATTTGTTGAAAGTCTGGCGACGGCAACGCCTGTCATCGCTAATGCGACCTCGGATTTGACGGATTATTTGAAGGATGGGGAAAACGGCTTTTTCGTGTCGGCGTGTTCGGCGGCGGCGTTATCTCAGACACTTGAAAAGGCGCTTAAACTGTCGTACCAAGAACGCAGGGATATGCAAGTGTCGGCACGAGAGACGGCTGTTACGTGTTTTGATTATACAGGTTATGCGGACAGGCTCGAACGGTTTGTCGCACAGGGACAATAAGGATGGGATGTCGTACAGCAGAATAAGGGTGTATCTGTAGAAAATGGCTCCGCGCAAACAAAGGGCGGTGTCATTTTCCGAAGAGGTGAACGACACGGTTATGAGAATTGTACAGATCAGCGGAGCGTATATGGGCGCTCAAAAAACAATCGAGCGATCGATTCATCGAGAGTGGATAGCGCGGGGACATGACAGTGTCGTGTTGTATGCGGTCGGTGTAGCGGACGAGAAGGGTGTCTTGTGCTATGAAAGTGCTTTTACTATGCTCATGCGTCGGTTGCTTCGAAAAGTGTTCGGTAAAGATCCGCGATTTTCGCGTTTATCGACCGATCGGTTGATTCGCCGTCTTCGGACGATCAAGCCGGATCTTGTTCATCTTCATGTGCTTCATAACGGATACATCGATTATGAAAGATTATTTCGCTTTTTAAGTGAGCAAAAGATTCCCGTTGTGTATACTGTCCACGATATGTGGGCATTCACCGGCGGATGTTATTATTATACAAAAGAGCATTGTACACGCTATCAAACGGGCTGTCAGCAATGTCCGGCATCGGCGAACCGATTGGACAATCCGGTCGATAAGACGGCTTTGTATTATAATGTCAAAAAACAACTGTTTTCAAAGCTGGATAAAGTGCAGTTCATTGCGGTATCCGAATGGGTTGCCGATGAGATGAAAAAAAGTTTTTTGGCGGAATATCCGATTACGGTAATCGATAATGGCATTGATCGTATAATACCCGCTATTAATGCAACGCGCGAGCGGGATGACGAGCACATCGTGATGATCGGTGTGGCGGCGACGTGGGATGAGCGTAAAGGAATCGACCGAATTTTGGAGATGGCGCGCTTACTGGGGGAATCGTACCGATTTGAACTGGTGGGTTATGTGTCGCAGGATATAAAGGACGCGGCGTCGGATAATGTTTGCTTTTTAGGCTATATCAGCGATAAAGAGAAGTTGCTTCGGGCATACGCCCGTGCAGACTTGCATATAAGTGCATCCTTGGAAGAAACATTCGGTATGACGTTTGTGGAAGCAGCATTTATGGGGACACGCAGCGTGGGTTATGCTACGACGGCAGTAGCCGATACATTACGTGGAGTTGAGGGGATCGCCGTCACAGAGATGACGGCGCGGGCAATGGCAGAGGCTATTCGATCGGCTGTACAAAAGGGAATGTTAAAACTGACGCAGCAGGAGATCGAACGGGTTGTCGAACGCTACTCATCGGAAACGATGGCGAAAGCGTATTGTGAC
>CAZVSE010000036.1:0-13141 GCA_964629445.1 uncultured Ruminococcus sp. | reverse complement strand
AGGGATGGTCCTTGAAGAGGCAAATGCCTGATAGAATGCGATAAGCCCTCTGCGGTGGTGGAGGGCTTTCTTGCTATTCTCGGATGTATATTTATACGCAACCAAAAGCGAACATACAGGAGTGTTTACTATGACCAGACGCGAATCCCGTGAGCAGGCGTTTGCTTTGCTGTTTGAAATGATGTTTAATGATCAGCCGGTCGAGGAGCTGGCTGCCGCGGCGGGTGAGGCGCGGGACACATCGGTGTCCGCCTTTGCGCTGACGCTCGCGGTGGGCACGCAGGCGCATCTCGCCGAACTGGATGAGAAGATCGCCGCCTATTCCGTCAAGTGGAGTAAGGAGCGCATCTCTCGCGTGGCGTTGTCGGTGATGCGCCTTGCGGTGTATGAGATGCTGTATGAGAACAGCATCCCCGTGAGTGTCTCCATCAACGAGGCAGTGGAGCTGGCGAAGAAATACGGCGGCGACGAGGACGCGTCGTTCATCAACGGCATCCTCGGCAGCATCTCGCGCGAGAACTCCGAGACCGTATGAGCGGTTTTCTTGGGCTGGATACCAGCAACTACACTACCTCGGCGGCGTTTTGTGCCACCGACGGCGCTGTCACGCAGGTCAAAAAGCTCTTGCCCGTCAAGACGGGGGAGAAGGGTCTGCGGCAGAGCGACGCCGTGTTTCACCATACGCGGCAACTGCCGGATATGGTGGAGAGCCTGCGTGATCAGTTAGCGCAGGGAGTGCGTGCGGTCGCCGCGTCGGACAGACCGCAGCAGACAGACGGCTCGTATATGCCGTGCTTTCTGGTCGGCGCGGGTGCGGCGCGACAGCTCGGCGCGGCGCTTGGCGTGCCGGTGAGGTTTTTCACCCATCAACAAGGGCACGTGATGGCGGCGCTTGTCGGCGCGGGATGCCCCGAATGGCGGGAAAGACCGTTTTTGGCGTTTCACGTATCAGGCGGGACGACGGATGCACTGCTCGTCGAGCCGAGCCGCGACAGCGTTATTTCCTGCCGCGTGGTGGGACATTCATTGGACCTCAAGGCGGGACAGCTCATTGACCGTGTCGGCGGAATGTTGGGGCTGGATTTTCCCGCAGGACCGGCGCTCGAACAGTTGGCGTTAAAGGCGCAGCGGGTGTACAAGCCCCGTGTGCCCGTGCGCGGTTGCGACTGCCACCTCTCGGGTGTGGAGAACCAGTGCCGCGATCGCATCGCCAAGGGTGAGCCACCGGAAGAAGTGGCGCGCTTCTGCCTCGATAGCGTCGCGGCGGCGCTTGATGGGATGACCGCCGAACTGCTTGCGCAGTACGGCGACCTGCCGCTCGTGTACGCGGGCGGCGTGATGTCCAACAGCATCCTGCGTGCGCATTTCAGTGAAATCTATGGCGGGCTGTTTGCGCCGCCTGCCTATTCCGCCGATAACGCGGTCGGCATCGCGTGTCTGTGTCGTATAGCTGAGGGAGGATGACAGCTGATGAAGGTCGTAACCGTTGGTCAGCTCAACCGCTATGTTCGAATGATCCTCGAGCGGGACGAAAAGCTCGCGGAAATCTACATCAGCGGTGAGATCTCCAACTTTACCCATCACTATCAATCGGGGCATATGTATATGTCCCTCAAAGACGAGAATGCCGTTGTCAAGGCGGTGATGTTCCGTGGTCACGCATCTAAGCTCGCCTTCAAGCCCGAAAACGGGATGAAGGTGATCGTGCGGGCGCGGGTATCGCTGTATGAGGCGACGGGTGCGTTCCAGATTTATATCGAGGAGATGCAGCCCGACGGTGTCGGCGCTTTGCAGATTGCCTTCGAACAACTCAAAAAGCGGCTCGCTGCCGAGGGGCTGTTCGACGACAGCCGCAAGAAACCGTTGCCGCCCTATCCAATGCGTGTCGGTGTGATCACCTCGCCGACCGGCGCGGCGGTGCGGGATATTTTTAATGTTCTCGGTCGCCGTTTCCCGCTCGCGCGAGTGGTGTTTTGTCCCGTGCTTGTGCAGGGCGAGGGTGCCGCTGTTTCGATCGCGGGTGCGATCGAGCGGTTTAACACAATGGGCGCGGCGGACGTGCTTATTGTCGGTCGCGGCGGTGGCTCGATCGAGGATCTGTGGGCGTTTAACGAAGAAGAGGTCGCTCGCGCGGTTGCCGCGTCGGCGATCCCGATCATTTCCGCTGTCGGTCACGAGACGGATTTCACCATCTGCGATTTTGTCGCGGATCTGCGCGCACCGACCCCCTCGGCGGCGGCAGAACTTGCCGTGCCTGATCAGCATCGGCTGATGGCGGCGGTGGACACCGCCCGCGGACGGCTGTTAAACGCCTGCCGCGCTCGTATCGAGTCGTGCGCCCGTGACCTGCAACTCATCAAGAACAAGCGGTGCTTGTCCGCACCGCAGTATTATACCGAGGAACAGGCGATGCGTCTGGATATGCTGACCCGTCGCTTTGCTTCGGCGGCGAAACAGACGCTCGGCACAGCGGACCGGCATCTGGCGGCGATAGCATCGAAGCTCGACGCCCTCAGCCCGCTGAAGGTGCTCGGTCGCGGCTATGCGATCGGCTATACCGCCGACGGGCAGGTGTTGGACAGCATCACCCGCACGCAGGTGGGAGACACCGTGCAGCTAAGACTGGCTGACGGCACACTGGATTGCTCTGTGAATAATATGATGGAGGGTTGATTATGGCGATCGAATGGACGTTTGAAAAAGCGATGACCCGCCTCGAGCAGATCGTGGCGGCACTTGAGGGCGGTAAATGCAGTCTCGACGACTCGCTGACATTGTTTGAAGAGGGTACGAAGCTCACCGCCTATTGCAGTAATCTGCTTAAAGAGGCGGAGCAGAAGATCGTCAAGCTCACTGACCTCGAGCAGGGCGGCGGCGTGGAGATGAACGACCGTCAGGGCGAGGATATGGGAGAAGAATTATCCGATTAAGGGGTATACTAATGACTGATACGATGTATTCTGCGCAGCTGCGAGAGCACTGCGCGGCGTTCGAGCGGGCACTGCCCGACTATATGCCGAAGCGCGGTGGCTTACAGACCACCGTTGCTGAGGCGATGACCTACGCCTGCACCGACGGAGGCAAGCGCATCCGTCCCGTGCTGACGCTGGAATTTTGCCGTCTGTGCGGCGGCGATGTCGCGGCGGCAATGCCGTTTGCGATGGCGATCGAGATGATCCATTCCTATTCGCTGGTGCACGATGATCTGCCGTGTATGGACAATAGCCTGTTGCGCCGCGGTCGTCCGTCCACCCACGCGGTGTACGGTGAGACGATGGCTTTGCTCGCGGGTGACGGTCTGCTCAATCTCGCGTTCGAGACGATGCTGCGTGCGGAAAATCGCGTGGGGCTTCCCGCTGAGCGTGTACTGGGTACGGCGGCGGCTTTGGCGGATGCGAGCGGCATTGTCGGGATGGTCGGCGGTCAGGTCATCGACCTTGAAAGCGAGGGCAAGGTAATCGAGCTGTCCACCCTTGAGGCTCTGCAGGAGGGTAAGACCGCCGCACTGCTCACCGCCGCCTGTGTGATGGGCGCGCGGCTGGCGGGCGCGGACCCCGAGAGGGAAGAAGCGGCGCGCCTGTTCGGGTATCATGTCGGGCTGTCGTTTCAGATCGTGGACGATATTTTGGATGTTACCGCGTCGGCAGAACAGCTCGGTAAGCCCGTCGGAAGCGACGCGGACAATGAAAAGGTGACGTATGTGTCTTTGCTCGGACTTCAGGAGGCTCGCCGCCTTGCCGCCGAGCGTACACAGACGGCATTGGAGGCGTTGGCGGTGTTCGGCGATGATGCAGACTCCCTGCGGCAGTTAGCCGAGGCGTTGCTGACACGCGATCATTAATTAGAGGGTGACGATATGGTCGATCTTTCGAAGATCCATTCCCCTGCGGACATCAAACAACTGGATAAAAAAGAGCTGACCGCGCTGTGCGAGCAGCTGCGGCAGACGATGATCGACACCGTCTCCGCAAACGGCGGACATCTTGCATCGAATTTGGGCGTGGTGGAGCTGACGGTCGCATTGCACAGCGAATTTACCACCCCCCACGACGTGCTCGTGTGGGACGTGGGTCACCAGTGCTATCCCCATAAGCTGCTCACCGACCGCTATGCGAATTTCGGCACTCTGCGTCAGAAGGATGGCGTGTCCGGCTTCCCGAAGCCGTCGGAGAGCGAGCACGACTCGTTCATCACCGGACACAGCAGTACGTCCATCTCCGCCGCCAACGGCATTGCAAAGGCGAAGGCCTTGACAGGCGATGACGGCTACACCGTCGCGATCATCGGCGACGGTGCGCTGACGGGTGGACTTGCTTATGAGGGACTGAGCAACGCGGGGCGCAGCGACGATCGTCTGATCGTCATTCTCAACGATAATAAGATGTCCATCAGTCGGAACGTGGGTTTTGTTTCCCGTTATTTGACCCATCTGCGCTCGAAGGTGCGGTATGTGCGATGGAAACAGCGCATCACCAATGGACTGTCCCGCATTCCGCTCATCGGCAAGCCGATCAATCGGTTGGCGCATGATTGGAAGAAGAAAATGAAGCGATCCCTGTTCACGCATACCTCGTTTTTTGAGAATATGGGATTTCACTATATGGGACCCGTGGACGGTCACGATCTCGGCGATCTGAGGCAGGCTCTGCGCGCGGCGAAGAGTGTTGACCGCCCCGTGGTATTGCACGTCGCGACGGTGAAGGGGAAGGGCTACGCCTTTGCGGAAAAGAACCCCGACACCTACCACGGTATCTCGCATTTCGACAGCCGCGAGGGAGCGGTGGCGACCTCGTTGCCGACCTTCTCCTCGACCTTCGGCGAGACGATGTGCCATCTGGCGGCAGAGGATGATCGCATCGTCGCGATCACCGCGGCGATGATCAAGGGTACCTGCCTAGAGCCGTTCGCCGCACAGTATCCCACCCGCTTTTTCGATACGGGCATCGCAGAGGAGCATGCGGTGACCTTTGCCTCGGGAATGGGCGCGGGAGGCTTGCTTCCCGTGTTTGCGGTGTATTCCTCGTTCTTGCAGAGGAGTTACGATCAGCTCATTAACGACACATCCATTATGAACAACCACATCGTGTTGGCGATCGACCGAGCGGGTGTGGTGCCGGAGGATGGCGAGACTCATCAAGGTATCTATGATGTCGCGATGCTGCGCTCGATTCCACACACGACGGTCTTTGCGCCGAGCACCTTTAAGGAGCTTGAGCGGCATTTGCGGCAGGCACTGTACGATACCGACGGCATCGCGGCGGTGCGCTACCCGAAGGGCGGCGAACATCCGTTGCTCGCCGATTATGAGCCGTCGTATCGGCCGTATGTGCTCACCGAGGGTAAGAACAAAAAGTTGTTGCTCGTCACCTACGGGCGCACTTACGGTGAGGTGCTGTCGGCACGCCGCCGC
Organism: uncultured Ruminococcus sp.; assembly: GCA_964629445.1. GTDB lineage: Bacteria > Bacillota > Clostridia > Oscillospirales > Acutalibacteraceae > UBA5905. The sequence goes on along the minus strand of CAZVSE010000036.1, from coordinate 7,731 downwards.
TTACAGCAGAACGGCTGTTACCCTGCGTTGCTCAAGCTCAACCGCATCCATCCCATTGAAGAGGATGTGATCGCGAGGATGGCTCAATACGACTGCGTGCTGTTCTTTGAAGAGGTCAGCCGCACGGGCGGTGTCGGCGAGTACGTCGGCAACTGTTTGGCACAGACAGGCTATACCGGTCATTACGCTGTCAAAGCGATCGACACACTCATCGGTGCTTGCACGACCGAGCAGGGTCTGCAGACGGTCGGCTTGGATGCGGCGGGCATCGGTGCGTTTGTCCGTGAACAGGTGGACAAGCTCGTCTGTTCTGCACAGGAGGACGACCATGGCGGCGAATGATGGTGTCCGTTTAGATGCTTGGCTGGTGCAGAACGGCTATGCCGGCGGGCGTGAAAAAGCGAAGCAGCTCATCGTCGCCGGCTATGTGACGGTGGACGGTCGCGCGATCAACAAGGCATCCTTCACTGTTACCCCCGTGATGACGGTGCTCTGCACCGCACCCGCACAAAAATATGTCGGGCGCGGCGGCTACAAACTTGAAAAGGTGCTCGCTTTCGACGGCGTTTCGGTCGACGGGGCGGTGTGTATGGATGTCGGCGCGTCGACTGGCGGCTTTACCGACTGTATGCTGCAGAATGGTGCCGCGCACGTTTACGCGGTAGATGTCGGACACGATCAGTTGCACCCGACCTTGCGCGCGAATGAGCGCGTGACGGTGCTGGAGGGCACCGATATCCGCGCTGAGGCGCTCAAGGACATCATTCCTGCAGGTAGTGTGACATTCTGCTCGGTGGATGTGTCGTTTGTGTCGCTTGGACATATTCTGCCGTCGGTGCTGCCATATCTGGCAAAGGGAGCGACCCTTGTCTGCTTGATTAAGCCTCAATTTGAGGCGGGTGTCGGCGACATCGGTAAACGCGGCGTGGTCAAGGATCGCCGCGTGCATATCCGCGTACTGCAGCAGATGCTTGCGCTGTTTGACAGCCTGCGTTTGCCGCTGGCGCATCTGACCTATTCGCCGATCACCGGCGGCGAGGGGAATATCGAATATCTGGCGGTTCTGGGTGGGTCTGCCGCACCGACGGTAACGGATGTCGCCGCGGTGGTGGATGAGTCACACACCGCATTGAAAGGAAAACAAAAACAGAGGTGAATGGTATGCGAATAGCGGTTATTCCCAACAACCGTTCCGCGCAGGCGTCGGCACTGCTGACGGCGGTGTGTGAGCGGCTCAAAAAGGCGGATGTCGAGGTGGTCGCGATCAGCCGCGACGGGGGACTTCCCACATTGGCGGAGATCGTCGCGCAGCTTAAGGATTGTGCGGTGGCGATCGCACTCGGCGGCGACGGCACCATTATGCACGTCGCCAAAGCCGCGGCGACAGTCGGCTGCCCCGTGCTTGGCATCAACGGCGGGCATCTCGGCTTTTTGGCGGGTCTCGAGCAGGATGAACTCGCTGCGCTGGATGGCCTGCTCGACGGCACATACAGCGAAGAAGCCCGTGCGCTGTTGCGCGTGACGGTGCAAAAAGCGGACGGCGAACATACCTTCCTGGCGATGAATGAGGCGGTGATCTCCCGCGGCGCGCTGTCGCGGCTGGTTGATCTGCACATCTCGGGAAACGGGCAGGAGATCCTCTCCTGCTGTGGCGACGGCGCGATCGTCGCCACCCCGACCGGCTCGACGGCGTATTCGCTGTCGGCGGGAGGCCCCGTGGTCGACCCGTCGGTGGCGTGTATGTTGCTTACTCCCGTGTGTCCCCACACGCTGGATTCCCGCACCCGTATTTTGCCGTCGGACAGCGTGCTGACCGTGACGGCATCGGCAGCGGACAGCGGGGAGGCGTTTATCACGGTGGACGGTGAGGAGAATATCGCCTTCACCGCCACCGATCGCGTGACTATTCGGCAGGCCTCGGAGACTGCCCGTCTTATTCGCTTAAAGCCCACCACCTTTTATGATGCGCTCAGCCGAAAGCTGACGGATAGGAGGACGTTATGAAAACCAGACGACATGCCAAGATCTTGGAGATCATCAACACCCGCGGCGTCGAAACGCAGGAAGAATTACAAAATCTTCTGCGTGAGGCGGGCTATGACGTGACGCAGGCGACCGTTTCCCGTGATATTAAGGAGCTCAAGCTCATCAAATCCCCCGCGGCGGGCGGCTATCGCTACACCGTCGCCAAGGGCGGCGGCGAGCATATCTCGGCGAAGTTTCATTCCATCTTCGCCGATTCGGTGACGAATGTGCAGTATGCGCAGAATATCGTGGTCGTGCACTGCCTGACCGGTATGGCGCAGGCGGCGTGCGCGGCGATGGACTCCCTGCACTGGAGTCAGGTTATTGGCACATTGGCAGGGGATGACACCTTCATCTGCATCACCACCGGTGAGCGTCAGGCGGAGGAATTGGTGCTGGAACTCAAACGACTGCTCAAAGTGGACTGATTAACCCCATCGAGGGAAGGGAAGAGGACGTATGCTGCAAAGCTTACACATCGAAAACGTGGCGGTTATCGAGCGCGCGGATATTACCTTCGGCGCGGGTCTCACGGTATTGACGGGCGAGACCGGCGCGGGTAAATCCATCGTCATCGACGCCATCAATGCCGTGCTCGGCGAGCGCATCACGCGCGACGTGGTGCGCCACGGCGCTGAGCGCGCGTATATTTCTGCCGTGTTCGGTGATATTGTCCCCGCCGTGGTGGCGGTGCTCGACGAGCAGGGCTTTGCCCTCGAGGAGGACGGCACGTTGCTTGTTCAGCGCAGTGTCACCGCCGATGGCAAGGGCAGTTGCCGCATCAACGGCCGTCCCGCGACGGTATCGGTGCTGCGCGAGATCGGGCGGATGTTGGTCAACATCCACGGACAGCACGAGAATCAGGCGCTGCTACAGGCGGAACGCCACGTCGAATATCTTGACCGGCTCGGCGGCTTGCAGGCTGTGCGGGCGGAATATGAGAAAGAATATCGCGCATACTGCCGCATCCAGCGCGCCATCAAGGCGGCGACGATGGACGAGGCGGAGAAGGAGTACCGCACGGCGACGCTGACACAGCAGATTGCCGAGATCGATGCCGCCGCTCTGCGGGTCGGCGAAGAGGCGGAGCTGTCTGCTAAGCGGGAACTTGCCCGCCACGCGGGAAAGTTGGCGCAGGAGCTAACGGCGGTACACGCCGCACTCGACGGCGAGGACGACACGCTCGGTGCGCTCGCCCAACTCACCGACGCGGTGAACGCCTTGCGCGTTGCGGGTCGTGTGTCGAATAATCTCGACGAGCTCGCATCGCGCTTGCAGAGTGCGCTCTATGACGTGCAGGCGTGCGCGGAGGAAGCCGCGGACGCGAAAGCGGCGCTCTCCTTTGACGAGCAGGAACTTTCGCGGATGGAGGATCGGCTCGCGCTTATCGGGCGGCTGACGAAGAAATACGCCGCCGACGAGGCGGGGGTGCTTGCACACCGCGACGAGCTGCAGGCACAGCTCGATGCGATCGTGTCGTCGGACGAGTACTTAGCCGATCTGCAGGCGCAGTCGGCGGTCGCGCGGGACGCGACCATTGCCGCATCCGAACGGTTGACCGCCGCGCGGCGGCAAGCGGCGGTGCGCTTTGAGCAGAATGTGTGCGACCAGCTCACTTTCCTCGATATGCCGCACGTGCGACTCGAGGTATCCATTCAGCCGACCGCGCTGACCGCCATCGGCGGGGATAAGGTGGAGTTCCTTATCGCCTCCAACCCCGGCGAGCCGGCGAAGTCCATCGCCCGCACGGCGTCGGGCGGCGAGCTGTCCCGTATTATGCTCGCGCTCAAGAGCGTGCTCGCTGAGGTCGACGACATCGAGACGTTGGTGTTCGATGAGGTTGACAGCGGTATTTCGGGACGCGCCGCGACGAAGGTCGGCGTTTTGCTTCGGCAGATCGCGGGCTGTCGGCAGGTGCTGTGCGTGACCCATCTTGCGCAGATCGCCGCCCACGGTCACGAGCATCTGCTGGTGAGCAAGTCGGTCGCCGACGGTCGCACCTTCACGCAGGTGACAGGGCTTGACGAGCAGAAGCGGTGCGAGGAACTCGCCCGCATCATCGGCGGCGAGGTCACCGACACCACCCTGCAGGCGGCAGAGGAGATGCGCGCACGGGCTGAGGAATAATATAGGATTATATACAAGGCGACAGGGTCATCCTGCCGCCTTGTTTTTACTGTGAGGTTTTGGGAGTTCTTTCGTGTAACAAGTGAGAGGCCTCGAAATGAAAGAAGGAGGTGATAGCCGTGGATAACGGAAAAGACAGTTACGCACGCTTTCTGTCAGGCGACGAGAGTGGACTCGTGGAGATCATTCAGGAATACAAGGACGGGTTGATGTTGTATCTCAACGGATTTGTGCACAACATCCACCTTGCCGAGGAGTTGACGGAAGACGTGTTTGTCAAGCTCGGCGTGAAAAAGCCGAAGGATAAAAGAGGCAGTCATTTCAAAACGTGGCTGTACACCATCGCTCGACATAATGCGATCGACTATCTTCGCAAAAACGCCCGTTCTCGCACCCTGTCGTTGGAAGAATGTGCGGATTTGTCTGCGGAGTGTGAAAGCGTGGAAACGACGTATTTTCGCGAGCAACGCAAGGTGACGATCCATCGGGCGATGGGTCGTCTCAAATCAGAATACCGTCAAGCGTTATGGTTAGTGTATTTTGAAGGTTTTTCCTATCAGCAGGTGGCGGCGGTGATGAAGAAAAGCGTTCACAGCATTGAAACATTGGTGTACCGTGCACGGCGATCACTGAAAGCAGAATTAGAAAAGGAGGGCTTTGTTTATGAAAACGTATGAGCAGATGGCACGGGACGTGCTGAAACGCATCGATGACGTCAACGTAAAACGACAGCATCGTCGACAGAATGTATTACGAGCGGCGGTCGCGGTGAGTTGCGCTGTGCTGACAGTGCTTGCCGGTGCAGGCATACCGTCGCTTATGCCGAAGGAATCGACAACTTCGTCGGATGAAACGGTTAAGCCGATTGCAACCAGTGTGTTGCAGATCGCTTATTTAAGCGAGAACGGTTGGGATCGCAGTGTGATGGAGCAGCAGACCGAAACGCAGATGCGGTATAAGTTGTCTGTTGTCGATACGCGCGGAATGACAGCGGCACAAAGGCAAGCGCTGTGGCGAGAGATGGTGGCGAAACAGGAACAAGAATTGCTTGAGTTTATTCCTGAGTTTTATAGTGGGCAAAGTCTTGGCGGCGGCGGGGTAAACAACGGCTGGGATAATGCGCTGTTCGTGACGTATCGCGCCGGCGTTTTTTGGTTGGATATAGATGAAAAGAAAAAAGTGGAGAGCATTAGCGCGGAATGCGACTCAATCTACGGCGAGGCAGAGTTCTATATCTATTCCAAAAACTTCGTGGGGAAGAAGGTCGCTTATCAGGCAAAGTGGTATGATGGGACGGAGCAGCACACGGAGAAAGAGACGCGACACGGTAACGTTTATCTGTACGCAAAAGGTGTTGCGCTGGATGGCGACACCTACGATCTTATTCAGTCGGATGGGGGATTCTATATTCGGTGGAAACCGTCATCAAAGCTATACGAAGTTCTTAATGAAGATCCAAACAAGGCGTTGTCGGATTTTTTCGATCAGATGACTATCACCGTCAATTATGCTGACGGCTCTTTGGAGAGCCATCTGCTCGATATCGTGTTCCACGACGACGGCAATATCGGTGCAGTTTATCAAGGCTTTACGCAGGCAGAGGAATAATATGCTTTACGCAGGCAGAGGAATAATATCTCTTGACATTTCTGCTCGAATATGGTTAAATACCCATAATGGCTGTGAAGGGAAGAAGTACCCGTGTCGTTTCTTTCAGAGAGTTGTCGGTTGGTGCAAGACAGCAGAAGCAGCGGCGAAATACATCCCCGAGCCGTGAACTGAACGGTCGTTTTGACTGAGTAGGGGATCCGTGTGCGCCCGTTACCGCGCAGGACAGTTTCGCTGTCCCCGAGGCTCGTTTTGGCGGGCGAACAGAGGTGGTACCACGATTTGACTCATCGTCCTCTGCGGCAGAAGCCGCAGAGGATTTTTATATGGCTTGATTTTAGTTTAAGGAGAGTATTATCATGACCGTTTACGAAGAACTGGTTGCCCGCGGCCTGATCGCGCAGGTGACCGACGAGGAGCAAATTAAAGAACTCATCAACACCGGTAAGGCGACCTTCTACATCGGCTTCGACCCCACGGCGGACAGCCTGCACGTGGGTCACTTTATGGCGCTGTGCCTGATGAAGCGTCTGCAGATGGCGGGCAATAAGCCCATTGCGCTCATCGGCGGCGGCACGGCGATGATCGGCGACCCCTCGGGACGCACCGATATGCGCTCGATGATGACCCGCGAGACCATCCAACACAACTGCGATTGCTTTAAGAAGCAGATGGAGCGCTTCATCGAGTTCGGCGAGGGTAAGGCGGAGATGGTGAATAATGCTGACTGGCTGCTTGACCTCAACTATGTCGACGTTCTGCGCGAGGTGGGTGCGTGCTTCTCGGTCAATAATATGTTGCGCGCCGAGTGCTACAAGCAGCGTATGGAGAAGGGACTGTCCTTCCTCGAGTTCAACTATATGATCATGCAATCCTACGACTTCTACCACCTGTTCCAGACCCACGGCTGCAACCTGCAGTTCGGTGGCAACGACCAGTGGTCGAATATGCTCGGCGGCACGGAGCTTATCCGCCGCAAGCTCGGTAAGGATGCGCACGCGATGACCATCACGTTGCTTCTCAACTCTGAGGGCAAGAAGATGGGCAAGACCGCGAGCGGCGCGGTGTGGCTGGATGCCAACAAGACCACGCCCTATGACTTCTACCAATACTGGCGTAACGTCAGCGACGACGACGTGCTGAAATGCCTGCGGATGCTGACCTTCCTGCCGCTCGAGCAGATCGACGAGATGGACAAGTGGGAGGGCAGCCAGCTTAACACCGCTAAGGAGATCCTCGCTTACGAGCTGACGAAGCTCGTCCACGGTGAGGAAGAAGCGGAAAAGGCACAGCAGGCGGCGCGTGCGCTGTTTGCAGGTGCGGGCAACAGTGCCGATATGCCCACTACCACCCTGACCGCCGCCGATCTGACGGACGGCAGTATCGGTATTCTCAGTCTGATGGTGAAATCCGGTCTGGCGGCATCCAACGGCGAGGCGCGCCGCCTCGTCCAGCAGGGCGGTGTCTCGGTCAACGATGCGAAGGTGACCGATCCCGCCGTCGCGATGACCGCTGCCGACTTCGGTGAGGATGGTCTCATCATCAAGAAGGGTAAGAAGGTCTATCACAAGGTCGTTTTGGACTGAGCATATATTAATTTGGAAAAGAAAAAAGGCTCCCTGAAGGCTACTTCTTATAAGGATGTTTAAGAGTAACAGACTAAAAATCTGTTACTCTTAATTTTATATATCTGTTACTCTTAACTGTTACTCTTAACTTTATATAAATCTTGACAAATAAAATTAAAAGTGATACAATATATCCGCTACATAATTTAAAACAAACCGAATATGAAAACATTTGTATTAACAAAGGGTTATTATATCTTTTGTGCTCTTTAAGTACGAATATGGCAAAAATGCAAATTCCGCTTAATGAGCACAGAATGTTTTTCTTGTTTGTTTTGAATTGTGTAGCAACAATAGGAGTTTGCATTTTTCGTGCACTCTCTTATTGGGGGTGCACTTTTTT
>CAZVSE010000035.1:0-14492 GCA_964629445.1 uncultured Ruminococcus sp. | reverse complement strand
CAGCGACGTCGAGGTGCTTTCGGTCACCTGCAGACCCTGTTTCTTCACCGCCGCGATCGCGTTCTCAAACGCGTCGGTATCCAGGCGCACAATGTGGATGTTGCCCGACACCGCGCTGTCCGCCGAGATGCTCACCTCGACCTTCTGATCGGGCGACAGCGTGCCGAAGTCGATGATATACGGCTCGTAGGTCGTGACGCTCCAGTAGTTGTCCTGCTCGCCGTCGGTACCGTACACCGCCACGCCGATGCTGTCGGCGGCACGGCAGTCAACAAAAGCGAAATATTGTCCTTTTTCCTCCACTGTGCCGATGAAATACCCATCCGTGACGGTGCCGCTCTTGATAAACGCGCTGCCGTAGATGGAGGATTCACTGTCATCGGGGTCGAGGGCGAGAGGAATGTAGATGTCCGTTTCCGTCCCCAGGATGGCGCTGTACAGCGCCTCCTGATTGTTAAACGGCGCATACGTCTCGCCCGCATAGTCGCGCACGTCATCGTCAGCAAAATAGCCGACGGGCAGAGCATAGCGGTTTTCGTAGATGTAGCGAGTCTTTTCGCCGACAGTCACCTGCTCGAGCAGCTTGAGTTGTGAGTGACCCGTCATCCGCACCTCGAGAATGACATATTTGATGCCGAGCAACGAATCCGCCGGCGCGACAAAGCTGTGGTACAGATAGCTGTTGACGCCGTTGATCGCGTAGCCGAGATCGCCCATAAACAGGGTGGTGTTATAGGAGTTGCTCGACGCAAAGGTGGTGATGCCCTTATAGTGATGCAGGGCGGTGTCCATACAGGTGCTGCGCGGCAGATACTCGATGCGGGCGAACTCGTCCCCCGCCGCCTCGGCGATCGCCTGCGCCCTCTCGACCGCGGCGGCGGTTACCGCTGTCGCGTCGTTGTCGACGTAATTCTCCTGCAACGTAAAATATTCCTTGCCGTCCATCGCATCCAACGTGCGACAGGTGCCGAACAGCAGCTCGAGCGTCACCACCGCGAGCAGTAAGAGCCGTCCCGCGCGCACCGGCATCCGCCGTGTCGCGCCGATCAACAGCACGATCGCGTAAACAACGAGCAGAAGCAAATTGATATACAGCAGTTTCTCCTCCGGCGCGCGGTCGCCACCGAATTTCTCCCACAAAACGAGATAAACCGCGCTTGTCGTCAGACTGCCGAGGATCTGTTTCGGAGTGATCTGGGACAGGTGAGTAAGCACCCGCACCGCCATCAGCAGCATCACAAAGCACACGAGGAAAGAGAAGCGATACGGCAGATCATTCGGGGTGTGCAGACCGTGCCACACAAGATCCCACTGGTTGATCGTACAGCTGACCAGCATCACCGCCAGCAGCAGTGTGTAGCAGATGCGGCGGCGAAGCGGGATCGACCGCTGGGTCGCGTAAATCGGCACGAGCAACACCGTCGCCACACCGCAATAGAGGTTCGGCAGATTGCCCGAGCGGATGGTCGGCGTCGCACCGTAGAACATCCGTCCGAACAGGTCAAACAACTCGAAGGTCGCCGAGAAATCAGGGAAATTGTCCCCCGCCGCCGAGGTGCGACCGAGCGCGATCGCGGTCGGCAGCAGCAGCGCCATCACCAAACCTCCGCCGAGCAGTGAGCCGCCCGCGAACAGCCCCGTACCGATCGCCCGCTCGCGTAGCGTGCGCTCCTCGCGCAGCTGCCAGACGATGAAATACAGCACCAAAAACACGCACAGCATAAAGCCGATGTAGTAGTTACTGAACAGCGCGAGTGCCAGCGTCAGCACGTAGCCGAGCCATTTCCCCTCGCGCAGCATCCGCTCGAAGCACATCACCACAACAGGCAACAGGGCTACCACGTCCAGCCACATAATATTCCAAGAATAGGCAAGCATATACAGCATCAGCGAATACATCACCGACACGCCCACCACCGCGGCGTTTCGCTTGCGGGTGATGTACTGCGCACAGGCAGCAAAGGACGCCGCGGCGAGCGCGTTCTTGAGCAGGGTGATGACCAAAATCGCCTCGGCGAGGTGCTGTTCCGAAAAGAACAACAACAGCAGATTCAGCGGGCTGGCAAGATAATACGCAAAGCAGGGGATAAAGTTTGCCCCCAGCCCCACATGGAAGGAGTAAGAGAAATCCGCACCCTCAAGCAGCATATGCCGCAATTCGCTCATCAGCGGCGCATACTGGTGGTGCATATCCACCATCAGGATGGACTTGTCCCCCACCGGCCATACACCGAGAACCACATAGGCGAGCGACATCACCGCGAGCCCCAGTCCCGCGGCGGCGAGCGGACACGCCCACACTCCACGCGGACGGCTCTCCTCGGTCGGCATACACGCCTTTACGCACAGCGTGCCGATCGCCGCGACCAGTGCCGCGCCGCCGACGGTATACAGCGCCATCTGCAGTGTGTTGATCTCCAAGCCTTTGTTTTCCTGTAAAAACCCGTGGCGCAGCCACAGAAAAAGTCCCATCCCCAACACAAGAAACACCAGCGTCAGCGCACACGCGCGGATGATGCGGCGGGAAGTGTTGTGGGTCTGCCCAATATCCGTCATAGCGGTCTCCTTTCGCAAAAGACATCATACGGATTTATTTTACCACACCTGCGTGAAGTTGACAAGGGGATTACTCGCGTCACCTTAAACCTTTTTATAAAAAGAAGTGTCGAAAATAGCAAAATCAACTTGACAGTTTGATTGTTGCGAAATACAATATAAATGTCTATTTTTGTTGTATGGCAAGATTTTTAAGGGGAGTGCTTATGGATTCAATACTAGAATTTTGGAGCCAGATGACATCAAATCCACTGCTGTTTGTTGCGGTGATGCTGACACTCGGCGTTATTCTGGTAAACGGCTGGACAGATGCACCAAACGCTATCGCAACCTGTGTTGTCACACGGTGTATGCCACCGAAGGCGGCGATCCTGATGGCGGCGGTCTTCAATTTCTTCGGCGTTTTTGTGATGACCAAGATCAGCAACGAGGTTGCCGTAACCATTACCAGTATGGTGAATTTCGGAGAACACTCCGGACGCACGGTCATCATTGTTCTGTGCGCGGCGATGCTCGCCATCGTGATCTGGGCAACGCTCGCATGGGTGTTCGGCATTCCCACGAGCGAGAGCCACGCACTTATTGCCGGCCTTACGGGTGGCGCTATGGCGCTTTGCGGTCTTGACGCTATCGTGTGGGATCAATGGCTGAAGGTTGTTTACGGTATCGTGATCTCCGTCACGTTAGGCTTTGGATTTGCCTGGCTGATGTGCAAGCTCGTAACCAAGATCTTCTATAAGGCGAACCGACCGAAGACTGAGCCGTTTTTCAGAGGAGCACAGATCGTCGGCGCGGCTTCCATGGCGTTTATGCACGGCGCGCAGGACGGTCAGAAATTTATGGGTATCATCCTGCTTTGCGTGTTCACTCTGCAGGGTGCCGGTGCCTCCGGAGCTACCTTTGCCATCCCCACGTGGCTTATGATCCTCTGCTCGATCGTGATGGGCGCAGGCACTGCGATGGGCGGCAAGAAGATCATCAAATCGGTCGGTATGGATATGGTAAAGCTCGAAAAGTATCAAGGCTTCTCGGCGGACATCGCCTCCTCTCTCTCTCTTGTGTTCTGTTCCGTGTTCGGTCTTCCCGTTTCGACTACTCACGTAAAGACCACCTCCATTATGGGTGTCGGCGCGGTGAAACGGATCTCCGCTATCAACTTTGGCGTGGTAAAGGAAATGGTGCTGACATGGATACTGACATTCCCCGGGTGCGGACTTCTCGCATTCTTGGTAACAAAAGTGTTCTTGTTGATTTTTAACTGATAGAAAGGATTTGTGAAAATGGCTAAAGGTGATAAGTTCTATTTTGAAAACTTTGAAGCGAGCACCGCGCTCGCCAAACAGGCAGCTATCTATCTGGTCGAGTGTCTGGAAAACTACCATCCCGAAAACATCGAGACGATGCTCAAGGGAATGCACGAGATCGAGCACGCCGCTGACGTCAAGAAGCACGAGATGAGCGAAGCGCTCGCGAGGGCGTTCGTCACGCCGGTCGATCGGGAGGATCTGGCTATGCTCAGCCAAAATCTTGACCAGGTGCCCGATAAGATCGAGGAGATCTTACAGAAATTCTATATCTACAACATCCAATCGGTCGATCCCGACATCGTCGAATTTGCCAAGAAGATCGTCCATTCCTGCGAGCTGCTGTGCGAGCTGATGGCGGAGTTTGAGAACTTCAAACACTCCAAAAAGATCAAGTCGATGATCATCGCTCTCAACGACGTTGAGGAAGAATGTGATCAGCTGTATCTCACGTCGATGCGTAAGATCTCCAAGAACCCCGCTGACGCGTACACGGCGATTTCGTTCTGCAAGATCTACGACTGTTTCGAGGCGTGTGCGGATGCCTGCGAGCACATCAGCGAATGTGTCGGAACGGTTATTATGAAAAACACCTAAGCCAAAATGTGCATAATACAAAATGCCTTTGTTGACAAATAATAACAGGGTTATTAAGCCCGAAGCCGACCGCTTTTGCGGTCGGCTCTTTTTATAAAAAAAGACCGTCCCGTGATGGGACGGTCTTTTTATGCTTTGTTTGATCAGGCAGCCTTACAGCAGCTCGATGATCGCCATCTCGGCGGCATCGCCGCGGCGCGCGCCGGTCTTGATGATGCGGGTGTAACCGCCGTTGCGGTCCGCATACTTGGGCGCGATCTCATTGAACAGTTTGTTGGAAACTGCTTCCTTGGTCACGAAAGCAAACACCTGACGCTTGTTGGCGAGGGTGGGATCCTTCGCGATGGTGATCATCTTCTCCGTCAGAGAACGCACTTCCTTCGCGCGGGTGACGGTGGTCTCGATCCGGCCGTTCTCCAGCAGGAACGTAACCATAGCACGCAGCATAGCCATACGAGAGGCAGTCGGTCTGCCTAACTTTCTGGTACCGGGCATGGAAATTCACTCCTTTTTCTAAGTCATCACGGGGAACTGAGTATCCGCCGTGATTCGGGGTTATTCTTTGTCGTCGTGCAGGGCAAGACCCAGCGACTCCAGCTTGTTGATAACTTCCTCCAGGGACTTGCGTCCGAGGTTGCGAACCTTCATCATATCGTCTTCGGTCTTGCTGATAAGATCCTCGACGGTGTTGATGCCGGCTCTCTTCAGGCAGTTAAACGAGCGGACGGAGAAGTCGAGCTCCTCGATCGTCATGCTCAGCACTGTCTGCTGCGCCTTGTCGTCCTTCTCCACCATAATGGAGCCATCGGCGTAGGTGTCACCCGACAGGTCAACGAACAGGTTGAGGTGCTCGGTGAGCACCTTCGCGCCCAGAGACACGGCCTCCTGCGCGCTGATGACGCCGTTCGTCCAGACCTCAAGCGTCAACTTGTCGTAGTCGGTGATCTGACCCACGCGGGTGTTCTCCACAGTGTAGTTGACCTTCATCACGGGCGTGTAGATGGAATCCACCGGAATCACACCGATGACGGGGTTCAGCAGCTGCTTGTTGCGGTCGGCGGGCACATAGCCGCGACCCTTATCCAAGGTCAGCTCCATAAACAGACGCGCACCTTCGCCCAGCGTGGCGATGTGCATATCGGGTACCAGAATCTCGACCTCGCTGTCGCACTTGATCGAGCCGGCGGTCACCTCACAGGGACCTTCCGCTTCGATGTACACGACCTTCGGACCCTCGCCGTTGATCTTGGCGATGATGCCCTTTACGTTGAGGACGATCTCGGTGACATCTTCCTTGACGCCTTCAATGGTCGAAAACTCGTGGAGGATGCCGTCGATCTTGATAGAGGTGACTGCCACGCCCGGAAGGGAAGACAGCAGTACACGACGCAGGCTGTTGCCGATGGTGGTTCCGTATCCCCGCTCCAGCGGCTCTACCACGAACTTGCCGTAGGTGCCGTTGGTCGCCAGATCCAGCGCTTCAATGCGGGGCTTTTCGATTTCGATCATGCAAAAACCCTCCTTTTTAACTGGCATAGGGCGTGCCGCACGCAGGCGACCGCCGCCCTTGCCGTATCAATCATTCGGTCAGACAGGATGTGCGTGACCCGATTAACGGGAGTACAACTCGACGATGAGCGTCTCCTCGATCGGCAGGTCGATATCCTCTCTCTTCGCCAGGGCAACGACCTTGGCTTCGGTCTTCTCTTTGTTTACCTCCAACCACTGCGGAACAGGGCGAGAACCATTGGTCTCGATGATCGCCTTGAATTTGTCGAGAGAGCTGTGACCCTCACGCAGAGCGACGACCATACCCGGCTTCACGAGGAAGGAGGGGATGTTCACGGTACGACCGTTGACGGAGAAGTGCTTGTGACCGACGAGCTGACGGGCTTCCGCACGGGAGCTCGCGAGACCCATACGATAGACAACGTTGTCCAAACGGGACTCGAGCAGGGTCAGCAGGTTTTCACCGGTCGGGCCCGCCATCTTCTCCGCGAGAGCGAAGTAATGACGGAACTGACCTTCCAGAACACCGTAGTAGCGCTTAGCAAACTGCTTGGTACGCAGCTGTTTGCCGTACTCGGACGCCTTCTTGTTACGCGCCTGACCGTGCTGGCCGGGGGCATAGGAACGGCGGTCAATGGCGCACTTGCCGGTATAGCAGCGTTCGCCCTTCAAAAACAGTTTCTGTCCTTCACGGCGGCAGAGTTTGCACACCGCACCAGTATATCTAGCCATTTGGTTACACCTCCAGTTGGATTAGACGCGTCTTCTCTTGGGAGGACGGCATCCGTTGTGGGGAACGGGGGTCACGTCTTTGATCATCGTGACCTCGAGTCCGGCGGCCTGCAGGGCGCGGATCGCGGCTTCACGGCCGGCACCGGGGCCCTTAACGTAAACCTCAACGGTCTTCAGGCCATGCTCCATAGCGGCCTTAGCAGCGGTCTCGGCAGCCGTCTGAGCGGCGAAGGGAGTGGACTTGCGGGAACCGCGGAAGCCCAGCTCACCGGCGGAAGCCCAAGACAGAGCGTTACCCTGCAGATCGGTGACGGTGACGATGGTGTTGTTGAACGTGGACTGGATATGCGCGGCGCCACGCTCAATGTTCTTGCGTTCTTTGCGGCGACGGGAAGCACCCTTGCGCGCAGTTGTTTTGGCAGCAGCCATTTAATATCCCTCCTGCTTACTTCTTCTTGTTGGCGATGGTCTTCTTCGGACCCTTACGGGTACGCGCATTGGTCTTGGAGCGCTGACCGCGCACCGGCAGACCTTTGCGGTGACGAAGACCGCGGTAGCTACCGATCTCAATGAGGCGCTTGATGTCAAACGCAACATTACGGCGCAGGTCGCCCTCCACCGTGCAGTTGTGGTCGATATACTCGCGCAGTTTGGAAACCTCGTCCTCGGTCAGATCCCGCACACGGGTGTCGGGGTTGATGCCGGTCGCCGCCAGAATATCCGTGGCAGTCTTACGACCGATACCGAAGATGTAGGTCAAGCCGATCTCCACACGCTTGTCGCGGGGCAGGTCGACACCAGCAATACGTGCCATAGTTAATCCTTCCTTTCCGTTGCGTCGGCATTAGCCCTGACGCTGCTTGTGCTTCGGATTTTCGCAGATGACCATCACGCGACCCTTGCGCTTGATGACCTTGCATTTTTCGCAGATTTTCTTCACAGAAGGTCTGACTTTCATAAAGAATACCTCCTTTACGCGTCATTACGCGGTTTGTTTGAACTTTAGGAACAGATGTCCCTGCTTACTTTGTGCGCCAAGTGATACGGCCCTTAGTCAAATCGTAGGGGCTCATCTCGACGGTGACCTTGTCACCGGGCAGGATGCGAATGTAGTTCATACGCAGTTTGCCGGAGATGTGCGCGAGGATCTTGTGGCCGTTGGCCAGCTCTACCTGAAAGGTCGCGTTGGGCAGCGCCTCAACAACGACACCTTCCAATTCGATCACATCGTCTTTCGACATTGTTATTAACCTCCCTCAATGTGCGTGGCACTTGCGGCTGCCATATCTTGCAGCCACGGTTGTTTCTTACCGCAGCTTGCCTTCAGGGTCGGTCATAATGACGGGCCCGTTCGGCGTGATCGCTACCGTATGCTCGAAGTGCGCGGACAAACGGCCGTCTTTCGTCACCGTTGTCCAGCCGTCCCCGAGTATGCTCACCTCGTGGGTGCCGGCGTTGACCATAGGCTCAATGGCTAAGGTCATCCCCGGCAGCAGCTTAGGGCCGCGTCCGGGTGTACCGAAATTGGGTACGCTGGGGTCTTCGTGTAGATCCGTGCCTACTCCGTGGCCGACAAACTGCCGTACCACCGAGTAACCACGCATCTCGACATACCGCTGTACCGCCGCGCCGATGTCCCCCACCCGATTGCCCGATTGAGCGGCTTTGATGCCCTCATAGAGGCTCTCGCGTGTGGCGTCCATCAACGCCTGTGCTTCACGCGACACCTTGCCCGCCGCGAACGTGGCGGCGTTGTCGCCGTTAAAGCCGTGGATCGCCGCGCCGCAATCAATGCTGACGATATCGCCCTCTTTGATCACGTAACGGCCCGGTATGCCGTGGATGACGGTCGCGTTGACCGATATGCAGGCGCTCGCGGGAAATCCGCCGTAGCCGAGGAAGTTGGGCTTGGCTCCCATGCTCTCGATATACCGGCGAATGATGCGGTCGATCTCGCCGGTGGTGACACCGGGCTGCACCGCTTCCCCTCCGAGCTTCAGCGCTCTTGCCGAGATAACACACGCCTCTCGCATGAGGGCGAGGTCTCGGCTGCTCTTTATGCTGATCATACGCTTAATTCTTCAGCTGCTCGAGCGTTTTTTCCGCAATCTCTTGGATGCCCATTTGGCCATCCATCACCAGCAGCTTGCCGGCGGCGGCATAATAGTCTCTGAGCGGCTCGGTCTGCGCGTGATACACATTCAGACGCTCCTGCACGGTCTCGGGTTGGTCGTCCTTGCGCTGAACAAGGGTGCTGCCGCAACGGTCGCACACACCATCCACACGAGGCTTTTTGGTCTCGATATGGTAGGTGTTGCCGCAGTCGAGGCATACACGGCGACCCGATACACGTCGGGCGATCACCTCGTCGGGGACATCGATGTCCACCACACGGTTGATGGTCACGCCCATACGGTCAAGTGCCTCGGCCTGAGGAATGGTGCGGGGGAAGCCGTCGAGGATAAAGCCGTTCTTGCAGTCGTCCTGATGCAGACGCTCATCGACGATGCCGATGACCACCTCGTCGGGAACCAGCTGGCCCGCCTCGATGAAGGCTTTCGCTTTCAGCCCCATCTCAGTGCCGCTTTTCAGCGCTTCACGGATCATATTGCCCGTGGAAATGGTAGGAATGTTCAGGCGCTCGCAGAGGATCTCCGCCTGCGTGCCCTTGCCGGCGCCGGGGGCGCCTAACAGAATGAGGTTCATAGAGTTCTCCTTTTTAGACAGGTTGTGTGCCGACGCCGACCGACAAAGTCGGCGTCGGCAGGCTCAACTCGTTACATCAAGAGCTTAATCTAAGAAACCCTTGTAGTGACGCATCATCATCTGGCTCTCGATCTGCTGCACAGTCTCGAGCGCAACGCCGACCACGATCATCATCGACGTGCCGCCGATGGTCAAGCCGGTGATGCCGCTGAACTTACCGAACAGGCTCGGGAACAGCGCGATAACACCCAAGAACAGAGCACCGATGAAGGTGACCTTGTTCAGCACCCGCTTGATGTAATCCGCCGTGGGCTTACCGGGACGCTGACCGGGGATGGCACCGCCGTTCTTACGCAGGTTGTTCGCCATCTCGGTGGGGTTATATTGGATGGTCACATAGAAGAAGGCAAAGCCGATGATCATCAGGAAGTAGAGGATGATGTACAGCCAGCTGTCCTCCTGAAATGCGGCAAAGAACCAACCCCAGAAGCCGGTGGTCGGGACCTTCGCCATAAAACTGGAGATGATTCCGGGCAGGCCGAGGATCGACACTGCCAGAATGATGGGCATAACACCGGACATATTCACCTTGATCGGAATATAGGTGTTCTGACCGCCGTACATCTTACGACCGACGACCTTCTTGGCGTACTGCACAGGCACGCGGCGCTCGGCATCGCCCATAAAAACGATGAACGCAACCATCGCGAGAAACAGCACGATCACCAGGATCGCCTTGAGCATCCAGCCCAGACCGCTGGAATCGCCGCCCTGCAGAGCCTTGATACCCCAATCATAGAAGTACGCCCACAGGTACATCGCCGCGTTCGGGATGCTGGACAGAATACCGGCGAACAACAAGATCGAGATGCCGTTGCCGATGCCCTTCTCGTTGATCTGCTCACCCAACCACATCATCAGCGCCGAACCGGCGGTGAAGCAGAGGACGATCACGATCGCGGCAAACCACGCACCGAAGCCGGTCTCGGCCTCAAGCGCCAGCGCGCCGCGGTTGCGCGCGAGCAGATAGTAGGCGACCGCGAGGATCAGACCGAGGATCACCGTCGTGTAACGAGTGATCTGACCTAATCTCTTGCGACCCGCCTCGCCGTCCTTCGCCAAGCGCTCCAGATAGGGGATGGCGACCGTCAGCAGCTGAATGATGATGCTGGCGTTGATGTACGGCGTGATGGAGAGGGCGAAGATGGAGCCGGAGGAGAAACCGCCGCCGGACATCATCATCAGATAGTTGCTGGCACCGCCCATCGCCTCGCGCAACGCCTCGCCGTCCACGAAGGGAACGGTCATGGCGGAGCCGATGCGGAAGATCAGAATGATAAAGACGGTAAACAGCATTTTCTTACGGAGATCGTCGATTTTCCAGGCATTACGCAAGGTCTGAAACATCTCAGATCACCTCGGCCTTCCCGCCCGCTGCCTCGATCTTAGCCTTAGCGGACTCGGAGAACGCAGCGACCTTAACGGTCAGTGCCTTCTCAATCTTGCCGTTGCCAAGAACCTTGACACCGTAGGGGGCTTTTTTAATAATACCGGCGTTCAGCAGGGCGTCGACGTCCACGACCGCACCTTCCTCAAAACGGTTGAGCACCGCGAGGTTGATGATGGTGTAGGGCGTAGCGAACACGTTGTTGAAGCCTCTCTTGGGGATACGACGCTGTAAAGGCATCTGGCCGCCTTCGAAGCCGATCTGCATACCGCGACCGGCACGGGCCTTCTGACCTTTGTGACCTTTACCGGCAGTCTTGCCCTGACCCGAACCGTGACCGCGACCGATGCGCTTGGTCTCACGAACGGAGCCGGGAGCCGGAGAAAGCTCATGAAGTTTCATATTGTGCACCTCCTTGCTCGATTTGCTTACGCGTTGATTACCTCGACGAGGTGGATGATCTTCGCCACTTTACCCTTGGTAGCGGCGTTGTCGGGCTGGGTGACGACGTCACCGATCTTGCGGAGGCCCAGAGCTTCAGCCGTAGCGATCTGGTCCTTCTTAGAACCGATCAGACTCTTCACCAGTTTGACCTGAATGGTCTCAACCTTAGCTTTTTTAGCCATAATTCAGTTCCTCCTTAACCCACGATGTCCTGCGCCGTCTTGCCGCGGGAGGCAGCAGCCTCCTCCGCGGTACGCAGCTGCATCAGACCCGCCATAGCGGCGCTGACGACGTTGCAGGGATTGTTCGAGCGCAGAGCCTTGGTACGGATATCCTTGATACCGGCAGCCTCCACGACCGCACGGACAGCACCGCCGGCGATGACGCCGGTACCGGGGGCGGCGGGCTTCATCAGAACCTCGCCGGCGCCGAACTTGCCGATCACTTCGTGCGGAATGGTGGTGCCCTTCAGGGAAATCTTCACCAGATGCTTCTTGGCATCCTCGATGCCCTTGCGGATAGCGTCCGGAACTTCGCCCGCCTTACCGGTGCCGAAGCCCACGGTGCCCTTGCCATCGCCCACGACGACCAACGCCGCGAATTTCATCACGCGACCGCCCTTGACGGTCTTGCTGACGCGGTTGATGGCAACCACGGTTTCTTTGTACTCGTTATCGATTACTTCTCTTCTGGCCAAAGTATATTCCTCCCTTTCCTTAGAACTTGAGGCCGCCCTCGCGGGCGCCTTCGGCCAGCTCTTGCACACGGCCGTGGTAGACATAGCCGCCGCGGTCAAACACGACCTCGGTGATACCCTTTTCAGCGGCACGTTTTGCGATCAGTTCGCCGACCTTACGGGCGGCAGCCTTGTTGCCACCGGCCATACCGAAATCCTTCTCAACAGAGGACGCGGCGACCAGTGTCGCTCCCTTAACATCATCGATCACCTGGGCATAGATGTGATTGAGGGAGCGATACACATCAAGGCGGGGACGCTCAGCAGTGCCGCTGATCTTACCGCGGACACGCTTGTGGCGATGCAGACGAGCTGCATTGCTGTCTTTTTTGCTCACCATACGTTATTCACTCCTTCTTTACTTCTTGCCCTTACCGCCGGCCTTACCTTCCTTGCGGCGGATGTGCTCGGTGGTGTACTTGATACCCTTGCCCTTATACGGCTCGGGCGGACGCTTCTCGCGGACTTCGGCAGCAAACTGACCAACCAGCTGCTTATCCATGCCGGAGATGATGATCTGGTTGGGGCCGGGAGCCTCGATGGTGATACCGGGGATCTCGGACACGATGACCTGATGGCTGTAGCCCAGGTTCATCACCAGATTGGAACCCTGCTTCTGCACACGGTAGCCGACACCGTTGACCTCGAGCTCCTTCTTGAAGCCCTCGGTGACACCGATGACCATATTATTGATCAGGGTACGGGTCAGACCGTGCAGGGAGCGGTTCTCCTTCTCGTCGTTGGGACGGGTGACGAGCACCTCGTTGCCGGCAACTTCGACGGACATCGCGGTGTTGTACTTCTGGGTCAGGGTGCCCTTCGGGCCCTTGACGGTGACAACGCCGTCCGCCACCTTGACTTCGACGCCGGCGGGGATAGCGATCGGCTTACGACCAATTCTAGACATATTCTTCTACCCCCTTACCAAATGAACGCCAGGACTTCGCCGCCCACGTTCGCTGCACGGGCGGCCTTGTCGGTCATAACGCCCTTGGACGTGGAAACGATCGCGGTGCCGATGCCCTTCATGACCTTCGGCATGTCCTCGCTGCTGGAATAGATGCGCAGACCGGGCTTGGACACACGACGCAGACCCATCAGGACGGGCGTACGGGACGCACCCTGATATTTCAGCGTGATACGGATGATGCCCTGCTTGCCATCTTCGATAACTTTGAACTCTTTGACATATCCCTCGTCAACAAGAATCTGGGCAATAGCCTTCTTCATGTTGGAAGCGGGGATATCCACCGTCTCGTGCTTCGCAGAATTCGCGTTGCGGATTCGGGTCAGCATATCGGCGATAGTATCAGAAATTTGCATAACCTCTACCTCCTTATAAATGGTTGCTATTGCTTAACTTACCAGCTTGCCTTCTTTACGCCCGGGATCTCGCCCTTGTAGGCCAGCTCGCGGAAGCAAATACGGCAGATGCCGTACCGACGCAGGTACGCGTGGGGACGGCCGCAGATCTTGCAGCGGTTGTACGCACGAGTGGAGAACTTCGGCGCCTTCTGCTGCTTTAACTTCATCGATGTTTTCGCCATAGGTATCTCCCTCCTTATTTCGCGAACGGAGCGCCCATCAGAGTGAGCAGCTCGCGCGCTTCTTCGTCGGTGTTGGCGGTGGTGACAAAGCACAGGTCCATACCGCGCACCTTGTCGATCTTATCGTAGTCGATCTCGGGGAAGATCAACTGCTCCTTGAGGCCCATGTTGTAGTTACCGCGACCGTCGAACGAATTCGCGTTGATGCCGCGGAAGTCACGGACGCGGGGCAGAGCCACGTTGAACAGGCGGTCGACGAACTCGTACATACGCTCGCCGCGCAGGGTGACCTTCGCGCCGATGTTCATGCCCTCACGGAGCTTGAAGTTCGCGACGGACTTGCGCGCCTTGCAGACGACGGGGCGCTGACCGGTGATCGCGGACAGATCGTTGATGATGGCATCGATGATCTTCGCGTTGTCACGGGCTTCGCCGCAGCCGACGTTGATGACGACCTTGTCCAGCTTCGGGATCTGCATAACGCTCTTGTACCCGAACTTTTTCATCAGGGCAGGAGCGATCTCGCTTTTATACGTTTCTTTTAATCTAGCCATTTCGCTTCTTTCCCTCCTTACAGTTCTTCGCCGCACTTTTTGCAGATGCGGACAGAGCGCTCTTTACCGGCGTTGTTGGTCACTTTCTTGTGAGCAACGCGGGTAGGCTTCTTGCAGGCGGGGCAGATCACCTGAACCTTGGACGCGTACATCGCACCCTCAGCCTCGATGATACCGCCGGGATCGCCGGCCTTGCGGGGCTTGACATGCTTTTTGATCATGTTCTGGCCCTCGACGATGACCTTGCCCTCCTTGGGGCTGACAGCGAGGACCTTGCCCTGCTGACCTTTGTCGTCACCGCTGATGATCAGGACGGTATCGTCCTTTTTCACATGCAGTTTGTTACTCAATTTCGACACC
>CAZVSE010000034.1:0-14582 GCA_964629445.1 uncultured Ruminococcus sp. | reverse complement strand
TTGTTGCGGTTTGCCAACGCAAACCGCAAGGCGAGTTCTTCGCACTCATACAGCGCAAAAAACAGAGCACCATCCATCGGATGGTGCTCTGTTTTTTTTGGAGCGGCTGACGAGGCTCGAACTCGCTACCTCCACCTTGGCAAGGTGGCGCTCTACCAGATGAGCTACAGCCGCATACCTCGCAACGCAGGTTATTATAGCAAACCGCGCCCGCGTTGTCAAGATGTTATTTCAAAAAAATCAAAGAAATTTTCCGACCGTATCACAGCTGGAAATCCTCTGCTTTGTAGGCATCCAACTTCGGCTGGCGGTAAGGGATACGCTTGAGCGGATCGTATACGAACCGCCGACAGCGGTGGTACAGCGGCACGATGCCGCGCTTGGCGCACAGCATGACTCGTCCGTCGGTCGCACGGCGCGCACGCGCGCAGTATTCACAACTGGGGTTGATATTATTTCCATATAATTTTCGGCGCATCGGACAAAGCTCCTCTCGCACAAAATACTCATCTTTTATATCATAGCACATTCTGCGACGGATTTCCAGTCTTTTTTGGATAAAAGCACAGCATTGCCGTAAAACTAAGGATCAACAGCATCATTGATGCGGACGCAGAGGCATAAAACGGCGTTGAGGATGGTTGGCTGACGGTCGGTAGATCAACGGGGATGAAACGAAACAGCACTGTAGCGATCAGTCCGCTGACGCACCCGTGGATAAGTCGTCCGCCCCAAAATGTCCGCGTGAGGATCTTTTTGCCGGTATTGCTTTTAAGCGCGACTGCAAGCTGTCCCTGCACCGACAGTCCGCCCCAGCCGAGGCATAGACACAGCCAGAAAGGCGTTAGTGTCCCGCCGCCGGCGATCGCGATACAGCCGCAGCTGACCTCGGTGAGCATTGCCGCGGCGGTGCTCCACGCGGCGGCAGGCACGCCGCTTACGTTTTGCAGGGCGTGTGGCAGTCCGCTTGCTTCCCACACCGACAGTCCCGCTGCTGCCAGTACCACAAATCCGCACATTGTCAGCAACGCTGCACAGGTATCTTGTACGATCTGCGCGAATGGGCGCGACGGACTGACGGCGGCGGGTGGTACATCGATGTCGGTCATTTTCGTCTTGTTCACACGGGCTAGGACAATTCCCATCCCCAGCGAGGTAACTGCATGGGCGACAAACAGCAGCCATCCCGCGCGTGGGCTGCCGAGCAGACCCGCACCAACCGTGCTGACGATAAATCCCGGCCCGCCGTTAACGCAGAACAGTGTCATTCGCCGCGCTTGCTGTGCGGTGATGCGTCCGCTATTCTGCAGTCGCCCGATGGCGAGCGCACCCGCGGGATACCCGCCGACGAGGCTGAGCAGGATCGCCGTCCCGCAGCAGGCGGGTAGACGGAACAGCCGCCGCGTGACGGCGGCACTGAATTTGCTCGGGCGGGTGCATAGCGGTGAATCGGTCAGCATCCCCGCGAGGATCATAAATGGATAAAGCGTCGGGATGATGACCGTTGAGCAGACGGACAGCCCACGGCTGACTCCGTTGGCGAGTGCTTGCGGAAAGCGAAGCATCACGAACGCTGTCGCGATGAGTGCCGCGCTGATGCCGACGGAGTAAAGCGAGCGTTTGTGTATGGTGTGAATGAACACGGTTGTCCACCCCTTTCTATATCCCACTCTATGCGTTTTGCCCGAGGAATATGAGCATTAACCGTCCCGCACAGACATAAAAATAGAGGGATAGGGAGTGTGTGCAATGAAAGAAAAACAGCGTGTGGGCAGACGGTTACAGCAGGCAATGGATCTGCCTGACGGTACTTTGACGGGTGCGACGTTTATGGAGATCGAGGGGGACTCCCGTGTGGTGATCACTGGGTGTAAAGGGATACACACTTACAGCGAAGATTGTATTCGCCTATGCACCGCGAGGGGCTCGGTATCGTTTTACGGGCGCGATCTGGAGATGGGCTGTCTGTCAGCGGATGGGGCAACGGTGTGCGGTTGTCTGCAGCGCATCGAGTTTGACGGGGGAGGTCATACGTGATGGCGATCTCTCGATTTTTTCGCTGGTTTTTCGGTTGGGCGCGGGTGGAGATCGAGGGAGGCTATCCCGAACGCTTGCTCAATGCGGTCGCTGAAGAGGAGATTGCAGTGTGGGGGGTACGCTTTCGGGATGAGCGAATGCGATTTTCCTGCTTTGCACGGGATTACCGTGTGCTGCGCCACCGCGCCCGCCGCGCCTGTGTGCGGATGCGGGTGCGGCAGAAGCACGGACTGCCGTTTTGGTTACACCGCTACCGTAAGCGAAAAGGGATGCTGATCGGGCTTGCGCTGTATGCCTTGATCCTTGCGCTGTTAGCGCCGCGCATCTGGGTGATTGAAGTCGTCGGCAACGGCGCGACCTCGACCGAGGAGATCCTCACAGTCGCGCAGGATATGGGGGTACGGCTCGGCGCGAGGATGGATGAGTTGCAGATAAAACAACTGGAAATTATGGGGCTTAACCGCCTGTCGACTCTCGCGTGGATCTCGGTCAACCCGAGCGGTTGTGTCGCGCGGGTGGAGGTGACTGAGCGCAAGCCGACGCCGCAGGTGCTGGATCTGTCGGAACCGTCGGATATGGTTGCGGTGCGGGATGGGCGGATCGTATCGGTGACGGTGGTCAGCGGGCAAAAATGTGTGATGGCGGGCGAGGCAGTGTCGGCGGGCACGGTGCTCATCAGCGGTCGTGTCGAGAGCGAACTCGGCGAGCAGCTTTGCCGCGCATACGGCGAGGTGTGGGCACAAACCGAGCGGTGCATCACAGTGAGTGTGCCGCTGACCTATTATCCTGCGGTGCCTGACGGATTCGTCGCGGTATGTCCGACGCTTAGCGTTCTCGGTTGTCAGATCCCGCTGTATACCGATCCACCGACGGGGGGAGAATATCAGTTGACCGAGCGTACGCATTTTTTGCAGGCGAACGGGTTGACTCTGCCTCTCGGAATCATAAATCGGTATTACATTCGCACCATCCGTCTTGCGACTGTCCGCACCGAAGCGCAAGCGGTCGAGTTGGCGCAAAAACGGCTGAAAACGCAGGAGGCGGCACTGTTCGGTGATGAGGAGTTTGAGGAGATTGAACGCACACAGACGGTGAAAGACGGCGTGGTTACGCTGTCGGTGAAGTACCAATGCCTGGAAAACATCGCAGTAGAAGAGCCGATTGAAAAGTTTTTTGAAAATTTTTAGCCATATTACCTAGTGACAAATGAAATTTTTAGTGATAAAATATAAAAAGATTTTGACAGGATATAAGGATGTAATTTATGACAGAACAGATCATCAATGTAGAGCGAATGGAGCAGGCGCTGTCTCTGTTCGGCAGTTTTGATTCGAATATCCGTCTGGTGGAGCAGGAATACGGCGTGAGCATCCTCGCGCGTGGCACCGATATCAAGATCAGCGGCGAGCCGCTGAGTGTCGACCGCGCCGCGCGGGCGATCGACGGGCTGCTGCAGCTCATTAACCGTGGCGAGGAGCTTAACGAGCAAAACGTGCGGTATGTGCTGATGCTGGTCGGGGAGGGCGCGGAGAGCGCCATCGGCAAGATCGGTTCGGACAGTCTGTGCGTCACCTCGAAGGGAAAGCCGGTTAAGCCGAAAACGCTTGGGCAAAAGCACTATGTCGATGCGATCGCGAAGAACACCGTCACGCTCGGCATTGGTCCTGCGGGTACAGGCAAGACCTATCTCGCGGTGGCGATGGCGGTGCGGGCGTTCCGTGCCAAGGAGGTCAACCGCATCATTCTGACACGACCCGCAGTGGAGGCGGGGGAGCATCTCGGTTTCTTGCCGGGCGACCTGCAGAGCAAGGTCGACCCCTATCTGCGCCCGCTGTACGACGCGCTGTTCGATATGCTCGGCGCGGAGAGCTATCAGCGGTATATGGAGCGCGGTGACATTGAAATAGCACCCCTCGCGTATATGCGCGGACGCACGCTGGATGATAGCTTCATTATCCTTGACGAGGCGCAGAACACCACCCCCGAGCAGATGAAGATGTTTCTCACCCGTCTTGGTTTTAACTCCCGTATGGTGGTAACGGGCGACGTCACCCAGATCGACCTGCCCGACGGCAAGCAGAGCGGATTAAAGCAGGTGATGCGGATCTTGCAGGATGTGGAGGATGTGGCGATCTGCCGGTTCGGGCAGAAGGATGTTGTGCGCCACCAGCTCGTGCAACGCATCATTGCCGCGTACGAACAATTTGAGCGTTCGAAACCGAAAAGTTCTCGTCCCAATAACAAAAAAGAAGAAAGGCAAGGCAAAAACAATGGATAAAATCAAAGTGGTCATCGACAACAAGCAAAAAGCCGTGAAGATCCCGACCGGTGTCCGTCTACTGATCCGTCGTTGTTGCCACGCTGTGCTGGAACTCGAGGGTTTTGAGGGCTCTGCCGAGGTGGATGTGTCCCTCGTCGATAACGAGCAGATCCGCTTAATCAACCGCGAACAGCGGGATATCGATATGCCGACTGATGTGCTGTCTTTCCCGCTCGGCGAGAATGGGGAATACGACCAAAACCCCGCCACCGGCGCGTATATGCTTGGCGATATCGTCATTTCGCTCGAGCGCGCCGAGGCACAGGCGGAGGAATACGGTCATTCCTTTCAGCGCGAGGTCGGTTATCTAACCGTACACTCAATGCTTCACCTGCTTGGCTACGACCACGTGGATGGCGGCCTTGAGGCGGTGCGTATGCGCGAAAAGGAAGAGGCCGTGATGCTGTCGGTGGGACTTCCCCGCGGCGGCAGCTATGTGCTTGATCAACAGTGAGTGTTCGGCGACCGCCGTTTATCGCGGCGGTCGCTTTTGAATGAGAAAGGAAATCAATATGGATACATTATCCGCCTTTGCGGCGATCGTCGGTCGTCCGAACGTCGGTAAATCGTCGCTGCTCAACGCGATGGTGGGGCGCAAGGTCGCCATCGTCTCGGACAAGCCGCAGACCACCCGCACCCGCATTATGGGTGTGGTGACGCGGGATAAGACCCAACTCGTGTTCCTCGATACCCCCGGCAACCACAAGCCGCGAACCCGCCTCGGTGATTTTATGGTGCGTTCGATCGGTGAGGCGGTGTCGGGCGTGGACGTTGGCATCCTCGTTACCGAGCCGCGGGTCAATATCCGCGAGGAGGAGGAGACGCTGCTTGAGCAGTTCTCGAAACAGCGCCTGCCGAAGATCCTCGTCATCAATAAGATCGACACGGTGACCGACAAAGGGCATCTGCTCGAGGTTATTGCGGCATGGAAGGAACGCGCGACATTCGATGCGATCCTGCCGGTGTCCGCGCTGACGGGGGACGGGATCCACGAGCTGTTCACGGTGCTCGAGGGCTTTGCGGTGGAGAGTCCGCATTTCTTCCCCGCGGACGCGACCAGTGACCAGACCGAGCAAGCGCTCGCGTCGGAGGTCATCCGCGAGAAGATGCTGCAGTTGTTGCGGCAGGAGATCCCGCACGGCATCGCCGTCGCCATCGAGCGGATGGGCGATCGTGAGACCGATAAGGGCACCATCATCGATATTGATGCCTATATTTATTGCGAGCGGGACAGTCATAAGGGTATGGTCATCGGCAAAAAGGGCGCGATGCTCAAGCAGATCGCGTCCCTCGCGCGTGTCGATCTCGAGGAGTTATTCGGTGCGAAGGTCAATCTGCAGTGTTGGGTGAAGGTCAAGGAGGACTGGCGCAACCGTCAGGGCTTCCTGACCGGACTCGGGTACAAACTGGATTGATTTACTAGACATAACAAGAATTGCCGCCGCTATTCGTTTGCGGATAGGATACACTACCTGTGAAAGGATGTGGGCGGTATGGATGAGCAGGCATTATGGCGGCAGTTTTCGTGTACGGGACGCGTGGAGGACTATTTGCGCTACCGCGGTGTGACCCTGCCGATGAACAACGTAAAAGGGGAGGAGGACGCCTATGGCGGGAGCAAAACAGCATTTGATGACCGACGGTCTGATCCTGCGGGATTATCCCACCGTGGCGGAATCTGATCGATTTGTGGCGATCCTGACGCGGGATAAGGGGCTTGTGCGCGCGAGCGCGCGGGGAGCGAGGAATGTGAAGAGCCGTTTCGGTGCGGCAACGCAGCAATTGTGCTATTCTCGCTTGAGCCTCATCCCCGGTCGGGATAAATACATATTGGAAGATGCGAAGCCGCAGGAGGTATTCTTCCCTCTGCGGCAGGATGTGGAAAAATTAGCGCTCGCGCAGTATTTCTGCGAGCTGGCACTGCATATGACCCCAACAGATGCTCCCGCGATCGAGCATTTGCGGCTGCTGCTCAACGCGTTGCACTATCTCAGCGAGGGCAGTCGCGACCCGATGCTCATCAAGGCGGTGGTTGAGGGAAGGTTACTGTGTCTTGAAGGCTACACCCCCGATCTGACGGGCTGCCACCGATGCGGTCGGGGAGAGGATAGTTTAATGTGGTTCTCTCCCGTGGGCGGAACGTTAACCTGCTCGGCGTGCGGGATGCCGACCGACGGCATCCCTGTCACCGCGGGGGTGCTCGCGGCAATGCGGCATATTCTGCAGGGGGATTTTGCTCGTTGCTTTGCTTTCTCGTTGCCTGCGGCGGATACGTTGCAGCTCGCGCGGCTGATGGAGCAGTTTTTGCTCGCTCAGCAGCAGCGGCGGTATAATACGTTGGATTTTTATCATACCTTACGACCTGAATTAACATAGGAGAACGGATATGGAGCGGGATTATCGCGCATTAGAACTGGATAAGATACTCGACCGTCTCGCCGCGGAGACCTGCTGTGCGGATGCGGCTGAGTTGGCGCGCTCTCTGCGTCCTGCGACCGATCTGGCGCTTGTGCAGAGGCTCGTTGACGAGACGGACGACGCCTGCCGCCTAATGGCGGGCTTCGGCAGTCCGTCCTTCGGGCGGTTGACGAACGTTACCAACGCCTTGCGCCGCGCGGAGGCGGGCGCGAGTCTGTCGCTCGGCGAATTTTTACACATCGCCGAGGTGCTGCGGGTGATCCGCTCGCTTGCCGACTGGCGCGCGCATTGTGCGGGGGTGTCGACCTGTCTTGATGACCGTTTTTCGGTTCTGGTGCCGAATAAATACCTCGAGCAGAAGATCTCCTCGGTCGTGGTGAACGAGGAAGAGGTCGCTGACACCGCGTCGCCGACTCTCGCGGACATCCGCCGCAAGATGCGCGCGGCATCTGCGCGCGTGCGTGAACAGTTGGATAAGCTTGTGCGCTCGCCTGCGTATGCCAAGGCATTGCAGGAGCCGATCGTCACCATCCGCGGCGGGCGTTTCGTCGTGCCTGTCAAGGCGGAGCACCGCGGCGAGGTCGCGGGTCTGGTGCACGACTCCTCGGCATCGGGCGCGACGGTGTTTGTTGAGCCGATGGGGGTCGTGGAAGCGAACAACGACCTCAAAGTCCTGCGCTCGAAGGAGGAAGCCGAGATCGAGCGTATCCTCTTCGAACTGTCTGCCGAGGTGGGGAGCTTTGCTACTGCCATCATCGCGGATTATGAGATCCTGCTCGAACTCAATGTGATCTTTGCTAAGGGACAGCTTGCTTATAAGATGAAAGCGATGAAGCCCGCATTGTCGGATGACGGGTATATCCTGCTTAAACACGCCCGCCACCCGCTCATCGACGCGAACAAGATCGTGCCGATCGACGTGGAACTAGGCGGTGAATATGATACTCTCGTGGTCACGGGCCCTAATACAGGCGGCAAGACGGTGACACTCAAAACATTGGGTCTGCTCACGCTGATGACGATGTGCGGCATCCTGCCGCCCGTCAGCGACGGTAGCCGTTTGTCGGTGTTTCGCCGTGTGCTGGTGGATATCGGCGATGAGCAGTCGATCGAGCAGTCGCTGTCCACCTTCTCAGCGCATATGACCAATGTTATCCGCATCCTCGGCGAAACGCATGACAGCAGCCTTGTGTTGCTCGACGAGCTCGGCGCGGGTACCGATCCTGTCGAGGGCGCCGCGCTCGCGGTCGCGATTCTTGAGCGCCTGCGTCAGCTGGGCGCGCGGGTCGCCGCGACGACGCATTACGCGGAACTCAAGGCCTATGCGATCAACACCTCCGGTGTCGAGAATGCGAGTTGTGAATTTGATGTGGCATCCCTGCGCCCGACCTATCGGCTACTTATCGGCGTGCCGGGACGTTCGAATGCCTTTGCTATTACCGAAAAACTCGGGATGGATGAGGCACTCGTCGAGCACGCCCGCGGTTTAGTGTCGGGAGATGATCGACGGCTGGAGGATGTGGTGACGAGCCTTGACACTCGCCGTCAGGCGCTGGAGGAACAGCTTGCTGAGACGAAGGATGCCCACGAGCGGGCGCGCCGTTCGGCGCAACGGGCGGAGGAAAAGCTCGCTGAACTCGACGAGCGGCGGCAGAAAGAACTGGATAATGCCCGCCGCGAGGCACAGCGTATTGTCGAAAAAGCGCGTCAGGAAGCCGCTCGGCTGATGGATGAGCTTGACGATCTGCGCCGACAAAAGGACGCGGCAGATTTCGCTGAAAAGACGCGACAAGCGAAGAGTCAGTTGCGCTCGCGTCTGCGCCGATTGGACGATGCGATCGATCCCGTTACCGTGCGCGATACGGACAGCGATTATGTGTTGCCGCGGCCGCTCAAGGAGGGCGATCGCGTGCAGTTAATTGATATGGGACTGCAGGCGACGGTGGTCAAAGCCCCCGACAGCAAGGGGATCGTGGAGGTGCAAGCGGGGGCGATCCGCACCCGTACCTCAGTGGAGAATTTGCGTCTGTTTGAGTCTCGTCGAGAGGAGAAAAAGGCGCGTCGCGGCACACCGACACCGCGGCAGGGCGGGGGACTCACCTCGCGTATGGAGCGTTCGGCGAACACCGACCTCGATCTGCGCGGACAGACAGTGGAAGAGGCTCTGCTGGAGGTTGACCGCTTCCTTGATAACGCGGTGCTATGCGGGCTTGATCGCGTGACGGTCATCCACGGTAAGGGCACCGGCGCTTTGCGTGCCGCGGTGCACAGCCATCTTAAAGGACATCGGCAGGTGAAGGGCTTCCGTCTCGGTGTATATGGTGAGGGGGAGACGGGCGTCACCGTCGTTGAACTGAAATAACACAACACAGCCAAAAGCTGAACGGCATACGCCGTTCAGCTTTTTTTGTTCTATTCGGGTGGACAACACCATATACATTGGACAAGAGGTGAGGACAGGCGTGATGAACTGGGATATTCTGCGACCGTATTTGCCGCCTGCTTGGGTAAATGCGCTTTCATCGCTACCGCCCTATGAGCAGGCGGGGATACAAGAGATCCGTCTACGTGCGGGTGAGCCCGTCACGCTGTCCTATGCGGCAGGCGAACGGTTTCTTTGCGTGTCAAGGTCTGTTACTTTACATCAACCCGATGTGTTGATCTGCCGACCCGAGCAGTTGGAGAGTTGCTTTCTTCTCTTTTGTGAAGAGTCAGTGTATGCCCACGAGCAGGAATTGCGGCAGGGGTTTGTTGCCGTGCGCGGCGGTATCCGCGTCGGGGTTGCGGGAACGGCGGTGCTCGACGGCGAGCGCGTTCGCTCGGTGCGGCAGGTAACGTCCTTGTGTATCCGCCTGCCGCGACGGCACGCGGGTTGTGCCGCGTCGCTGTTGCCGCTGGTTCATTCGGCGGGGGTGGTGCGCTCGACTTTGCTCATCGGCGAGCCGTCAAGCGGCAAGACAAGCCTTCTGCGGGACATCGCCTCTTCGCTCGCCGCCCGTCGTGTGCGGGTGGCGGTGGTGGACGAGCGCGGCGAACTCAGCGGGGTCGACGGGCTTGGCGGCTGTGATGTTCTGCGCGGCTATCCGAAAGCGGTCGGTATTCTGCAGGCGGTGCGGTGTCTGGCACCGCAGGTGGTGGTGTTCGATGAACTGGGGGACGCGGCAGAGATCGCCGCTGTGTCCGCCTGCGCGCACGCGGGGGTGGCGACGGTTGCGTCGCTGCACGGGCGTACGCCGCTTGAATTAACGCAAAAAGCCACGGTGCGCGAGTTGATTACCGCGGGTGTGTTCGAGCAATGGGTGTTTTTGCAGGGACGGCACGCCCCCGGACGGTGGCGGAAATGTGTATATCCGGAGGTGACGGACGGTGAAATATCTTGGCATTTTGTTGATCGTGGCGACGGGGATCGGTCTGGGATTGATATTCGCCGGACGGTTGCGACGACGGGCGGATGATCTGTGCCGTATTGAGCGGCTGTTAGAAGCGTTGTGTGACCGTCTTCTCTATTCGGCGCAGCCGTTAACGGCATTGTGGCAGGGCTTGGCGGCGGATGCGGTGCTGTCCGACTATCCGCTTGTACGCGAGACGTCGGGCGAACTATATAAAGGTGTATCCTTTTACACTGCTTTCTCCCGTGCGGTCGTGACAATGGCGGACAGCGGTCGGCTGACACCCGCGGCTGCGACACTGCTGACGGAGCTTGGCAGTGCACTCGGGCGCAGCGGGCTTGAGCAGCAGGCACAACTCATTCGCCATTGCGTCGAAAGGCTCAAAGGTGAACGCCAAGCGGCGGATGAACTCGCATCCGCTCGCGGGCGGGTGTACCCGATGTTGGGGCTCGCGGGCGGTGTGAGCTTGGCACTTCTCCTCTTATAACGAAAGGAAACCGATGTATGGATGTGGATATGATATTCAAGATCGCCGCAATCGGCATCATCGTCGCGGTGCTCAATCAGCTGCTGGTGCGCTCGGGGCGTGAGGAGCAGGCGATGATGATGACCCTCGCAGGGCTGATCGTAGTGCTGTCGATGGTGGTCACGCAGATCAGCGATCTATTCGCGACTATCAAGGATCTGTTCGGGCTATGACGACGGGTGAGGTGTTGGTCGCGGTGGTCGGCGTTCTGCTGTGCGCGGCGATGCTCGCGGTGCTGTTGCGCACGCAGCGACCTGAACTGGCGATGTGTTTGGGCCTTGCTGCCGCCGCGGTGGTGGCGATTCTGCTCGTTCGGCAGATCACGCCGCTGATTGCAACGATGCGGCGGATGCTGACGATGACCTCTCTGCCTTCGGAAGGCTTTGGCGTGGTACTCAAGGCCGCGGGCGTGTGTCTGCTCACCCAGATCACGGCAGATACTTGCCGCGATGCGGGGGAAACGGCGCTCGCCGCCAAGGCGGAGCTCGCGGGACGGGTGCTGATGCTGATGCTCGCCGTGCCGCTGTTTGAGGAGTTGTTGACGCTGGTGACCGCACTGATCGGGGGGCAGGTGGTGAGCGGATGAGATGGCGACGGACACTCTTGTTGACGGTCGTGTTGTTGCTCTTCTTTTCGCTGTCAGCCGCCGCACAGACCACTGAATGGTATGAGGAACAGCTCGCGGCAAGCGGCGCGGAAGAACTGATCGAGCGCCTGCCCGCGGACGCGCAGGAGTTGCTCGAAACATTGGAGCTGGACAGCTTTTCGCAGGACGGCTATACGCAACTCGAACTATCGGCTGTCCTTGAAACGTTGCTCTCTCTTTTGCAACAGAATATTGCCGCACCGATGGGGGCATTGTTATCCATCCTTGCGGTGGTGGTGCTGTCGGCGATGTTCGGCGGTCTGCAAGGTCTTGCTGATCGCTCGTCGTTGCGGCAGACCTATCATACGGTGTCGGTGCTCGCCTCGACGGGACTGCTGCTGACCTCATTCGGCACGCTTTTACGGACGGTGCAGGCGGCTGTGGATAACGTTAATGTGTTTATGCTTAGCTTTGTGCCGGTCTACGGGGTCATTGTGGCGAGCGGCGGCTCGCCGACGGCGGCGATATCGTATCAGACGACCCTGCTCGCAGCGGCAGAGCTGTTCACGCAGGGTATACGAGTGGCGGTGCTACCGATCCTACTCGTATCCCTCGCGCTCGGCTGTGTTGGGACAGTGGCGGACGGCTTTTGCCTTAACACGTTCAGCTCGACGTTTTATAAGATCGTGTTGTGGGGACTCGGGCTGTTTTGTACCGTGTTTTCGGGGGTGCTGTCGGTACAGCAGATGGTCGCGGCAGCGGGAGATTCGGTGAGCATCCGCGCGGTAAAGTTTTCACTCGCGAGCTTTGTGCCGGTGGTTGGAAGTGTACTCAGTGAGGCGTATTCCACCGTAATAGGGTGTGCGGGGCTGCTACGCTCGACGGTGGGCGGTTTCGGGGTAGTCAGTACGCTGGCGATCATATTGCCGCCGATGGTTTCTAGCATTGGCTGGAGCCTGTGCTTGAGCCTTGGAGGCAATGCCGCGGCACTGTTTAAGTTAGATGCTCTCGAAAAGCTCTGTCGCTGTATCGGCGGCGCGGTGCGGGTGCTCATCGCGGTATTGGCGGTGCTCGGGCTGATGATGATCGTATCGACGTCTGTCATTGTATTTGCAGGGAGGCGGTAGTGTGGAGGCTTTACGCGGTTGGGCGCTTACGGTGTGTGCCGCGGCCGTGCTGTGTACCTTGCTGTACCGTCTCTTTCCCGAGAACGCGCTCGGACTGCAGGGACGGATACTGCTGCCGTGTCTGTTTTTGCTCGCGGTGTTTGCCCCCCTGCCGGGTGTGACGATCTCCTTTCCCGAGGTACAGACGCAGGCGGTTGAGGATACAGGGGCGTTGCGCGCGCGTATGCAGCAACAGGCGACGACGACGGTGAACAGCACTTTGCTATCAATGGCCAATCAGGCGCTCAACTCCTACGGCGTGCAAGCAAAAAAAGTGGTCGCCGACATTAATATTGACGAGAATGGTTGCATAAATATGGGACAGATCACCGTATACATAGACAAGGAGACCTTGAATATGGCGGCAGCGGTTCGGCAGGTGGTGGAGCACCGCTTAGGCACGTCTGTGATGATCGCGGAATGGGAGGAAAATGACGGATGATCGAACAGATAAAGACGGGATTTCGGCGGCTGTTTGCGCAGAATAAGGACAAGAAACTGCGCTTTTTGGTGATCCTCGGTCTGATCGGCATCCTGCTCATCGCGCTGTCGGAGTGGTTGCCACGCCGTTCATCGCGGGAGGCTACCGACGCGCCGACGGGCGGCACGGTATCCGTCGCACAGGTGGAAGCCGCACTGGAGGAGCGCATTACGGCTCTTATCGGTCAAGTTGACGGGGTGGGGGATTGCCGCGTGATGGTGACGCTGGAGAGCGGCAGTCGGTTTGTGTATGCCGCCGATCAGACCTACAGCAGCACGGCGGACAATACCAGCAGCAGTGAGAAAATGTTGCTTGTCGAGACGGACAGCGGTCCCGTGGGTCTGCTCGTTACCGAGATCCAGCCGTCGGTGAAGGGTGTCGCAATCGTCTGCGACGGCGGCGGCGATCCCGCAGTGTGTCGGCAGGTGACGGGTCTGGTCAGTGCCGCATTTAATATCTCATCCGGTCGCGTATGCGTGGCAAAACAGAAATAGCGGTCTTGCGAAGAGGATGACGCGGTAAAAGCCGAAACACACAAATCAGTGGCAGGTTTACATATATCCTGTCACGCGAATAGGAGGAGCAACGATGAAAAAGATTTTTGCGAAAAAGCAGTGGATGATGGTGGCGCTGGTGGCGGCATTGGGCGTGGCGGTGTATCTCAACTACTATTTCACCAACGAGCCGACGCTGTCGGCGGGTGCAGACACCTCGTCCCCTTCGTCGTCGGATGACGGGACGCTGGGCGATGCGTATTTTGTAAACGGGGTTGTCAGTGACGTGCCGAAGGAGGAAACATCGACCGATCGGACGGATACGGAGGATTATTTTGATAAGGCTCGTTCCTCCCGCACGGCGGCGCGCGAGGAGTCCTTGCGGCTTTTGCAGGAAACGCTCGGTCGTGCCGATGCTTCTGCCGAGGAGCAAAAGCAAGCGCAACAGCTTGCCGCCGCCGTAGCACAACAGGTGCTGCAGGAGAGCAATATTGAAAATTTGATCCTTGCGAAAGGGTTTGCCGACTGTGTGGTGCTGATCGACGGAGATGCGTGCAGTGTGGTGGTGCAGGCGGAGCAGCTGCAACAGCCGGAGAGCCTGCAGATCCTTGATGTTGTGATCAATCACGCGGACATCGCATCCGATAAGGTGCAAATTACAGCGGTGAATGTATAAATCTTCAAACTAAATTCACAAAAACCATTGCTAAATGAAAAGTTTGTGGTATAATAAAGCCATAAGTTATAAAATATACTCTTACCTAAGGAGGACTTAGCAATGGATGTCAATGAGTTTAAGCCCGCAGAAGGCTGTTGCATCATCTCGGAGGATGTTATCGCCTCCATCGCCGGCACGGCGGTGAGCGAGATCTCCGGTGTTGCCGGTCTGGCGAAGCGCCCGACCGATCTGCGCGGCATTGTGACGAATGTCGCTTCGCCGAAATCGGTGAAGGTGACAAACAATGAGCATGAGACGGTGCTGGATGTTTATGTCAACCTCAAGCAGGGCGCGAAGATCCAAGAGACCGCCGCCCTGATCCAGCAGAATGTCAAATCGGCGGTGCAGTCGATGACCGGAAAGCCGGTCACCCGCATCAACGTGCACGTTGAAGGGATGGTCCTTGAAGAGGCAAATGCCTGATAGAATGCGATAAGCCCTCTGCGG
>CAZVSE010000033.1:0-17085 GCA_964629445.1 uncultured Ruminococcus sp. | reverse complement strand
GAGGGGCAGAACACCTTCGCTCCCGCTCTCGACCTGCCCACCTACAGCCGCGGGATGGGTGCGCTGGGACTACCGGGGGATCTGTCGTCGCCATCCCGCTTTGTCCGCGCGGCGTTCGCACGGATGAACGCCGTCAGCGGCGACAGCGAACCGGACAGCGTCGGACAATTCTTTCACATTCTCGGCACAGTTGAGCAAACGCGCGGATGCTGTGCCGTCGGGGATGGATGGGAGATCACCCTCTATACCTCCTGCTGTAACGCCGACCGCGGCATCTACTACTACACCACCTACGGCAACCGACAGATCACCGCGGTGGATATGCACCGCGAAAACCTCGACAGCGAGCGGCTCATCCGCTACCCGCTCATCCTCGACGAACAGATCCGCTTCCAAAACCGACCGAGCGACCGTTCGCGGTGATGATGTTTACGAAAAGGTCTTTTCTTTCAGTCTTATATGGTATGCAAAAAACGCCTTCGTCGGAAGGCGTTTTTCTCTTGCCTTACGGCAAAAACTGTGCTACAATACTCCCATAGGATGGTGTCATTATGCTTCGTAACGTCATTTTTGATTTCGGCAACGTTCTCGGGCGGTACTGCCCCGAGGAGATGACGGCGGCGATCGTGTCCGACCCCATCGCCGCCGCAGTCATCTGCCCCGTCGTGTTCGACCGCTTCTACTGGGATAAGCTCGACTACGGCGGCATCACGGACGAACAGGTTAAGGCGGACGTCTGCGCCCGCCTGCCGCAGGAATACCACGCCGATGCGTGTCGCATCTATGACCGCTGGCACACGCTGATGCCGCCCGTACCCGCGATGCCGGAATTGGTCGCGGACATCAAGGCGCAAGGCGGACGACTCTACCTTTTATCTAACATCAGCATCGGTTTTGCCGAGCAGTACCGCGAGGTAGACTGGATCCGCGAGCTGTTTTCGCTGTTTGACGGGTTGGTGTTCTCGGGACCGATCGGGCTTGCAAAACCCGACCGCGCCATCTTCGAGTATCTGCTTACGCGCTATGATCTGCGCGCCGAGGAGTGTGTCTTCATTGACGACGCGCCGAGGAACATCGCCGCCTGCGAAGCGGTCGGCATCCGCGGCGTTCTTTTCGACGGCGACGCGACGAAGCTACGTGAAACGTTGGGAATGTAGGAGGACAAATGATGAAAAGGCAGGAATATTTACTGAAACAATACGCCGATATGCGGGGTCATTGGCTCACGCATAAACAGCCGTTTTACACAAACCCCGCCATCGCGGCGGTCGCACCATTTAAGATCGCCGACGGGCTTTGGTATGTCGGCGACACGCAGGTGTGCATCCACCTCATCGACACCGGTGACGGGCTTATCCTGCTCGACGCGGGCTACCCCTGCGCCAAGCACCTGCTCATCGACAGCATCTGGCGCGCGGGCTTCGACCCCAAGGATGTGCGCTGGATCCTGCACACCCACGGGCACTTTGACCACTTCGGTGCGTCGGAGGAATTCCGTCGGCTGTACGGCACCAAGCTCGCCATCAGCCGCGTGGATGCGGTCTCCCTGCGGGAAAAACCGCAGCGCGCGCATCTCAACCTCGCCGACAGTGCGTGTGCAACGATCCCGACCTTTGACCGTGAGCTGGAGGACGGCGAGATCTTCTCGCTCGGGCGGGTCCGCATCCGCTGTGTGCTGACACCGGGACACAGCGCGGGGGTCATGAGTTTCTTCTTTGACGTAGCGGAAAACGGGGAATGCTACCACGTAGGCCTGTTTGGCGGTGCAGGGCTTAATGCGATGTCACTCGCCTACATGACCTACAACGAAGACCCGCTCGACTGCCCGCAACAAATGTTGCGCTCGATCGACAAGATATGGAATGAGCCGGTGGACATTCATCTGGGCAATCACCCCGGCAACAACCGCACATTGGAAAAACGTACACAACAGCTTCAGGATGGCGGCAATCCCTTCCTTGATCCCGACAGTTGGCATCGTTTCCTGAACACCCTGCGGGCAAATACCGAAAAGATCATCGAACAGAACGCCGCGCTGGAACGCGAGCTGGCGGAACTGTTTGGCAAAGATTAAACGCAAAGGTCGTGTCAATATGAATTTTTTGGAAGAACGCATCCTCAAGGACGGCATCGTCAAGCCCGGCAACGTGCTCAAGGTCGACAGCTTCCTCAACCACCAGATGGACATCGCACTGATGGATCAGATGGGCGAGGAGTTTCACCGCCGCTTCGCGGACAGAAAAGTGACTAAGGTGCTCACCATCGAGTCCTCCGGCATCGCGATCGCCTGCTCGGTCGCGCGGTGCTTCGGTGTGCCTGTCGTCTTCGCGAAAAAGGCCAAGAGCATCAACCTCGACGGTGAGATGTACGTTGCTGAGGTGGAATCCTTCACGCATAAGAACGTCAACAACGTCATCGTGTCCAAGAAGTTCCTCTCCGCTGACGACCACGTGCTCATCATCGACGATTTCCTCGCCAACGGGTGTGCCCTGCAGGGGCTCATCTCCATCACCGAGAACGCGGGCGCGACCGTCGCGGGGCTCGGTATTGCGATCGAAAAGGGCTTCCAGATCGGCGGGCGAGTCATTCGCAACCTCGGCTATCGGCTCGAGAGCCTCGCCATCGTCGAGGCGATGGACGCCGAGACGGGGAACGTCACCTTCCGCGAGCAATGATAAAATAGGAGGATAAGTATTATACA
Organism: uncultured Ruminococcus sp.; assembly: GCA_964629445.1. Lineage (GTDB taxonomy): Bacteria > Bacillota > Clostridia > Oscillospirales > Acutalibacteraceae > UBA5905. The sequence continues at coordinate 14,384 of CAZVSE010000033.1, read as the reverse complement.
CGAGATTCAACCGAAACGTATGCCCGCCTATGACGTCATCGTCGTGGGCGGCGGTGTCGCGGGAGTCGCCGCGGCGGCGCAAAGACTCTACTGATGGAAAAGACCGTCACCCTTGGCGGACTCGCCACACAAGGACTGATCAGCTGGTACGAGCCGTTGTGCGACGGCGAGGGTAAGCAGCTCATCCACGGCATCGCCGAGGAGCTCATCCGCCTCTCGGTCAAATACGGCTTTGAAAACCTGCCGAGCGAATGGGGCGGCGTAGCACCCCGCGACCGCATTACCGCCGCTTCGCCACGCATTATTCACCGCATATTTTCGCCCTCGCGCTCATCGCCTATCTCGAGGAGAACGGCGTCGCACTGCGGCTGGATACGCTGGCGACCTACCCCGACGTCGAGGACGGCGTGTGCCGCGGCATCCTCGTCGAGACGGTCGGCGGACGGGAATATTTCCCCGCGAAAATGGTGATCGACGCCACGGGCGACGCGACCGTCTGCGCACGGTGCGTCAAGCACGGCTGTGAAAACCACACGCTGGATGTCGCGCTTCTGCAGCAAACGCTGGCGGACGCGGGAAACACAATCCGTTTCTAAAATAAAAATCCATCCGATCCCGCGCGATTTGCCCATTCCGTTATTGACTTTGCACGGGAAATATGCTACTATAGAAAAAACTGTTTGACGGAGGTATCTATCATGGAGCACATCAAGACCATCGAGACCCGCAATCTGTGCGAGAGCGCGAAGAACGGCGGCTGCGGCGAGTGCCAGACTTCCTGCCAGTCTGCCTGCAAGACCAGCTGCGGCATTGCCAACCAGCAGTGCGAAAACGCCGAAAAATAATGGCCCATCCGAAAACGCCGCCGTAATCGGCGGCGTTTTTTCGTATACAAAGGAGTGTTGACCTATGATCCATCAATACAAGCTCGGCGGCTACAACATTGTGCTGGACACCTGCTCGGGCAGTGTTCACGCGGTGGACGAGGTCGCCTATGACATCATCGCGATGTTCGAGGAGCACGACCGCGAAGCGATCCTCGCCGCGATGGCGGAGAAATACGCCGACCGCGCGGACATCACCCCCGACGACATCGCCGAATGCTATGCGCAGGTCGAAGAGCTCAAAGAGACGGGCAAGCTGTTTGCCCCCGACACCTTCGAGCCGATGGCGGGGCACCTCAAGGCCAAGACCGCAGGCGTGGTCAAGGCGCTGTGCTTACACATCGCCCACTCCTGCAACCTTAACTGCGCCTACTGCTTTGCCAGTCAGGGCAAATACCACGGCGACCGCGCGGTGATGAGCTATGAGGTCGGCAAGCAGGCGCTGGACTTCCTCATCGCCAATTCCGGCACGCGTCGCAACCTCGAGGTCGACTTCTTCGGCGGTGAGCCGCTGATGAACTTTGAGGTCGTCAAGCAGCTCGTCGCCTATGCCCGCAGTGTGGAGAAGGAGCACGGCAAGAACTTCCGCTTCACTCTCACCACCAACGGTCTGCTCATCGACGACGATGTCATCGACTTCGCCAACCGCGAGTGCGCCAACGTGGTGCTCAGTCTCGACGGACGAAAAGAGATCCACGACCGCTACCGCGTGGACTACGCGGGCAACGGCAGCTTTGACCGCATCGTGCCGAAGTTCCAAAAGCTCGTAGAGGCGCGCGAGGGCAAGAACTACTATATGCGCGGCACCTTCACCCACGCCAACCCCGATTTCCTTAAGGACATTCAGCAGATGCTCGACCTCGGCTTCCGCGAATTGAGTATGGAGCCGGTGGTATGCGCCCCCGGCGATCCCGCGGAGTTAACAGAGGACGATCTGCCCGTCGTGCTCGAGCAGTACGAGAAGCTCGCCGAATTGATGCTCTCTGAGGATAAGAAGGGGACGCCCTTCACCTTCTATCACTATATGATCGACCTGACGGGCGGTCCCTGCATCTATAAGCGCATTTCGGGCTGCGGCAGCGGCACGGAATATATGGCTGTCACTCCTTGGGGTGACCTCTATCCCTGCCACCAGTTTGTCGGCGAGGAGAAATTTAAGCTCGGCGACATCTGGACAGGCGTCACCAACACCGCCGTGCAGGACCAGTTCGCCGCCTGTAATGTGTATGCCCATCCCGAGTGTCGGGACTGTTGGGCGCGACTGTACTGTTCGGGCGGCTGTGCCGCCAATGCCTACCATTCCACCGACTCGGTGACCGGCGTGTACGAATACGGCTGTAAGCTGTTCCGTAAGCGGATGGAATGCGCTATTATGGTCGCCGTCGCCCGCGCACTGGGGGAATGACGATGAAAACGCCCATCTGTGATTTTGTCAAAAACTATGCGGACGGCGACACCTTGCGCCTGCATATGCCGGGGCACAAGGGCATCCCCCTGCTGGGACTCGAGCCGCTCGACATCACGGAGATCGACGGCGCGGACAGCCTGTATGACGCCGACGGCATCATCGCCGAAAGCGAGAAAAACGCCTCGGCGCTGTTCGGCTGTACGACGTTCTACTCCACCGAGGGCAGTTCCCACGGCATCCGTGCAATGCTGCATCTGCTGGGGCTTTTTGCCCGTCGGGCGGGCAAAAAGCCCACCGTCGCGGCGGCACGTAACGTGCATAAGAGCTTTCTCAGTGCCGTCGCGTTGCTGGATATCGAGGTAACGTGGCTCTACCCCGACGAGCCGGACGCCTATCTGTCCTGCAAGCTCACCGCCGCCGAGATCGACGCGGCGCTCACCGCTATGACAGAAAAACCAACAGCGGTGTATCTCACCAGTCCCGACTATCTCGGCAACACGGCAGACATCGCCGCCATCGCGGCGGTGTGCCACCGCCACGGCGTGCTGCTGCTGGTGGACAACGCCCACGGGGCATATTTGCGCTTTTTGCCCGCATCCCGCCACCCGATCGACCTCGGAGCGGATATGTGCTGTGACTCGGCGCACAAGACCCTGCCCGTGCTCACGGGCGGGGCGTATCTCCACATCTCCCCTGCCGCGCCGACGGTCTTTATCGAGCAGGCAAAAAACGCGCTCGCGCTGTTTGGCTCGACCAGCCCCTCCTATCTCATCCTGCAATCCCTCGACGCGGTGAACGCCGAGCTCGCCGCAGACTATCCCGCGCGGCTCGCCGCCTTTCTTCCGGCGGTAGACGCGCTGGGGGCGCGGTTGCGGGAGGAGGGCTATCAGCTCATCGGGGACGAGCCGCTCAAACTCACCCTGCACACAAAGCCCGTCGGCTATGATGGGCGGCAGTTCGCGTATATCCTGCGGGAGCGCGGCATCAAATGCGAGTTTGCCGACCCCGACTTCGTCGTGATGATGCTCGCCCCCGCGATCGGTAAAGCAGGTCTTGCCCGTCTGCAAGCGGTGCTGACCGCCATCCCGCTGTTGCCCGCGCTATCGGACGAGCCGATAAGCTTTCACCGCCTGACAGCAGTAATGTCTGCGCGCGAGGCGACCCTCGCCCCCTGCGAGACCATACCGACCGCGGCGTGTGTTGGACGGGTGCTCGCTGCCCCGTCGGTGAGCTGTCCCCCCGCCGTACCCATTGCCGTGTGCGGCGAACGGATGGACGAAAATACCGCCGCAGCCTTTGCCTATTACGGCATTGACACCTGCACCGTCGTCATAGAATAAAAATCAGCGCAGTCACTACACTACACGGTGACTGCGCTGATTTGTTATTCTCTTACATCTTACTGCCCTTAGCGCCCTTTGTGCCGCCGAAGCCCTCGAGAATATTGCTCTCATAGGTGAAGGTCAGCGTTTCACGCTGACGTTGGCGCTTGAATGCAACGCTGACGAGTTCATCCATCAGCGCCCCGAAGGACACCCCCACCTCCTGCCACAGATAGAAGGACAGCGAGCCGGGGATGGTGTTGATCTCATTGACCCAGAGTTCCCCCGTTTCTTTATCGTTGAGGAAGTCGATGCGGGCAACGCCCAAACAGCCAAGCGCCTGAAATGTCTCGACTGCCAGCTTCTGCACCCGCTCGGTCATTCCGTCGGGAAGCTCGGCGGGGCAACGGCGCTTTAAATCGGTCATACCGCCCGACACGCCCGTCTTCTTACTGCCGCCGGACAGATACTTGTCACTAAAAGTGAGGATATCCTCCGCATTCAGCGGCTCCTCACACGCCGAGGCGCGGGCGGTCTCGGCATCGCCGAGCACCGAGCAGTTGATCTCGCGCAGATTCGGCACCGCCCGCTCAACGAGCACCCGCGCAGAAAAACTCACCGCGAGATCCATCGCGTCGACAAGGCTCTGCCGATCCTTCGCCTTGGATATGCCGACCGACGAGCCGAGGTTGACGGGCTTGACGATGACAGGATAGCCGATCTTCGCCTCGATCTCGTCGAGGATGCGCTCACCGTCGAGCGCATAGTCACGGCCCGTATATTCCACCGCATCCAGCACGGGGATACCCGCCTGACGCAGGACGGCTTTCATCGCGAATTTATCCATCCCGAGCGCGGACGAGGTCACGTCGCAGGAGGCATACGGGACACCTAGCATCTCAAGGAAGCCCATCAGCGTGCCGTCCTCAACGTTCGTGCCATGCACGACGGGGATCGCAACGTCGAAGGTCGCCATCACGTTGTTGCCGAACTTTTTCGCGGGATAGCGCACAAGCTCAACGCAGCCGTCCGCAGGAACAGGCAACACCCGTGTCGCGCGAGCAAGGCAATCCGTCATATGGCGGAACGCCGTCACCTCGCGCAGATGCTCGCCGACATAAAAGCGGTTATCCTTTGCAATATAGACGGGGAACGCCTCATATTTCGACGCGTCCAACGCGCCAAGCGCCTGCAGACCCGAGATGATGGACACCTCGTGCTCCACGCTGTGCCCGCCGAACAGTACCGCGACTCTTGTTTTCATACGCGCTCATATCCTTTCAACTCAAAATAGTCAATCACATAAAGTTATCCGGCAGATCATTTTCCAACAGCACGATGCGCTGTCCCTCTGTCGGCAGGGTATTAACCCAGTTAAGACCCTCCTGCAGAGTCGCGGCGACAAACAACCGCTCCTCGGGAAAACCGCCCGCGAGCAGACCCTCTTTCAGTGGCGGAGCTTGCTTTTCACCCACCAGCACCGCATAATCACAGCGGGTGGCGGCGTATTCGCCGAGCTCGCGGTTGAGGGCTTCCTGCCGCTCGCCGAGCTCGACCATACCGGGGGTGACCAGCACACGCTGAGCATCAAACGCCGCCAAGGTATCCAGCGCACCTCGGAAACCCGCGGGGTTGGAATTGTACGCATCATCAATATAGCCGTTGGGGAGCAGCTGCAGACGGTGCTCGACGGGTTTTAACATCCGCACGGGATACACCATCTCTTTGAGCGAGATGCCGAGACGGTGTGCCACCGCCATACAGCCCGCAAGGTTCTGAATATTGTGTACGCCCAACAGGCGGGTGGTATAACGGCAGGTCTCACCGTCGGGAGCGGTGAGGGTGAACTGACAGCCGTGGCTGTCGACGGTGATATCGCTCGCACGGTAATCCGCCTGCACATCCGTGCTGTAGGTCACCGTCGGCGCATCCACCGCGCGGGCGCGGATGTGGCTATTGTCCCAGTTGAGGAACACCGTGCCGTCCGCGGGGATCGCGTCGGCAAGCTCAAACTTGGTCGCAACGATATTTTCTACCGTGCCGAAGGTCTCAAGATGCTGTTCGCCGATGGCGGTGATGATGCCGACGGTCGGATGTACGAGATCGCAGATCTCGCGGATGTCGCCAACGTTCTTCGCGCCCATCTCGGCGATGAAGATCTCGTGGCTCGGGCGCAGCATCTCCCGCACCGTGCGCACGACACCCATCGTGGTGTTGTAGCTGCCGGGGGTCATCAGCACGTTATACTTCGCGCTGAGCATCGCGGCGAGGAAATTCTTGACACTGGTCTTGCCGTAGCTGCCCGTCACACCGATGACGGTGAGATGCGGCATCTCGCCGAGGATGCGGCGCGCGTCCGCGACAAAGCCGTCGGCGATGCGCTTCTCGATCGGCAGATTGATATAGTTCGCCGCACCCGTGAACAGCCAGATCACCATCAAGCCCAGCCCGAACAGCGCGATACCGCGCTGGGGAGATAAGAACAGCCCCAGACACAGCAATGCCGCGAACAGCACCGCCTGCGTTGCGAACAAGCGCCACACACGCGCGGTGACGACGAGCGGCTTTTTCGCCTTTTTCGGCAGGTTGAGCAGGGCAGAGAGCAACAATACCCCCGCCGCGACGGCGTAGAGTATCCAGTTGTCCACCCGACCGTTGAGCCACAGCACCATCACGCACAAAAACGGCAGTAGGCGCGGGATGTTGACCAGCTTTTTGTCATTGTCGGTGCACCATTTCTTATACCGTTCGGGGCGATAGGAGTTGAGCTGCAGCATATGGGTAAAAAACACCGCCTGCACGCCGAAATTCAGCGCACCTGCCGCGAGCATAACCCATTTCATCGCAAGTTCCATCGGTTCACCTCTTCAGAAAACTATCCAGTACGCGACTGCACAGCCCCCACTGCTCGGCAAAGGCGAAATGCCCCGCACCCGTAAGCGTGACCAGTCCCGCGTCGGGAATCAGCTGCTCCATCCGCTTGCCATCCCGCAAGGGGGTGGCGGTGTCCGCCTCGCCCCAGATCAGCAGGGTGGACACCTCATTCTTCGGCAAAAGCGCGGTCAAGTCCTCATCGATACACTTAACCATCGTCTGCCGCATACACTCGCTCGCATGACGATAGTCCGCCGAACCGACCTTGCCGCGCATTTTCGCGGCGTAGCCGGGAAGCAGGCGCTTCGCGAGCTTGTAGCTATAGACCTTAATATAATATTTCATCGTTCGCTTCGGGCGAATGCCCGCGGCGTCCATAAACACCGCCTTGGTCACCGTCAGCGGGACGGGACGGCGGGCAAGCAGTTTAATGCTGATGCGCCCGCCAAAAGAATGGTTCATCAGAATGACCTCACTAAGCCCGAGCGCGGCGGCGAACGCCGCCGTCCAGTCGACATAATCGTCGACACACCACGCACACGGTGGCTCATCACTGCCGCCAAAGCCCGGCAGATCGGGTGCCACCACGCGGCAATAGGATGCCAGATGATCGAGCAACAGCTTGTAGGTCGAGGCGGGCGCGCCCCAGCCGTGGAGAAACAGCACGACGGGCTTTTTCGCCTCATTTGCGGGGTCAGAGTCGATATAGGACACCGTACGTCCCAACACCTCAATGGTCAACCGCTGTTCCTCCTTTCTGTCGATATTATTCTGCGTAGGTCGTGATCTCAATGCTCTGAATGGTCACGGCGGTGGTGGGCTTATCATTACTGTCGGTGTCGACCTTGGCGATGGCGTCGACGACCTCCATCCCCTCATACACCTGACCGAACACCGTGTGTCCGCCGATTTGACGCCACGCACCGTCAAGGTGGATATTACCGCCCCATTGGGCATACAGCTCCCACACCTCATCGGGGACAAGGCGGGAATCGGGCGAAAGATTGGCGTTGATATAGCTATCCACCGTCGGGTATTCCGCGGTAAAATATTCCCCGTAATACGCCGCGTACTGCTGATATTGCAGCGACAGACTGTTTACGCGCGTTGCATAGTCATAATTCTGCTTTAACTGAGCGGCCGTTCCGCTCGGACCCGCCTGATTGATGAAGAACTGACTGCCGTTGGTGTTGACACCCGAATTTGCCATCACGAGCGAACCGCGCAGGTTGAGTAGTTTCTGGTCAAACTCATCCTCAAATGCCGTACCCCAGATACTCTCACCGCCCGCGCCTGTGCCCTTCGGGTCGCCGCCTTGGATCATAAAATCCTCGATGACGCGGTGGAAGGTCAGCCCGTCATAGTAGCCGTTCTTCGCGTGTGTAGTAAAATTCTCCACCGCCTTGGGCGCCGCCTCGGGGAAGAAGCGGATGAAAATATCGCCCATGCTCGTGTGCATGATCGCGACGGTGTCCCCCACTGCGGGCTTGTCGAGTTGGAAGCCAAGCTCCTTGTCCGTGTACACGGTGGAGACGGCGTTGCCGCTCGAGGTATTGGCGTTGGTATTGTCCTTCGGTTCTTCACCGCAACCGACCAAACACAAAGCGAGCATTAACACGGCGCAAAGCACCGCAAAACAGCGATTCTTCAGCATATAAAACTCCTTTTACCGTAGTTTTTTTCGCGCAATCGGCGGGCGTTCGCCCGTTAGAGGTAACAGCCGACCGAGATCGTCGATCTCGCGGCTCTGCGCCCGCAGAAAGGCGGCGCAGTCCGCGTCCCGCATCAGGACACGTCCCGCGCGGCGCACCGCGCGGACAAAATCCCGTCGCAGGGGCACGCGGGCACAATTTTGTGTCAGCGGACACACCCGCCAACTGCGCGGATCGTACACCGCGCGCACGCGCCCGTCCTCCTCCACATAGGGAAACAGCGGAAATACACGGCAGGCAAAGGGACGCTTCTCGCGGCGGCAATGACCGTCACAGGTGAGCAGCATCCCGCCGTCGGCGGGGGTGATGGTATAGTATTCTCCCGCGAGCAGGGCTTCCTCACCCGGTAGCAACAGCATCCCGACACTGTCTGCCGACGGGCGACAGCATCGCCCGTCACACACCCGACCGCAGTCGGTATCAAGCGGCGTGACCTCCTCGAGCAGCGCAAGCGCGCGCCGCAGAGTGTCAGCCATTGGTCACGTCGATGCCGAGGATGGTGACATCCTCGAGCGGCTTATCGCTGTGGTTGGTTGCGACCAAGGCGATCGCGTCAACCACGTCCATCCCCTCATACACCTGACCGAACACCGTGTGGTGATAGTCAAGGTGAGGCGTGCCGCCGACCGCGGCGTAGGCTTCCACCGCCTCGGCAGGGAAATAGTCGGGCAACTCCTTCATCTGAGAAAGAAAGTTCGGGTGCACGCTGCTCGCCTGCACAATGAAGAACTGGCTGCCGTTGGTGCCGGGACCTGCGTTCGCCATCGACAGCGCACCGCGCAGGTTATGCAATTCGGGGGTGAATTCGTCCTTGAAGTTGTGTCCCCAGATGCTCTCGCCACCGCAACCGGTCGCGGTGGGATCGCCGCCCTGGATCATAAAATCCTTGATGACGCGATGAAACACAATGCCGTCATAATAGCCGTTCTTCGCATGAGTGACGAAGTTCTCCACCGCCTTGGGCGCGTGGTCGGGGAACAGGCGGATCGCGATGTCGCCCATATTGGTATGCATCACGGCGGTGGTTTCATTCGCCGCGGGTTTCGTTAACTGGTTCATACGTCAACATCCTTTCGTGAGAGGTGGTTTTCAAGGCTTGACGGGACGGGAAACCCGTCCCCTACGATGATATTGTAAGAATGCACAAACCGCAAGTATGCCCGTTTTCGGCTGTGCCGAAAACGGCGGTTGTCTAAACCGCCGAGGGGATACTTGACGTATTAAACGCGACAGCGTTTAATACGCTTTACCCCAGTAGACCATATGCTTGGCGGGTTTGCCACAGCAGACGCAGGTGTCCGCGAGATGCTCCTGCACAAACGGGATACAGCGCGAGCCGACGCCGGTGACTTCCTTAACCTTGTCCTCGCACGCCTCGTCGCCGCACCACATCGCCTTGATGAAGCCGTCGCCCTTCTCCTCAAGCACGGCAGGAATCTGATCCATCGTCGTGCAGGCGTAAGTGCGCGCCTCACGATTGGCGAGCGCCTTTTGGTAGATGCCGTCGTGAACCTCTTTGAGCAGCTCGGGAATACGCTCTTCGAGCTCATCCAGCGACACGACGATCTTCTCGCGGTTGTCGCGGCGCACGATGACGCACTGGTTCTGCTCGATGTCGCGCGGACCGATCTCGAGACGCAGCGGCACGCCCTTCATCTCGTATTCGGCAAACTTCCAGCCGGGGCTGTTATCGCTGTCGTCCAGCTTAACACGGGCGACCTTTGCAAGGCGTGCCTTGAGCTCGACAGCCTTATCCAACACGCCGGGCTTGTGCTGGGCGATCGGCAGGATGACCACCTGAATCGGGGCGACCGCGGGCGGCAGCACCAGACCGTTATCATCGCCGTGGGTCATAATGATCGCGCCGATGAGGCGAGTGGTCACGCCCCACGAGGTCTCGTGGACATACTGCAGCTGATTATTCTTATCGGTGAACTGAATATCAAACGCGCGTGCAAAGCCATCGCCGAAATAGTGCGACGTGCCCGCCTGCAGCGCCTTACCATCGTGCATCAGCGCCTCAATGCAGTAGGTCGCTTCCGCACCCGCGAACTTATCACTGTCGGTCTTACGCCCCTGCACGACCGGCATCGCGAGCGACTCCTCGCAGAAGCGGGTGTAGACGTTCAGCATCTGCTCGGTCTCGGCGATCGCCTCCTCGGCGGTGGCGTGGACGGTGTGACCCTCCTGCCACAAGAACTCGCGCGAGCGCAGGAAGGGGCGGGTGGTCTTCTCCCAACGCACGACACTCACCCACTGGTTATACAGCTTCGGCAGATCGCGGTAGGAGTGTACGATGTTCGCAAAATGCTCGCAGAACAGTGTCTCCGATGTCGGGCGCACACACAGACGCTCCTCGAGCTTCTCACTGCCGCCGTAGGTCACCCACGCCACCTCGGGCGCGAAGCCCTCGACGTGATCCTTCTCCTTCTGCAGCAGGCTCTCGGGGATGAACATCGGCATATTGACATTCTCGTGTCCCGTTTCCTTAAACATCCCGTCGAGAATGCGCTGGATATTCTCCCAGATCGCATAACCGTAAGGACGGATGACCATACAACCCTTGACGCTGGTGTATTCGATCAACTCCGCCTTTTTAACGATGTCGGTGTACCATTTCGCAAAGTCCTCGTCCATTGAGGTGATGGCTTCCACCATTTTCTTGTTATCTGCCATGATATTTATCCTTTCTTTTGCCCATAATTACACAGTATATTATTATAGCGGATTTATTCGAATTTTTCAACTGAAAAGCAAAACTTTCCTCAAAAACAAAAAAACTTTTTCGTTCGGCACAAAAAGCCGTCGTTTTTGTGCGTTGACACCGAAGGCAACATTGCAATTATCGCCATTTTTCGACCGTCACAAACGGCTACGCTGTTTCAACCAAAAGTTATCCCCACTTGTCAAAAACGTAGGGGAAAATTTGTTCTTTCTCCCAAACACAAGATCCTATACTTCTTGATTTTGGCGTGTTTTTTCACATTTTCCACCGAGTTTTCCACAGTTTTTTCGAAAATACCGAATTTTCCCACTTTACGTTTTCTTTACAAATTGTATATTTGGAATTTTTTCTCATTCCAAAAACGCATAAATATTGCAGATAGTTGCATACTAAAACGACGATATTTGCTTAGAGGAGAGCGTTATGATCAAAGGAATCAACCGACAGATGATCGAGGTCATCCACACCGGCAGTCCGTATTTCGAGCGCGCATTCCTCGTCGTGCGGGCGGACAGCAGCCGGACGAGCGAGGAAATGCTGCAACAAATGGCGCAAAAGGTCGTACAGCAGGCAGACACCTACGCAGGGCTACGCCGTCAGCGCGCACGGTTATGGGTGCGGCGCACAATATGGAGCGTTCTCTGCGCCGCTTGCGGCGCGGGCTTGCTATGGTTGGCACAGCTTCTCATTCATTAAAAAACGAACAAACCGCCGTATCGGATGTTCTCCGAAGCGCTCGGTGCGGTTTGTCAAGGCAAAAATCGACCGCGGGAGACAATGTTCTCTCGCGGTCGTGGTTTTTGTTATTTTTTCACCGTCATCTTTGCCGCGGTGGTATAAAGCTTGTTCCCTGCTGCGTCGGTAATCACGCAGCGGTATTGATAGCCGTTGCGCGCCGTTGTGGCAGTCGGGGTAAGAACGTTGGTGTTATAGCCGGCGGTTGTCGTATACGCCCAAGCCGCCGAAGATGTCGTCTTCACCTGCCAGCGATACTTGATTCCCAGCCCCGTCGCTGCAACCATGAGCGTCGGCTTTGCGTTCTTCGCGACGGTCACGCTCTTGGGCTGAGTGGTGATCTTCGTGGTCACTACCTTCAGTGTAGCGGCTGACGAGTTCACTGTATTCCCCGCCGCATCAGTCATGATGCAACGGTACTGATAGCCATTATACGACGCATATGCCGTTACAGTGATGGTTTTTGTCTTGTTTCCCGTCGTACCGGTGTTCTTCCACGCCGCGGAGGACGAGGTCTTCACCTGCCACTGATACTTCAGCCCCACGCCCGAAGCTACGACCGTAAAAGTCGTCTTCGCGTTCTTCGCGACGGTTACGCTCTTGGGCTGAGTGGTGATCTTCGTGGTCACTACCTTCAGTGTAGCGGCTGACGAGTTCACTGTATTCCCCGCCGCATCAGTCATGATGCAACGGTACTGATAGCCATTATACGACGCATATGCCGTTACAGTGATGGTTTTTGTCTTGTTTCCCGTCGTACCGGTGTTCTTCCACGCCGCGGAGGACGAGGTCTTCACCTGCCACTGATACTTCAGCCCCACGCCCGAAGCTACGACCGTAAAAGTCGTCTTTGCGTTCTTCGCGGCAGTCACGCTCTTCGGTTGAGTGGTGATCTTCGGGCTGACCACCGTCAGCGTCGCGGCATTGGTTTCGAGCTCGTTTCCCGCCGCATCGGTGATGACGCAACGGTACTGATAGCCGCTACGACCCGTTGTCGCATCAACCGTAATGGTCTTGGTATTATACCCTTTGGTGGTGGAATTCTTCCACGCCGCGGACGACGAGACCTTCACCTGCCACTGATACTTCAGCCCCACTCCCGTTGCTGCGACCGTGAAGGTCGTCTTTGCGTTCTTCGCGGCAGTCACGCTCTTCGGTTGAGTGGTGATCTTCGGGCTGACCACCGTCAGCGTCGCGGCATTGGTTTCGAGCTCGTTTCCCGCCGCATCGGTGATGACGCAACGGTACTGATAGCCGCTACGACCCGTTGTCGCATCAACCGTAATGGTCTTGGTATTATACCCTTTGGTGGTGGAATTCTTCCACGCCGCGGACGACGAGACCTTCACCTGCCACTGATACTTCAGCCCCACTCCCGTTGCTGCGACCGTGAAGGTCGGTTTCACATTGGCCGCGACCGTCACACTCGACGGATGAACGGTGATCTCCGGAGTAACCACCGTCAATGTGGCGGTTTGGGAAATTAGTTCTCCCCCTAAGACATCGGTGATGACACAGCGGTACTGATAATTATTGCGCGCCGCCGTCGCATCGATGGTGATGGTATCGGTGTTATGCCCCGTGCTCGAGGAATTTTTCCACGCTGCGCGCGACGAGGTTTTCTCCTGCCACCGATAGGTCAGCCCCGTACCTACTACTGCGACCGGTATTTTTGCCTGCCCGTTCACGGGTGCCGTCACGCTTGTCGGTTCTTGCACAATACATGCCGGATCGGCAACCGTCACCGTGAAGAAAGTCGTTTTGTCCTCGTAGGTCACGGTGATAGTTTTAACGCCTAACGTGGAGAAGTCAAACGGGCTGACTGTATACCCTCGATCGACAGTCTCGACAGAACCGTTGTCGTAAATCAGCGACAGCGCAAATCCGCTGAGATCCAGAGTTTCATTTTTCATATATACCGTCTTTTGAGGCTTTGTCTTCACTACGATCCCGACAAGATCGGGGCCGTTGGAAATAACGTCCGTCGATCTCAAGTCGATCTTGGCGACGCTTTCTTTCATCGTTTCGAGGTCCGTCGAGGGAAGCTCATGCTCCTTAAATGTCAACCGTCCATCAACCTCAGTATCCCCCTGCAGAGCGACCGCGGACCTCGGTCCGTCGTGCGGCACCCAGATGTTATCGGTGAAGATCGGGGCGCTTTCGCGCTGATTGTTGACATACGCCGCCAACCCGATTACAACCGATAGCAGAACTGTCAACATCCATCTTTTCATCTAATACCCTCCCGATAGTAAGTGAGGTCTCGTCGTAAATTGTCATTTCTTGTCGTTGTCATCTTACCATAAACACTGCTTATTTGCAACTTAAGTCAACGGAGTTCTTTTTTGTGTAAGCGCCTACCTGACTTCGCAAAGCGAAGTCATTGAAATAATTCCTTAGCGGCTTAGACAGCCGCTATTTCGCAAGCGAAAACGGAATGATTTGAGGCATCCGTCCAAGTCATAGCAAAAGGCCCCACGACCGTAGGCGAAGGTGTTATTTATGTTGGCGCCTACCTGACTTCGCAAAGCGAAGTCATTGAAATAATTCCTTAGCGGCTTAGACAGCCGCTATTTCGCAAGCGAAAACGGAATGATTTGAGGCATCCGTCCAAGTCATAACAAAAGACCCCGCACTTGTGTGCGGGGTCTTTTGTTATGTTGGCGCCTACCTATCGTCCCTAGGGCCGCTCGTCGTGGCGCCGCATCTCTGCCTTCATCAGTT
>CAZVSE010000032.1:0-17104 GCA_964629445.1 uncultured Ruminococcus sp. | reverse complement strand
GCATTATGATAGCTTATTTATATTTAATTTAGCTTAATTAAAGGACGGTCGAGGAGGCGGCAGGCTTGACGGTAAAGGAATTGTCCCAGTTATATTATCTCAATCGCGAGATCGAGATGGATAAGCAGCGACTTGAAAAGCTCAGAGCAAGAATTTCTGGACTAACTAGTCCGAATCTCTCTGGAATGCCCCGAGGTAGTGGTAACGAAAACGGCATCGAAAACTGCATCGCGGAGATTGTGGATCTGGAAGCGATCATCTCGGCGAAGGTAACCCAATGTATGCACGAGCGCAATCGGCTCGAACGATACATAGCCGGTATTCCGGACAGTTTGACGCGGCAGATATTCACGCTGCGGTTTATCAACGGGCTGTCGTGGGTGCAGGTCGCCTTTAGTGTGGGTGGCGGGAACACCGAAGGCAGCGTAAAGATGATCTGCTATCGGTATATTGACGCGGAGAATAAAAAATAGCGAAAAGCGAGCTTGTTACTTTTGTTACGAGTGCTTGTGATAATATGGTATCGTGGGCATCAGGTGAAAGCGATGTCTCACAAAAGAACAGCTGTAGAGGTGTTTCTCCTACCTCTGTCGGCTGTTCTTTCATTTTACGCGAAAGACGGTGAGCTTATGGCAAAAGGGAAATATGCTGAGTGGCTGGAGCCGGACGGCTTGCTGCGAATTGCGGCGTGGGCGAGAGACGGTCTGATCGAAGAGCAGATCGCGCACAATATGGGAATTACCCGCAGCACGCTCAGCGAGTGGAAGAAGCGGTTTCCGGACATCGGAAACGCCTTAAAAAGAAACAAGGAGATCGTGGACATCGAGGTGGAGAACGCGCTGCTGCAAAAAGCGCGCGGCATCACAAAGATCGTCCGCAAGCCGATCAAGGTCAAGGAAGTTATCTACGAGAACGGCAAGCGCCTCAAGGAGACTGAGCACGTTGAATACGCCGACGAGGAGATCTACATCCCGCCGGACACCACAGCGCAGATCTTCTGGCTGAAAAATCGCCGTCCCGATCTGTGGCGCGATAAGCAGACGGTGGATCTGTCGGCGGACAAGAACCTGCTCGCGACGGTAGCGGAAGTGGAGCGGATGGTCAATGCTGAGTCGTAAAGACGCCGTTGCCTTCCTATTAGACAAGCCGTACAAGCTCGGGCATATGCTGGGCTTTGACAAGCTCACAAAGCTGCATAACGGCTGGATCGTCGATATGGTGCGCGGCAAAGAGGATAAGACCCTGCAGGCGCACCGCGGTTCGTTTAAGACCACCTGCGTGTCCATCGCGCTGGCGCTGATTATCATCCTGCTGCCGAATGTGCGCACGTTGTTTATGCGAAAAACGGACACGGACATCAAAGAAGTGATCGCGCAGGTGCGCAAGATCCTCGAAAGTCCGCAGATGCAGGTGTTTGTGCAAGCAATCTACGGCGTGCAGCTGGTGCTCACCACCGCGACCGCCAACGAGATCAGCACGAACCTATCCACCGACATTCGAGGCACAGCGCAGCTTGTTGGTATGGGCGCCGGCAGCAGCATTACCGGTAAACACTTTGACCGCATCTTTACCGACGATATCATCAACCTGCAGGATCGCTTATCCAAAGCCGAGCGGGACCGCACAAAGCTCATCTATCAGGAACTGCGCAACGTGCTCAATCGCGGCGGGCGCATTTATAACACCGGCACACCCTGGCATAAGGACGATGCTTTCGCGCTGATGCCAAACCCTGAGCGGCACGACTGCTATTCCACGGGGCTGATTAGCGAAGCCGAGCTCGCCGAGCTGCGCAAGAATATGACAGCGGCGCTGTTTGCTGCCAACTATGAACTACGACACATCGCAAGTGACGACGTGATCTTCAGCGACCCGCAGACCGGCGCTGATCCGGCGCTCGTCGAGCAGGGGAACAGCCACATCGATGCCGCATACGGCGGCGACGATTACACCGCGTTTACGATCTGTCGCAAAAAAGGCGACAAGTATTATCTCTACGGCAGACTGTGGCACCGGCACATCGACGACGTCGAGGATGAGATCCTCGCGTTGCATCGGAAATTCAACGCCGGACGCATCTCCTGCGAGAATAACGCCGATAAAGGGTATCTGGCGCGGGATCTTGGAAAAAAACACGCGCGGGTGCGCTCCTACCACGAGGATATGAACAAATTTCTCAAGATCACCAGTTATCTGAAAGCGGAGTGGAAGAACGTTATCTTCGTGGAAGGGACGGACGCGGAATACATCAACCAGATATGCGACTATAACGAAACAGCCGAGCACGACGACGCGCCTGACAGCGCGGCGAGTATGATCCGCGAGTTTTGGGCGCAGAGGGAGCCGTCCACAGAAAAGGCGCGGCCCGCCCGCTCAACGGTGACGACGCGCGATATGGTGCGCGGCTGGATGTAAAGGAGAGAGTTTATGCCGATATTGATTGCTTTATTCGCCGTGAACGCGGCGCTGCTGATGCTACATCTTGTTGTACAGCTGTGGTGTGAGAGAGAAAGCGTCCGAGAGATGTTCGATCGAGTGCGCGGACGAAAACCAGAAGAGCCGCTCAAAAAGACGACGATCACCGACGCGGATGAGCGGGAAGCTCGCCGACGCGCACACGAGAACACGAACTTCCTCAATTACGACGGTGACAAACAACCGCAATATGACGAAAACGCCGCGGAATACGGCAAATAACACACGGACAGAGACGGTGCAGGGTGTAGATCCTGTGCCGTTTTTGATTATTAAACGCCGCTCACCATGCGGCAGGAGGTAATTGTATGAACGAGAATATGGAAGCTGTAGCCGCTGTGGACACCATACCCGCGGAAACGGCAGAAAACACCGAGGAAACCGCCCTGTCGGCGGAAGCTGCGGTGGACACCCAGTCTCAGCAGGAGACGGCAGAGGGCGGAGAGGGCACCACACCGCCGCCCAACCCCGACGATGCTGCGGCGCAACCGACCGAAGAGGTCAAGCCGATCACCGTCCCGATCCAATTCAACCACGAGGATCGTGAAATCCCACTCGACGAGGCGGCAACTATTATTCAGAAAAGTCTGAAGAATGAGCCGATTCTGCAAAAGTTGCAGGTGCTTGCTGCGGGCTGTAACAAGTCAATGGACGAGATGGTGGATATGTTGGTCGATGCCAACGATCAGATGCTGCGCAGCCGTTTCCTCGAGGAAACAGGCGGCAACGAACGCGCCGCCGACATTCTGCTTGAGGATGCGCGGCGTCAGCGACAGAGCGCCTATGACAGCCGCAAGCAGGCAGAGGCGCAGGAGGTGGAGAACGATCGGCAGCAGGAGAGCGACCGTCTGGCGACGGAGTTTATCGAGCTGCAGAAGGAATGTCCCGAGTACGAAAAGTTCAGCGACCTTCCGAAAGCGATCGTGCAGATGGCCGCCGCGAAAAAGATCACGCTGTGTGAGGCAGCGCTGCGCTATGAGCGGGCGGAACGCAAGGCGATCGAGCAGAACCAACAGCAGCAGGCCGCGGCAGCCGCGGCAACCACCGGCAGCCGTGCGAGTACAGGCGATGACGAAGAAGATCCGCTTATCATCGCGATGCGTGCCGGTGCTAAATCAGCCTCATAAAAATTTAAACACAAAAAGAAAGGAAAGAAATTATGCCTATCAATTCTATTGCCTACAATGAAGCCTTGACCAAAGAGCTGGATACCGCGTTGGTGCAGAAAGCTACCACCGGTTTTCTTGCCGACGAATCCCTGCGTGCCAAATTCATTGGCACTAAGACCGTTTACATCGCTGAATCCAGTGTGTCGGCGCTAGCCGATTATGATCGCGATGAGGGTTATACCCGCGGCGCGATCACGGTGACGAAAACGCCCTTCACGCTGCAGATGGACCGCGGTCGCCAGTTCATTCTGGACGCACAGGACAGCGACGAGAGCGGCATCTCCAACCTGATCGGCAGAGAAACGACCGAGTTCGTGCGCACGCAGGTTGCGCCCGAAATGGATGCCTACGTGCTGTCCAAGCTGGGCGGTCTCGCCGTCACCGAGGGGCAGACCGTCGATATGGGTGACGATGCGCTCATCACACTGCAGAACGCGATGCTCAAGGTGCGCAAAGCGAACGGCTACGGTGAGGAGATGGTCGCCTTCGTGGATGACGAATTCTATGCGGCGCTGGTCACCAGCCCCTCGATCTCTCGCCATCTGGTCGTGTCCGACTTCAAGAGCGGCAGCATCAACATGAAGGTCACCACCTTCAACGGCTGTCCCATCCTCCCCGTGGATGAGGCGCGTATGAAGACCGCGTACACGTTCTATGACGGCAAGACTGTCGGTCAGGAACAGGGCGGCTTTGTGCCTGCGGCGGAGGCGAAGAGCATCCGTCTGCTGGCGATGCCCAAGAACGGCGCGAGCCTCGTCAAGAAGACTGAGAAGACCCGCACCTTCACCCCTGATCAGAACATCAAAATGGACGCATATACCGTCAATTATCGTGTGTACTACGATCTGTTCGTCAAGAACAGCCGAAAGGGCACGATCTGGGCGGTCGTCGAATAAGACAGCGGAGAGCCGAGGGAACGCCCTCGGCTCTCCCTCTATCTGTAAATAAAGCAAGGAGTGAACGGAATGTATCGTTTGAATAATCCGGCAGGGAACGTCTATAAGGTCACCGAAAGCAAGCAGAAGCGCGACGAGCTGATCGCGCAGGGCTGGGTCGAGGTCGCCGAGAAACCCAAAGCCGCTGAGGTGAAAAAGGGCAAGGCTGCCGACAAGAAACCCAAAGCCGCTGAGGTGAAGGCTGAATGACCGGCAGGGAGCTTATCGACCGCACGCTGCAGCTGCTCAACTACACCGACAGCCACGGCAACGTGTCGGCACAGCAGAACGCCGAGATCTATAAGCGCGCTGTGCCGGTGATCAATCAGATCCTCGCGGATGTTCGTCACGTTAGCCGCGGCACGTTCGCTCTTATCGAAGAGATCGACGACGAGCTGCCAGTGAGCGAGGATGTTGCCGTGCGCGTGATGCCGTGGGGCATCGGGATGCTGATCGCCCAGGGCGAAAACGACGGCGATTCTCATCAGATGATGGCGGCGAACTATAATCAGCTGCGCGCCTCGATCCCGCGACCGGCAGACCGCGTGCGGGACGTTGCGCCAAACGTGTGGCTCTGAGGATTTAACAGATACCATCCGTTGTGGTGGTATCTCTTAAGTGTTCAGAATGAAAGGAGTACAGGACAGTGGAACAAAAAAAGTGGCACGCCCCTGAGCGGGTATTTGAGGAATACGAGCGCGGCAAGGAATTCAAGAGCAAGCTCGAGCCGCGAGGACTGTATGAACAGAATAAGATCAACGAGCGGTTCTATATCGGCAACCAATGGCACGGTGCAAACTGCGGTGACGAAAAACCGCTCGTACGCTATAACGTTATTAAGCGCATCGGCGATTACAAGATGGCGATAGTGGGCGCGGCTGAGGTAGCAGTCAACTACTCTGCCGAGGGTGTGCCGAACACCAAGACGATCCGCGAGAACGTACAGCGCCGCCGCGAGGAGATCCGCGACAGCGAGGATGCGACAGCGCTTATGGAAGGGCAGGACATTCCTGCGGCGGAAATGACCGGCATCGTGATGGCGTCGATGTCGGATTATTTCAAGACCACCGCCGAGCGGGTCAAACTGAGCATTGTTAAAAACAAAGCTCTGCGTAAGGCGTATATCACCGGCACGGGTGTGGTGCATACCTACTGGGATGAGCGAGAGAATACCGGCTTGTATGCCGACGCAGCACACAAAGAGCCGATCCTGGGCGATATCCGCTGCGAGGTGCTGGATATCGAGAACGTCTATTTCGGCGACCCCAATCTCGACGACGTACAGGAGCAGCCGTATATCATCATCGCCCAGCGAAAGAGCGTCGACGAGGTCAAGCGGATCGCTCGCCGTAACGGACGTCCTTCGTCGGTCATCAATGAGATCCGACCCGATGAGGAAAAGGACTATCTCGCGGGCAATGTCAGCGAGAATGAGCCGACCGATGCGCGCAAGACCACGGTGCTGACTAAACTTTACAAAGAGTGGCACAAGGACGGCAAGCAATACACGCTCAAGGCTGTGGAAGTAGTGAAGGGCGCAGTCATCCGCCCTGCGTGGGATATGAGAATCCGCCTTTATCCGATCGCTAAGCTCAGTTGGGAGGAACCCGCAAACTGCATTTACGGTGACAGTGAGGTTACACACCTTGTGCCTAACCAGATCACCATCAACCGCACGATCGTAGCGGCGACGCAGGCGCTCATCCGCGAAGGTATGCCCATTATGCTGGTGGACGACAGTATGATACAAGAGCCTGTCACCAACGACCCCGGTCAGATCCTTCACGTGACCAATGACACAGGACGTATTACCGATGCAATCGGCTATGCGCAGGCACCTGCCTTCTCACCGCAGTTTGACAATATGGTTAATAGCCTCATCACTAACACGCTGACGCAAAGCGGCGCAAACGATGCAGCACTCGGCAACATGCGACCGGACAATACTTCGGCAATCATCACCGTGCGCGAAGCCGCCACGATGCCGATGCAGCTGCTGCAGAACCGATTTTACGGTTTTATCGAGGACATTGCCCGCGTGTGGGCGGATTTTTGGGTGTCGATGTACGGTAAGCGTATGCTGAAGATTGAGGACGAGAACGGCGAATGGTACACGCCTTTCGACGGTGAGAAATATCGGGATCTGATGATCAGCGCCCGTGTGGACGTGGGCGCGGCAGGTATCTGGAGCGAGGTCCAGACCATCCAGACGCTGGACAAGCTTTTTGAAAAAGGCGCTATCAGCCTTGATCAGTATCTGGAGAACCTGCCGAAGGGCGCTATCCCCAACCGCGACGGCATCCTGCGGGATTATCGCGAGCGGGCGCAGATGCAGGCCCCTGCGTCGGAGGGTGACGATCCGCTGGGTGGCGATGTGTCGATCGAGGAACTGCTTGCGCAGTTGCCGCCAGAGCATCAGGCGGCTATGGCGAAAATGTCACCCGAGCAGAAATCGCAGGTGTTGTCTCGCCTGCGAGGAACGGGGCAATTTACAAGATAAGGAGCGAAGGCTATGCAATACGCGACAATGCAAGGACAAAGCGGCGTGACAGTTACCGTCCCGAAGCTCGAGGGCGGGGTCAACCTGTCCGATCTGCCGACACAGGTGGAGGATAATCAGCTCACCGACGTGCGCAATATGTGGTGGCATCAGGGTGTACTGCGTACCCGCCCCGGCTTAAAAAAGAGTGGCGACAGGAGCGACTCCATTGTCGTGCTAAATAAGAGCCGCATCAGCGAGCGGGAGGAGATCGTTTTTCGCGTTGTCGGTGAGGATGAGACACAGATCAAAGTGCAGGCAGACTCCTTTTCAAACGAAGGCGCAGATATCCTCGGACGGATCGACATATCCGCTCGTACTGATGGCAAAGATACGGTGTTAGGAGTCAAGGTCGAGGATACGAACGACACGAACTATGAACCGTATCTTTTCTTCGCCAGCGACGGCACAACCTATCGTGCAGCGAAAGAAGGCGAGAATATGCTTTCTGTTTCTCCATACATACCACAGGTGACGGTAGAACGGCGCAACGAGGACGGGTCGGTGAGTAATGTCAAATTCGAGGATTACAATATGTTGACGCCGAAGTTCCAATGCTCCTTTTCTACGGATGGCGAGAGGGGAAACTTCTATCTGCCGATTGAGGAACTCGACCGTGTATCAATCACAGTGGAGATTACGCTTGGCGAAGAAACCTATAATGTGGAAATTTCGCCGCCATCCTCCGAGAGTATAACGTCAAATACCGCCTATATCGAAAACGTCAGTGGAACGGTACTATCCTACGAGGATGTTGATTTCGGCGATACCGTGGACAATAAGATCGCCTGCTTTTTTCATTGGAACAAGGGGTATCTGCATCTCGAGGCGCGGGATGCCTCTGGGGTTAGCGTCGTGCCTTTACCCGCAGCCACTTCCAATAATATCGTCGTCACCGTGGCAAAGACGCAGGAAGGGCAACGGGAGACCATCTGCCGTATGACGCGGGCTGCGTGGTTCGGCGGCGCGCGCAGCGGTCTCGACAGCGGTACGCGACTGTTCGTCACCGGCAACCCCGACAAGCCACACCTTGTCCACTGGAGCGATGTCAATAAGCCGCTGTATTTCCCTGAAAACAACTATTTCTACGTCGGTGATGCCGATCAGAAGGTCACCGGCTTCGGCAAGCAAGGGGAACTGTTAGTGATCTTCAAAGAGCGGGAGATCTACTGTTCGCAGTATGTGGCGGGCAACGCCATCACCGCGGACGACCTCATCAGTGGCGCGGTGACAGACATTGCGGCGTTGACGGCGCAATTCCCGCTGACGCCGCTGCATCCGACGATCGGGTGTGACTGCCCCGATACCATCCGGTTGGTCAACAACCGCCTCGTGTGGGCGACGAGCGATGCGCACGTGTATATGTTGACGAGCGTTAATCAATACAGCGAGCGCAACGTGCGGGATATCACCGCGCTCATTCGCCGTGATCTCGAGAAGCACACCGCCGACGAGCTGAAGGCCGCGACGGCGACGGAATACAAGGGGCATTATATGCTGATCCTGCCCGATGGCACGGCGTATCTGCTGGACGTCGGCAACTCGGCGCTTCAAAGCTATACCTACTACGCCAGCGAGAAAAAAGCCAACCGCGCACTGCCATGGTATATATGGAAACTCGGCAAAGATGGTGAACGCTTTTTATCGGCGGTGTCGACGGGTGATGAGATTCGTTTGCTGGCGAGCGGTGGCATCGCATACACCCTCGAGGGTGAGGACGATGATGGCGAGCCAATCGAGTGCAGTTTCACGACGAAGCTGTTTGACTTTGGGCGGGGGGATCTCAAAAAAGCAATTACACAGTTATATATTGGCGTTGCGAACAGTCCGGAGAATACTGTGCGTGTCAGTTACATTACCGACGAATATACCGTCGAAGATGCTTATCTCATCGAAAACGGTGGCGACCATCAGGAGCGCGATCCGGGGTATATCCGCACCAATCGGTTAACGCCGAACATCCACCGCGTGCGCCTGTTTGGTTTGCGTCTCGACAGCGACGGCGCAATGGCGGTGGACGGTATTCAAATTAAAATGAAACCGCAAGGAGTGGTACGATAAATGGCAACCAGAGGAACAGGAAAGACTTACGAGGAGATCCTCGCCGAGGAGAATGCGGCAGGAAAGACAACATACGATGAGACCGCTACTAAAACCAAAGAAACGGCCGCGCAGAAGATCGCGAACCAAAGCGCCGTTATCGACAGCGCTGCGCAAAACACCACGTCGCAATATCAAGAGACCATTGATGAGGCACCGAAAAAGTTCGCAGGTCAATATGACAGCAACTACATAGATGAACTGGTCGCTCGCAAAAACCTCGAGAACTCTATGGCGGATATGGGTCTCACCGACAGCGGGCTTAGCCGCAGTCAGCAGACCGCGATCTCCGTCATGCGCGGCAATGCGGACGCGAAGACGCGCCAACAGCAGCAGGACTACGTCACCGCGGCGCAGCAGGCAATCGATCAGGTGCTGGCACAGGCGGAGCAAGATAAGGTGTCTTACGCTAACGAGGTAAACGCGAGCACCGATGACTACCTTACACAGCTGTGGTCTACCGTGATGCAGAATGCTCAGACGAACGCTACCAGCCGCTACAATGCGCAGCTCGAAGCCGAGGCGGAGGCGGAGAAGCGGGCGCAGGACTACTTCCTTGATATGCTTAAGGCTGGATATGTGCAGCAAGAGGACGGTAGTGTGGTAGCGGCAACAAGAGCGGCGAGCCCAAGCTCGCCAGCTTGGACGGATGAGACGTTTGCTGAAGCGCAAAGCGTATACAAAAGCGGTGGCGCTGATGCTTTGGACAACTATGTGTACGCTTTGGGGAATCAGTACGGTTGGGGTGAAGATCAAGCAAATACCTTTATCGCTTCTATTGAATCAACCACAGTGCCAAGTTGGGCGGCTAGACAGTATAAGAAAGTTGGAGAAGATACCGAATGGAGTTGGTGGCATGGCAAGATCGATGACAACGACCAAGTCGCTTACGTCGACCAAAACGGTGTTAAAAAGACGATTACACTTAAAGAACTGTACAAGAATCTGCTAAGCGAAGGCGTTGACAAGGATACAGCGAAGAGATATATCGCTCAGTTTAACACGTATGATGATAAAAACAAAAACTATATGTACTTGAAGTGAGGAGCGCGAAGATATGGCTGCTATGGATACTTGGCTCGAAAAAAGAAAGAGCGCGCGTGCGGCAATTACGCAAAAGCCAACCGATCAATCTACAAAAAAAGTGGCCGCCCCATCTTCGATGGATACTTGGCTCGAAAAAAGAAAGAGCGCGCGTGCGGCAGCCAGCCAACCCTTTATCGGTCCGTTACGCTTTGAGGATACGGCGATGGGGCAGGCAAAAGCGTACGCAGACGCGCGGCACAATGCGATTTACGGGAATACCGACGTCAGCAACTACCAGTATCAGACGGTAGAGGCGTACGACGCAGAGATCGCGAAGCTGCAAAAGCAGATGCGCAACTCAGGAGAGGCGGAACGCGCCACCTCGGCCAATTGGTCCACCGACACATCCCTTCCGTTCGGCACCTTGCCCGCGTGGTGGAACACCAGCGAGAGCAAAGAGCTGCAGCGGCAGATCGACGCGTTGAAAGCGCAGCGTAATCTCCTCGAGCGGGCTTTGCTCATTGGAAATAAGTACGGCACTGTTTCTAAAAACGCGGATTTTGATGCTAAGAGCGGTGTGACTCGGCACGATGAGGACACCAACTATCGTGCAGTAAACGTCGACACATACGACAGCTTATATCCTGTTGCTATTGACAGCTATGGCTATGTTGACGGACAGTGGGTGACGGACAAAAATGTCGATGAATTGGCTAAGAAATACGGCTGGGATCGTTTTGAAAAATCCAACCGTATTGCCGCGTCGGTTGCCGATCAGCAAACGATGAGTCAGCAAGCGGGCGAGATTGGCAACTCCAAAGAGTACGCCTATGCCAAGTGGCTCACCGATGACGAGCGAAAGGTGTACAACTATCTGTATAACGTGTCCGGCAAGAACGCCGCCGCCGAATACCTCGAGGATATGAAGCACATCCTCGAGCAGCGCTATACCACTGCCGAACAGTTAGACAATATCGATCGGTATGATCGGGCAGGTGACTTCGGCAAAGCCATGATGAACATCGCCACCATCCCCGCCAACCTTGTCGGTGCGGTGGTCGCGGCAATCAACGACGTTTCCGAAGGTGTCGCCGGTAAGTACAGCCCGTACGGCACGGCGCACTCGTTGCAGAACTACGCCGACACCATCCGCGGTGAGACGGCGGCGGATATTAACGAGGCTGTGAAGAACGCGGGCGGCAGTGATACTATCGCGCAGCTTGCGGGCACATTGTATCAGGCAACGATGAGTGGTGCGGATGCAATGGTGGGCGGTGCTACGCTCGGCAGCGGGTATCTTGCTGTTGCCGGTGCGAACGCGGCCACGCACAAGGCAAAGGAGCTCTACGAGAGCGGCGCCGAGGGGTGGCAGATCGCGGTCGGCTCCGTCGCGAGCGGCGCGATTGAGGCGGCGATCGAAAAGCTGCCACTGGATAACCTGCTGGCAATGAAGGGCAAGGGCGGCACGGAGAGTCTGTCTGCGATCGTCAAGAACATTCTCAAACAGAGCGGGCTTGAGGGAACGGAAGAAGCAATCACCGAGCTTGCCAACCTTGCGGCCGACTGTGTTCTGCAGGGCGGTAACAGCGACTTGTCCCGTCAGATCGCCGCTTATGAGAGTGAGGGGCATTCTTCTGCCGAAGCGCGGAAGATGGCACTGCGTGACAAGGCGGCGGACGTGCTGTGGGCGACGGTCGCGGGTATGGGCTCCGGCGGCGGCAGTGCCGCGGTGTTCAGCAGTATCGGCTACGGCAATATGCTGCGCGACACAACCAAGCTCGGCAAAAGTTATCTGCAGAAAGAGGGCGGTCTCGAGAAAGCGATCGGCATAGGCCTAAACAATGCTCGCACGACAGAGATGTACAAAACAGCACGGCAGCTCGAAGCTGCTATAAAGAGCGGCAATACCGGCAACATGTCTGCCTATCAGGTCGGTAAGATGCTGCGCGACAGCCAGTCGACGGATGCGCAGAAAGCGCGTGCGCTCGACCACACTGTGCGGCAGAGCGCGGCGGCCTTTGATGTTTCGGCTGACGTCACGGATATGGTGGCGGACATCGCCGCCGGTACAGGCCGACAGATCGTGTTCGGGGATCTCTCGGAGTTTGACGGCGAGATCGAGCAGGTTGGCGGACAGTATGACCCCGAGACAGGCATCATAACCATCAGCCCAAAAGCGACGACCGAGCAGGTGGTCAACTTCCTCACAAAGCACGAGATCACTCACAGCGTCGAAGGGACGCAGCAGTGGGACCAGCTCGCCGACATCGTGCAGGCGCAGCTCGGTGACGAGGCGTGGAGCGATGCGATCTCCGAGGTGATGGAGCGGTACGCCGCGAACGGCAAGGAGCTCGATCTCCCGGGCGCGGAATACGAGGTGGTCGCGGACTGGATCGGTAAGAATCTGTACAAGAGCGGCTTTGCGAAAGCGATCGTGAACGGTGACGCTACCGTCGGCAACGCCTTCGTGCAGGCGATCGACAAGATGCGGCTGGCGATGGGCAACAAAAAAAGCCGCTCCCACACCAATCTTGCGGTGGTGGAGCGACTGTTTATGCGTGCGCTGGAGAATGGGGTGCAGACAAGAGAGGGGAGTGTGGTGTATTTTATCGCGAAAGGTGATAATGAGATTGGCATAAAAGAGCAACTGCGTGAGCATTTGGATGAAATCAATCAAATGGATTCAGTGGCAAATATCAATTATCACCACACGAATAAACTCGCCGCGCGGCAGGCGGTTTCTGAAGAATTCAAAAAGTTGGGCTATCAGGTTGATCGACAGAACTTTGGTATTATCCAAATCGGCGAAAAGGATATTGATGTGAGCGTGGGGTATATAAACACCCCTGCAGAATGTGCTGCGTGGCTGGCTGTGCCAAAGGTGCTTAAGAGAGGCAAATTAATACACAATCGCGACAATCATAAAGGGAGAGGTCACAATACTGTTACTATTGCTGCACCGGTAGTGATTAACGGAACACCCGGTGTTATGGGTATTCTTGTAAAAGAAACCGGAAAAAATCATTACAAATCTCATCGAATCCTTATGCCGGATGGTTCTGCTTTTGTTTATCAAGAAATGAAAAATGCAGAACCTACATCCGCTAGTATGATCGCTTCGAAAAGTGATGAGGGACTAGCCATCGGTTCTGCATCTGACACAAGATTATCACAAAATAATCCTCGTGTCAATACCCAGTCTATGCAAAACGCGCCGAAAAATTCCTCGAATAAGCAAAATTCTTTCCTGCCGCCGGAGATTGCGGAGACTGGTAAGCCAGACTTTTATCAGGGCGACCCCTCGGTAGATCGGGAGGGCAACACGCTCGACGAGGGCGAGCAGGGCCCGAAAAAACGGCAATTCTACGAAAAGCGCGAAAGAGGCACAGATGCCAATCAAAGCGATGCGGCGGTAGAAAAGCTGAAGGAGCACAGCGAGACCTATACCCCTGTTTCCAATCAAGAGACGCTGGAGAAGGCAAAAGAGAAGCTGCGCAACCCCGAATACAGCAGAAATCTGCAAAGGCGGATATTAAAATTCAACAAAAACGATATGTTCAACTCCGTGGATGTTGCCGCTGCCGAGGTAATGATCAACGACGCGTTCAACGATGGCAACCTCGATTTGTATATGAAACTAATCGCCGGTGCATCCCGCAAGGGCACGGAGCTCGGTCGTGCGGTGCAGGCGTTCGCCATGCAGGCGCGGCTGACCCCCGAGGGTATATTGCGCGCCGCCCAACGCACCGCGCGCAAGACCGAGAACAAAATGTTGTTTGACGGCGCGGATGAGCAATTGGACGTCGCTGCACAAAAGTTCGTGGATACGCTGGAGCAGATGCTCAAAAACGGCAACATACAGCCGGAGCAGGTGCTGCATATCCTCAAAAACCTCGACAAGGTCGAAGTGCCTGAGCAGATATCCCGCGCCATCAAAGAGGCGGTGACGCGCTCCGAGAGAAAAGCGAAATCTGACGTAGCGAAAAAGAACAAAGCAGATTCTGCTGCTGATGCTTGGACGCTGGCGACCGAAATCACGGAAGATGCCGCTAACGACGGCCTGAACGACACCGAGATACGCGACTATCTCACCGATCTGCTTGGCTTACCCAGACTGACAAACGAGGAGACGGAGAAGCTCATCGACGCGGCATCCCGTATGCAGAACGCAGAAGAGGGCTCTGTCGAGTGGCAGCAGGCAATGGATGAGGCGTATACCCTTCTTGCAAGCAAGATCCCCAACACAAAATGGGAAGTGCTGACGGAGTGGCGCAAATTCGCGATGCTGTTCAATGTAAAGACGCACATCCGCAACGTGTCCTCTAACCTCGGGTATCAGGGCGTGCGATCTCTGGACAGCATGAATGCCACGCTGTTGGAGAAGCTCGCCGTAAGGCTGAAGCTGATGACACCCGAGCAGCGCAACGCACAATTCGGTTGGAGCCTCACGGAGCAGGGGCGACAGCTTATGCAGAGTGGCAAGCTGCAGGAGGCGGCAGAGGCCGCTCTCGCAGAGAAGGAACACAGAGGGCAGAAATACGGCCCCGAGCAAGGAACACTACAGCCGTATCGCAAATATTTTAAGCCGGAATGGTTGGAGAAGCTACGCACGTGGAACTACGGTATGCTGGGTAAAGGGGATAACCCCTTCTTTAAGAACGCGTATGTGAATGCACTGGGACAGTATATGGTGGCGCACGGTGAGACGGAGATCTCCGAGGCGGGGAAGGATTTCGCGTTTGAGCGGGCGTTGGAGGCGATCTTCGCCGCGGACAACTGGATGTCAGATCTGATCAGCGAAGCAAAACGGAGCAAGATCGGCGGTGCGGTGGATGTGGTGATCCCCTTCCACAAAACGCCGGCGAATATCGCTACACAGTCGTTCTACCACTCGCCCATCGGGCTGGTCAAGGGTGCGTTCGATCTGTACGGCGCGGTGAAGGGTAAAAACGGCAAAACGGCTGCCGAGGCGATCAACACCATTGCAAAAGGAATGACCGGTGTCACGTTGTGGGGTATCGGCATCCTGCTGGGCAGCTTCGGGCTATTCAATACCGGCTGGGGCAAGACCGAGAAGGAACGCGCCGCAGACGAGCTTGCAGGCATACAAGAGAACTCTTTCCAAATCGGAAACACTTCCATCACGCTCGATTGGCTGCAGCCGACGGCAGCGCCTCTCATTATGGGCGCAAGTATGGCACAGCGCATTCGGGAAGATGGGCTGTCTCTCGGTTCTATGTTCGGCGCCGTGATGGACGGCACGGACAGCCTGTTTGAACTGACGATGCTGCAGAGCTTATACGATATTCTCGGCGGGTATGATGCGGGCGCATCTGCGACGGTCGCTTCGGTCGCGGAAAATGTCGTTAGCCAAAGTATTCCCACGCTCTTGGGGCAGGCGGCTCGTGCGATCGATCCCGTACAGCGAAAGACAACAGGGGATAGCGACTTCGAGACCATCGTCAATCAAGTGATGGCAAAGGTCCCAGGGCTTACCTATTTGTTAGAGCCACAGTTGGATATATGGGGAAATGAGGTTTACCGCACCGGTAAGGCTGACGCTACGGGAACGTTGCTTAACGCGTTCCAACAGGCGATTTTGCCGATGAATGTTAAGCGCGCCACCGGCGACGATGAGATCAGCCAGCTGATCCTGGCGTTGTACGAGGATCAGGGCAGCCGCGCTATTCCCTCTGAGCCGACACGAGAAAAAGCGGACGAGCTCGGTATTGATTATTCCGAACTTGCAAAGCTGGTCGGTAAGGTCAATCGGCAGGCAGTCGAGGATCTGACGGCAGATAAAGTGCGTTATACCGTGCAGCGTGAAAACGCCTACGGCAAGAAGAAAAACATTGATCTATATTGGTCGGATATGACCGATGACGAGCGAGCGCGTGTTCTCAGCCGCATATATACTGAGACGAAGAAACAGGTCGAAGAGCCTGACGACGACTATTTCGAGCAGCTCATCCGAGCTGTACAAGGAGGCTAAACTATGGCAATACGAACGATCACGTGGACGGTGGATGAAAAACTACGGATCACACCGCGACGCGTGCAGGACGCGGGCGTACAAGGAGAAGACAATGCCACACGTGTGGAATTTGTCCTGCCTGCGTTCCTGCAGAGCGGGTATACGTTATATCTCGATTATCTCGACAATGTGAACAAGTACGACAAGACAGATCCACTCAAGGTGAGCGACGGTAAAGTCGCGTTTGATCTGCCGTTCGAGTGGACACAGCACGGTGGCGAAGCGGTCGTGCGCTTGGTGGCGGAGAACGACGATGTTATTGATTACACCATTGACGGACGGGTGCGGTACGCAGATCGATCGACGGCGCTCACTAAAGCTAAAAGTCTATTTGAGGGTAGTCTTCAGAGAGCGCAGGCGAAAATTGAGAAGATGATCGCCGACGCCAAGGTGGGGATTGACAACGCCAACGGCGTCTATGTCGGCAGCGGCGATATGCCGGACAGCTGCGTTATTCAAATCGACCCCGAGGGCGAGGCGTTGCTGCTCGATAACGAGATGTCCAACACGAGCGAGAACGTCCCCAAAACGAAGGTCGTCAAGGCGTATGTGGATGGAGGAGATGCCAGCACGCTGTCGTCAGCCAAAGCGTATGCGGATGACGTTGCGAAGGAAAGCGCAGAGAATGTCGCAAAGGAATGTATGCTTTATCCTGGCTGTTTTTATCGCTCCTCACGATACGGTGGTATGGAGTGGCTCAATCCGCCGATGTTGCCGGGCGTGGAATACCTCACGACTGAGCGACACAACGGCGAGCCTGTTTGGGTGAAATTGGTTGAGCTGGGGAATCCTCCCTCTTGTACTGAAGAATACGGCGTGCCAAAGA